>NZ_JBQSVB010000007.1:0-266672 GCF_052376015.1 Ewingella sp. AOP8-B2-18
CAGCGCCAGCCCGCGCCACGCCTGGGGCTTTGTACGCAATCCTAAACTGAAAAGATTGAAAAGGATTTCATTGTTTTTCAGTTTGGACGATCTAAAGAGGATCGAAATAAAATCATAAGGTGCTGTAAATAAAGAGAATAATTTGCTTTTTGTCATTCGAGACGATCAGCTTAACGATCAAATTGAAGTGAGCGCCAGACGTTGCGAGGCCAGGAACGGCAAGGGCTGCGGGGGAATTGCATGGGATTTGTAAAACTGAAATCCCTGAAATTGATTTGCTGTATGCATGTACAGTATTCTATTTTGAGCGGTGCAATTGTGGCCAGACAAAAAGTAGAGGTGTTTATGCGTTCATTGCGGATTTGTGGCGTGATGATTTATTTCATGGCGAGAGGGGAGCGGCTGACCAAGCAGCAGGTATTTGGCAACCAGGGCAACCCTGTTTATGCGATCTGGCCAGTTGGCAAAAAATGGTGTGCTTCGATTCACAACGGGAAGGAATGGAAATCCCTAACCTTTGTTCCAGCTAAAACGGAATGGGGTGCATATGACTTCGTAATGGAACATTTCTACAAAAACCACTAAATGGCTGTGTTGGCTCTGTCGCCACTTTGCCGCCATTCCAAAGAAAAAGGGGCTACGCTTTCACGTAACCCCTTGTTTTATTTGGTGGAGCTGGGGGGATTTGAACCCCCGTCCGAAATTACTACACCGTCGGCACTACATGCTTAGTCTAGTCTTTACATTCGCCGGTTAGCTGCGGACAGACACGCCACTAACAAACTATCCTGATTGGGTTTAACGCTTTCACCCCAGGCAAGGTGTCCACGCGATCTCTTTTAGGTTTGACCTCTCTTGATCCCCGTCCTAAGAGCGGAGGCTAGGGAGAGAGGGCTCTGAGCAGGGTATTAAGCTGCTAGTGCGTAGTTTTCGTCGTTTGCGACTATTTTTTTGCGGCTTTTTACGAGGCCAACCGCCCCTCGGCATGCTCCTTGGGCTTCGCAAATCCCGTCGAATCCAGAATCAGCCCCAAGTACTGTCGTGCAGTATATCAGAAAAACTGCATGCTAAGCCAGTAGCTTAGCGATTTGCGTGCTTCATGATACGTGCTTTGTCTAACTTCCATTCGCGATCTTTGATGTCATCGCGCTTGTCGTGCTCTTTCTTACCTTTTGCCAGGCCGATTTTAACTTTCGACCAGGCGTTTTTCCAGTACAGGGAGAGTGCAACAACGGTGTAGCCGTCGCGACTGACCTTACCGAAAAGCGTTTCTAACTCGCGTTTGTTGAGCAGGAGTTTGCGAGTACGCGTAGGGTCACAAACGATGTGACTCGACGCCACATTGAGAGGTTGAATAGTTGCGCCAAACAAAAAGGCTTCACCGTCGCGGAATGTGACATAGCTGTCAGTGATGTTTGCTTTACCAGCGCGCATCGATTTGACTTCCCATCCCTGCAAAGCAAGCCCCGCTTCGATTTCATCTTCGATGAAATATTCATGGCGAGCGCGTTTGTTCATCGCGATAGTCGCGGAACCGGGTTTATGTGCTTTTTTCTTTGTCATAGTGTCACTTATTATACTGTAAGCATTGGGGAATGAAATCCCCACGGGGTAACAGCCTGCGTTTTTTGGCCTTTGTTGCTTTCGCTCCGAGGTAGTTTTTTGTCTCGAGGTCGATAAATGGTATGATTTGTACGATTTATGATACTTGGAAAATGATATGCCACAGATAAGTCGTTCTGCGCTCGTGCCGTTCAGCGTAGAACAGATGTACACCTTAGTGAATGATGTTGATGCCTATCCTCAATTTCTGCCGGGGTGTACGGGTAGCCGAATTATTGAGCAAGGCCCAGATTCCATGACCGCCGCGGTTGATGTTTCTAAGGCGGGGATCAGCAAAACTTTTACCACGCGCAATACGCTGTTTAGCAATCAACGCATCGATATGCAATTGGTTGATGGACCTTTCCGCAAGCTAATGGGCGGCTGGAATTTCACCGCGTTGAGCCCAGAGGCCTGCAAAGTCGAACTCAATCTTGATTTCGAATTCACCAACAAATTGATCGAACTGGCGTTTGGTAAAATATTCAAAGAGCTAGCCGGCAGCATGGTTCAGGCTTTCACCCAGCGTGCGAAAGAGGTCTACAGTGTCTGAGATCCGCGTTGAGGTGGTTTATGCGTTACCTGAACGGCAGTATCTGCGCACGGTGAAGCTGGAAGAAGGTAGCACGGTAGAGCAAGCCATTGTCGCGTCGGGTTTATTGGAGTTGAGGAAGGATATCGACCTCAAGAGCAATAAAGTTGGCGTGTACAGTCGCCCCGTGAAGCTGGCGGACATCATCGCTGACGGTGACCGAATTGAAATTTACCGGCCGCTGATTGCTGATCCAAAAGAGCTTAGGCGTCTGCGAGCAGAAAAGTCTAAAAAATAAGGCGCCTTGAGCGCCTTATTTTTTTACCCCGAGGATGGATTCTGGCTGCTGCCAGCAAGCATCAGGAGGGAAATTAATTCTTGTCGCTTAACGCAGGTTTGTTATCAACGTTAGTCAGCGTTCCCGCTTGGTTAAAGGTCAGCGTCAAGGTTTGTTGCTTCACGCCTTCATGGCCAGGCTGCTGGCGGAAAACGTAGTACCAAGTGTCATTACCAAACGGGTCGTCCAGCATCGGGGTACCAAGGACATAAGCCACTTGTTGCTTGGTCATGCCGGTATGAATCTTTTGAACATCAGCAGGAGCCAAGTAGTTCCCCTGATTGATGTCAGGCCGATAAACCACCTTTTCCAGTGTGGAACAGCCCGCAGTCAACATTACAAGAGTTACTGCGGCGGCAGTTAGCGTTTTACAGCGCATAGTCGTTACATTCCTTTAGGGCATAAGATGCCGATGATAATAGACCTTTCATCAGTTTGAAACCTTTGCAGGGCACCTGTATGACCGCAGAATCGTAAAAAAGTTGAGCTTTTTAAGCTGCGAGCAGTTCTTTGGCGTTAGCAAGGGTGTTTCTGGTGACTTCGCTACCGCCCAGCAGACGCGCTAGTTCCTGCAATCTGGCTTTTTTATCCAGACGATTCATTTGGGTTTCAGTAGCTTCCCCGTCAGTATCTTTGCTCACAAAATAATGTTGATGACCACAACCGGCAACCTGCGGTAAGTGGGTCACACACATCACCTGCGTAGACTCACCCAACTGGCGCAGCAGTCTGCCGACGATAGCGGCGGTAGGGCCGCTGATGCCGACGTCCACTTCATCGAAAATCAGCGCCGGGGTTTCCATTTTCTGCGCCGTGATCACCTGAATTGCCAGTGCGATGCGGGACAGTTCACCGCCGGAGGCCACTTTCGCCAGAGCCTGTAATGGCTGGCCTGGGTTGGTGGTGACCTGAAATTCCAGACGATCGGCACCTTCCTGACTTAAATGCTCGGGAACAAACTGAACTTGAATCTTAAATTTACCGTGTGGCATCGACAGGCTTTGCATGCTGTCAGTGATCAGGCGAGTCAGTTCATCCGCGTAGAACTGCCGTTTATCGTGCAGCTGCTGGGCAATGCTAAGTGCTTGCTGATAGTGCAGGTTAACGGCTTCGCTGAGTTCTGCCTGATTGGTTTCGTGATCGTCGAGCATCTGCTGCTCGTCCAACAGCTGGCGATGCAGGGTTGGCAACTCTTCGGCAGAAACGTGATGCTTTTTCGCTAAACTCAGTTGGCGAGAGAGTCGCTGCTCTAATTCAAACAGGCGATTAGGGTCGATTTCCATCCGTTCGCTGTAGTGGCGCAACTCATCGCTGGCTTCACTGATTTGGATGGAGGCGTCGTCGAGCATCACGATCAGCTCATTAATTTTGCTGTCGATTTCAGCCAGTTCGGTTAATTGGCTTTTAGCGCTATACAGCAGGCTGACCACGTTCTGATCGTCGCCATCGGCCAGCAAATAGAGCGCGTTCTGGCTCAGTGACATCACCTGCCCGCTATTCGCCAGCAGTTTGTACTCTTCGTCGATCTGCTCATATTCACCAGCCTGCGGGGCAAACTCGTTCAGCTCTTTTAACTGGTATTGCAACAGCTGCCGACGCGCCTCGCGCTCGGTGACTTGCTGTTGATACTGCGCCAGCTGGCGACAGCTCTGGTGCCAGTTCTGGTAAGCCTGACGCATTTGCGCCAGCAGCAGTGGCTGGTCTGCATAGGCATCCAGTAGCTGTTTTTGATGTTCAGGTTTCAGCAGGAGTTGGTGTGCATGCTGGCCGTGGATCTGAATCAGATGCTGACCAATTTCACGCATTTGGGAAAGCGGGACAGGGGTGCCATTGATAAAGCTGCGAGAACGACCGTCCGCGCTGATGGTGCGGCGCAGTAAGCAGTCATTACCTTCGTCGAGCTGGTTGTCGGCCAGCCATTGTTTTGCAGAAGGGGTGTCAGCCAGCGTGAAGCGCGCGCAGATATCGGCGCGATTAGCCCCCAGACGCACGGTGCTGCCATCAGCCCGGTTGCCGAGGCACAAACCTAAGGCGTCGATAGCAATGGATTTACCTGCGCCGGTTTCGCCGGTGATTGCCGTCATACCGCTGTGAAAATCGATGTCTAACTCACGAACGATGGCAAAGTTACTGATAGTTAATTGCGCCAGCATGATCACCTTCCTGTACAAAACAACAGACCTGTAATTTCATACAGTATAAACTGGTTTTATATACAGTAAAGTCCCTGGCGCAATATTTTTTCTGGGGCAGCCTTTGGTATCAGAACAATTTCTTCGACCAGCCTAGTTTGGTGCTCAACGTATTGAAATAGCTATAGTCTTTTGGGTGGATCAAGTTGAGGTGGTAGTCACTACGGCGAATCACCACTTCTTCCCCTTGCTGAATCGGCAGGGCGATTTGACTGTCGCAACTTATCTCTAAGTCACTGCTGATATTAGAGAATTTCAGGCAGATGGTGCTGCTACTGTTAATCACCAAGGGTCTGGCCGACAGGGTGTGAGGGAACATCGGCACCAGCGCGATGGCATCCAGCGTGGGGGTTAAAATCGGGCCGCCGCCGGAAAGCGAGTAGGCAGTAGAGCCGGTCGGCGTCGAGATAATCAGGCCATCGGAGCGCTGTGAGAAGGCGAATTTGTCATCAATATAGACTTCAAATTCAATCATATGTGCAACTTTGCCGGGGTGAAGCACCACTTCATTGATCGCCGTGCTGACGCGGCATTGGCGGTCTTCGCAACGAACAAGGGCTTCCAACAGGAAACGCTGCTCGCTGAGGTATTCCCCTTTTAACACGTCGTCAAGCTGCTGCAAGGCGTTATCGGGGTCAAGATCGGTAAGAAAACCGAGGTTACCGCGGTTGACGCCGATGACTTTGATGTCATAGCGCGCCAGCACCCGCGCTGCGCCCAGCATGTTCCCGTCACCCCCGACGACAACGGCTAAATCGGCCTTTTTACCGATATCTGCAAGGCTGCCGGTTTGTGCGCCTTCCAGCTTAAGATCTTGAGCCACCGTGCGTTCCACCATCACTTCATAGCCCTTGGAGACCAGCCAGTGATAAAGCATTTCATGGGTGGCGAGTGCTGATGGATGGCGGGGGTGGCCAACGATGCCTATGCACTCAAATTTTTTATTCATTGCGGTGGTTATCCTCAATAGGCTTTTGTCACGCCTGCATTATGTCTGAACCTTTAAAAGCAAACCTTGAAACAACGGTTTTGATCCCCATAATAAGCCCAGTAGCAAGATTAATGCTAAAACGCGGAGATATTCATGAGTAGTAAAGAACATAAGACGCCTAACGAGCAAGTCTCTGATGAGTTAAATCAGGAGCAAGCGCTGCATACGGAAGCGGAAACTGAGGCGGCAGACGTCGTTGATCCGCGCGACGAGCGTATTGCAGAACTGGAAAATCAATTGAAAGAAGCTCAGCAGCGCGAGCGTGATAGCTTGCTGCGTGCTAAAGCGGAAGTGGAAAATATCCGCCGCCGCACCGAGCTGGATATTGAGAAAGCCCATAAATTCGCACTGGAGAAATTCTCCGGTGAGCTGTTGCCGGTTATTGATAACCTGGAACGTGCGCTCGACATGGCGGATAAATCTAACGCCGAACTGACTGCTCTGGTCGAAGGTGTTGAATTAACGCTGAAATCACTGCTGGATGCCGTCCGCAAGTTTGGTCTGGAAGTGGTTGCCGACATTCACGTGCCTTTCAATCCTGAACTGCATCAGGCAATGACGCTGATGGAGTCAGAAGACTTGGCGCCTAACCACGTCATGATGGTTATGCAGAAAGGTTACACGCTGAACGGTCGCCTGCTTCGCCCTGCGATGGTTGCGGTGTCAAAAGCCAAGGCATAAGCCTGTCGCTTTTGTTAGAAAGGCATCCTTCGGGATGCCTTTTTTGTTTGCATAATCAACAGTTAAGCGGGAAGTTCTGGCATCCAGTTTATCGGCTCCAGCCCCTGTTTTTTCAGCAATTCATTGGTAGCGGAGAAGTGTTTGCAGCCGAGAAAACCGCGATGGGCCGACAGCGGCGAAGGGTGCGGCGCTTTCAGCACGTGGTGGCGCTGAGTATCAATAAAGCTGCCTTTCTTCTGCGCGTGTGAGCCCCACAGCAGGAACACCACGCCTTGGCGATGTTCATTCAGCGCTGCTATCACTTTATCGGTGAAGGTTTCCCAGCCCAATTTAGCGTGGGAGTGAGCCTGACCGCCTTCGACGGTCAGCACGGTATTGAGCAGCAGCACGCCTTGGTCAGCCCAGCTTTGCAGGTAGCCGTGGGAGGGGCGCTCGAAGCCCGGAATGTCAGTCGCCAGCTCTTTGTACATGTTAACTAAAGAGGGTGGAGCAGGAATTCCCGGGCGAACGGAGAAGGAGAGGCCGTGTGCCTGATTCGGCCCGTGGTAAGGGTCTTGGCCCAGGATCACTACTTTAACATCGCACAGTTCGGTGGAGCGGAAGGCGTTGAACACGTCAGCCTGCGGAGGATAGATCGTTTTTCCCGCCGCGCGTTCGCTGGCGACATACTTCAGGGTATCAATGAAGTAGGGTTGTTCTTTTTCGGCACCAATGACGTCATGCCATGTCAGGGTCGTGGACATTAACGCGCTCCTTTTGTTTGTAATTTCAATCGCGTTAGCTTACCTGCAAGCGGATTTGAGTGAAACCTTACCCTGTTATCAAAATGCAAACAGCAGGGTGTATCAGGGCCGATCAAATTTAATTGATATTTAACAATATTAATTGAAGGGAGGGGCTGGAAAAAATTGATATAAAACATAAATTTGCCGCAGGGCGCCTAACACCCCAAGGCTAAAGTTGATATTTATCAAGGAACGCGGGGTGCCCAACTGTTATACAGGTCATCAGGAGCAAGGTATTGCTGTCATTCCTTGGCGGCAGCTTGTTTACAGTATCGTAGCCATTAATGGAGGCAACACATGATCACCGGTATTCAAATCACTAAAGCCAATAATGAAGCACTGAAAAACTCTTTCTGGCTGCTGGATGACGAGAAAGCAGAAGCGCGCTGCGTATGTGCAAAAGCGGGCTATGAAGAAGATCAGATTGTCGCAGTCAGCGAACTGGGCCAAATCGAGTATCGCGAAGTGCCGATGGAGTTCCAGCCAACGGTTCGCGTTGAGGGTGGCCAGCATCTTAATGTCAACGTGATGCGCCGTGAAACCTTGGAAGATGCTGTGAAGCATCCTGAAAAGTACCCACAGCTGACTATTCGTGTTTCAGGCTATGCGGTACGTTTCAACTCACTGACGCCAGAACAGCAGCGCGACGTGATCACCCGTACTTTCACTGAAAGTCTGTAATCTTTCGCTCAATAGACCTATTGAGCAGTGAAAAGCTAAGATAATAAAAAACCGCCTTAATTGGCGGTTTTTTTATGCTTTAGAGAAAGCTCAGGGGGCTTATTTCGCGCTGCCTTTGCTGTCTGCTTCAGCTTTCACGCGGCGTTTACCGACGTTTTTGCTGTCGCGGTGGCGCACTTTCACTTTAACTTTTGATTTCACCTGCGCTTCTTTTTGCTTCTCTTTACGCTTCGCCAGCACCTTCTTCGACGGCTTGCCGGTGGTTTTCTCGCTTGGCGCTTTGGTCTTCGGTCGCAGCTCATCAATCACGCGCGGCTTAAGTGGCTCATTCAGGTAACGGCCAATTTTGCCCAGCAGCAGATGGTCATGCGCCTCGACGAAGGAGATCGCAGTCCCTTTGCGGCCCATACGGCCAGTACGGCCGATACGGTGCAGGTAGGTGTCTGCGGTCAGCGGCAGGTCGAAGTTGAACACGTGGCTGATGTCGTTGATATCCAGACCGCGCGCGGCGATATCGGTGGCAACCAGCACATTAACGCGGTCTTCAACCATGCGTTTTACAGCTTCAGTACGTTTAACCTGAACCATTTCCCCTTCAAGATAGCAGGAGTTGATCCCTGCTTCACGCAGCCAGGCAACCAGCTCGTGCACGCGCTCGCGTTTACGCACGAAGATCACCGACTTGGTGACATCTTCTTGATTCAGAAGGTGGATCAGCATCTGGGTCTTGTGCGCGACGTCATCGGCGCGGTAGTACCACTGCAAAATCTTTTTGCGCTCGCGGCGAGAAGGATCGGCTTCGATCTCAACCGGCTCGGTCAGAATGCGTTCGGCAAACTCGCGAATGGCTTCGCCTTCCAGCGTTGCAGAGAACAGCAACGTCTGTTTGCGCCAGCGCGCTTCGGCGGAAATGGTTTCGATATCTTGCGCGAAGCCCATGTCCAGCATGCGGTCGGCTTCATCAAGGATCAGCGTTTCAATGGCGCGGCAGTCAAAGTTTTCTTCTTTGATGTATTGCAGCAAGCGGCCCGTGGTGGCGACCACGATGTCCTGATTTTCGCTAAAGACTTCGGCGTGGTTCATATACGCCACGCCGCCAGTGATGGTGGCGATATCTAAATCAGTGTGCTTGGCGAGTTCGCGCGCCTGTTCAGCGACCTGCATCGCAAGTTCGCGGGTTGGCGTCAGAATAAGAATACGTGGCGGACCAGATTTCTTACGCGGGAAATCCAGCAAATGCTGCAATGCAGGCAGCAAGAACGCTGCTGTTTTGCCGGTGCCGGTAGGAGCCGAACCCAACACATCGCGTCCGTCCATCGCTGGCGGAATGGCCTCTGCCTGAATGACAGTCGGGCGGCTATAGCCTTTTTCGCTCAGGGCGTCTATTAGGCGTTCATCGAGTTCGAGTTCGGAAAAATTCGTTACAGTCATGGTCTACCTCTACTTGGGGCGCCGATTATAGACGTGTTAGGCGCGATCTTCACCTATTTAAGCGGCTAGCGTGGCTTTTCCTTGCCGAATGTTTCCCCTATGCTACGTCAGTTCTGGATATCAGGCCGTCTTGCTGATGGTTTAATGGTGAAAATGTGGTGAACGAAGTCAAGGTCAGCCAGCCAATGCGGCGTAATGGATTTACATTTAAACAGTTTTTTGTGGCACACGATCGCTGTGCAATGAAAGTCGGTACCGACGGCGTGCTGCTCGGGGCCTGGGCGCCGGTTGAGCAAGCCACTCGAGTGCTGGATATCGGCTCAGGCAGTGGTCTTATCGCCCTGATGCTGGCGCAAAGAACTGGCGAGTCGGTCCGGATTGATGCCGTCGAGCTGGATATTCCCGCAGCCGAGCAGGCCGCCGAAAATTTTCAGGCTTCGCCTTGGGCCGTAAGACTTCAGGTTTTCGCGCAAGATATCAATCTCGTCGCCCAATCCCATCCGGCTCATTATGACCTGATTGTCAGCAATCCGCCTTATTTCGAGGCCGCCGTGGCTTGCCGCGATGAGGCGCGCAATACCGCCCGTTATACTGAGAGTCTGACTCACGCCGCCTTGCTCGACTGTGCCGATAAGCTTTTGCAGCCTAGTGGCAAGTTCTGCGTGGTGCTGCCTTATGATCTTGGATTGCAACTCGAAGCCAAAGCGCAGCAAGCAGGATGGTTCACTTTCAGCCGCCTTGCCGTGCGCGATCGCCCCGGTAAGCCGCTGAATCGCCTGCTGATAGTGCTCTGTAAACAACCTACCGAGGCCTGTCTTCAAGAGATGGATTTGCGCGAGCGCGAAGGGGTTTATAGCCCGGAGTTTCGCGCTTTAATCGCTGATTTCTATCTGAATTATTGAGTGAAGGGGCAGCCAGCGCGATCCGTCGCACTGGTCGCCACTCTATTAAGGCTGAAGAATGGTTGGCTGAGGCTCGTCGAGCAGGTCAGGGTAGTCGAGTGTGAAGTGCAACCCACGGCTCTCTTTACGCTCCATCGCGCTGCGAACAATCAGTTCGGCTACTTGTACCAAGTTGCGCAGTTCCAGCAAGTTGTTGGAAATTCTGAAGTTAGCGTAATACTCATCAATCTCCTGCTGGAGAGTCATGATGCGGCGCAGTGCGCGCTCAAGGCGCTTGGTGGTACGCACAATTCCTACGTAGTCCCACATAAACAGGCGCAATTCGTGCCAGTTATGCTGAATAACCACTTGTTCATCCGAGTTATCAACCCGGCTCTCATCCCAAGGCGGTAGCTGTTTGGCCAGCTTGGCGTGAGGCAGGCGCTTGATAATGTCCTCTGCCGCCGACCAACCGTAAACTACGCACTCCAGCAGGGAGTTTGACGCCAGGCGATTAGCGCCGTGCAGGCCGGTATAGCTCACTTCGCCGATGGCATACAGGCCATCAAGATCGGTGCGCCCGTGTTGGTCGACCATCACACCGCCGCAGGTGTAGTGGGCGGCAGGAACAATCGGGATGGCTTCTTTGGTCAGATCAATACCCAGCGACAGCAGCTTTTCGTAAATCATCGGGAAGTGCTGCATGATGAATTCCGGCGGGCGATGGCTGATGTCGAGATACATGCAGTCCGCGCCGAGGCGTTTCATCTCGTGGTCAATGGCGCGAGCCACCACGTCGCGCGGCGCGAGTTCGCCACGCGGGTCGAAATCTGGCATAAAGCGGCTGCCGTCCGGGCGCTTGAGATAAGCCCCCTCGCCGCGCAGGGCTTCAGTTAGCAGAAAGTTTCTTGCCTGCGGATGGTATAAGCAGGTCGGGTGGAACTGGTTGAACTCAAGGTTGGCGACCCGGCAGCCCGCGCGCCACGCCATCGCAATGCCATCCCCGGAGGAAATATCGGGGTTGGTGGTGTATTGATAGACTTTGGCTGCGCCGCCGGTGGCAAGAATCACGGCTTTCGCACGGAAGGTTTCGACCTGCTCTTTCTGGCGATTCCAGACATAAGCCCCGACCACGCGCTGGGTGCCCGGTAAACCAATCTTGCTGGAGGTGATAAGGTCGACCGCGTTATAGCGCTCTTTCACGCAAATATTCGGGTGATTTCTTGCTTTACCTACCAGCGTAGTCTCTACTTCTTTACCAGTAGCATCAGCACTATGCAGAATTCGGCGGTGGCTATGGCCGCCCTCGCGAGTGAGGTGATATCGCTCTTCGGAGCTGGCGTTGGTTTCAGTGTCAAACAGCACGCCTTGGTCTATCAGCCACTGCACGCAATGGCGCGCATTACCGGCGATAAACTCCACGGCTTCTTTGTCACATAAACCGGCACCGGCAATCAGCGTGTCATCTACGTGCGAGCTAATGCTGTCAGTTTCATCGAATACTGCCGCGATGCCACCTTGGGCATAAAAGGTTGAACCTTCGTTTAAAGGTCCCTTGCTGAGAACGGTGACGCTACAATGGTCAGCCAGCCGTAAGGCGAGTGATAGACCGGCAGCACCACTTCCGATGATCAAGACATCGCTGACAAATTCAGATGAAGGTTGCATAGCGTATGATGTTTGCAGAAGAAGAGTGAAATTCATGTTAGCCTAAACATCCTGGCAAAAGCCACGGACTTGAGACTTTAATAGAAAAAACAACAGCGATGTGGAACTTAACGTTTCATGTGAACTCCAAGCAGTACTTGCTCAGGAATATAATGATGATAGCTGGCAGTACTACTTTATGCGCGGAGATAGTTTTGGGGAGACTTTACCTCGGATGAGCGAGCAGTTAGCAGATCAGGTTCTGGTCGAGCGGGTCCAGAAAGGTGATCAGAAATCGTTCAATTTACTGGTAGTCCGTTACCAGCATAAAGTAGCGAGCCTTGTTTCCCGCTACGTACCACAAGGCGATGTGCCTGATGTGGTTCAAGAATCATTCATTAAAGCCTATCGCGCGTTAGAGTCATTCCGCGGCGACAGTGCTTTTTATACGTGGTTGTACCGTATCGCGGTCAACACGGCGAAGAATTATCTGGTGGCTCAGGGCCGCCGACCGCCTTCTAGCGATGTAGATGCAAATGATGCTGAAAACTTCGAAAGTGGCGGTGCATTAAAAGAAATTTCGAACCCTGAGAATTTGATGTTGTCAGAAGAGTTACGGCAGATAGTTTTCCGTACTATTGAAGCACTTCCTGAAGATCTCCGCATGGCGATCACCTTAAGGGAGTTAGATGGATTGAGCTACGAAGAAATAGCCGCCATCATGGACTGCCCCGTGGGTACGGTAAGATCCCGTATTTTCCGTGCCCGGGAAGCTATTGATAATAAAGTTCAACCGCTGATTCAGCGTTAACGATGGCGGACACTGGAAGGGTACTAGGCATGCAGAAAGAAAAGCTTTCCGCTCTAATGGATGGTGAAGCATTAGATTCCGAACTGCTGAATTCGCTGTCGGATGATAAAACGCTTCAACAAAGCTGGCAGAGTTATCACTTGATCCGCGACACCATGCGCGGTGATATGGGAAATGTCGTGCATCTTGATATTGCAGACCGCGTTGCTGCTGCGTTGGCGAATGAGCCAGCTAAGCTAGTTCCTGGTGCTGTTCCTGAGTCGCAACCGCAACCTCATTCATGGGAGAAAATGCCTTTCTGGCATAAAGTTCGCCCATGGGCGAGCCAACTGACGCAAGTTGGCGTGGCGGCATGCGTTTCTCTGGCGGTCATCGCTGGTGTTCAATACTACAACCAGCCTGACGCTTCTGGTGCTTCGCCAGAAACGCCTGCGTTCAACACTGTGCCTATTATTGGCAAAGCTTCTCCAGTGAGTTTTGGCGTGCCAACGAGTGAAAGTACTTCGTTTGATGGCAAGCAAAACGTGCAGGAACAGCGCAAACGCATTAATGCTCTTTTGCAGGATTATGAGCTGCAACGTAGATTGCATTCTGATCAACTTCAGTTGGAAACTGCCACGCCTCAACAGGCAGCGGTTCAAGTACCCGGAACTCAGTCTTTAGGAATGCAAACGCAGTAATGAAGCAAATTTGGTTTGCCGTTTGTTTACTGACCGGTAGCCTGTTAACTCCTGCAATCGCCTCGGCAGAACCTACTTCCGAGGCGTTATTGCAAGAGATGAGCAAGGCGAGCCAGTCACTAAATTATGAAATCGCCTTCATTAGCATCACGAAGCAGGGAATTGATTCCTATCGCTATCGTCATGCTATCTCCGATCATATCCCTCTCGCACAGCTCGTCCTAATGGACGGTCCTCGGCGCGAAATCGTCCAGCGTGGCAAAGAGATCAGTTACTTCGAGACCGGGCTTCAGCCTTTTACCCTCGATGGTGACCATATCGTTGATTCACTGCCGACCGTGGTGTTCAGTGATTTTTCTCGCCTGGCGAAATACTACGATTTTATCCCCGTTGGCCGTGGTCGCGCTGTCGATCGCTTAAGCCAGGTGGTTCGCGTGGTGTCCCGTGATGGCACGCGCTTTAGCTATGTTATCTGGGTTGATGAAGAGACTAAGCTGCCGCTGCGCGTCGATCTTCTGGATCGGGATGGTGAAACCTTAGAGCAGTTCCGCGTGATCTCCTTTGTGGATGATGATGAAGTCAAAGGGGCACTCACCGGGCTGGAAAAAGCGACCTTGCCGCCGGTTCTCTCCGTGCCGGAGGGCGAAAAAGCTACTTTTACCTGGCAGCCAAAATGGTTACCTGACGGTGTGAAAGAAGTCGCCCGTAGCCGCAGAAACTTGCCAAATGTCCCTGTCGCGGTAGAATCACGCTTATATTCCGACGGGCTTTTCAGTTTCTCAGTTAACGTTAATGCCACCACCAGCGGCCCTTCAGAGCAGCTTGTCCGACAGGGGCGTCGCACGGTGCAGACAGAAGTTCGTAACGCTAATGAAATTACGGTCGTAGGTGAATTACCACCTGCAACTGCGAAACGCATTGCCGATAGCATCGTGTTCGCGACACCCTAAAAGGTTAGGTACTTGATATGTTGAAAGAATGGGCCACAGT
Source organism: Ewingella sp. AOP8-B2-18 (assembly GCF_052376015.1). Classification (NCBI taxonomy): domain Bacteria; kingdom Pseudomonadati; phylum Pseudomonadota; class Gammaproteobacteria; order Enterobacterales; family Yersiniaceae; genus Ewingella; species Ewingella sp. AOP8-B2-18. The sequence continues at coordinate 14,242 of NZ_JBQSVB010000007.1, forward strand.
AGTTTCGTGGCAGGACGGTATCGCTAAGCTGCGTTGTGAAACGCAGGCAGGTTGTAGCAGCTGCCATTCACGCTCTGGTTGCGGTGCGCGCGTGCTCAATGAGCTAGGCCCGCAAACCGAACATAATCTACAAGTACATATTGCCGAACAGCTCCAGCCGGGGCAGAAAGTTGAGCTGGGTATTACCGAAGGTAACCTGATTCGCTCCGCGCTTCTGGTCTATATGACCCCTTTACTGGGCGTTATTCTGGGCGGCGGGTTGTTGCAGTGGCTTACACAAAGTGATCTTTACTCGGTAGTAGGCGCGGTGACTGGCGGCGTTGCTGGTTTTCTGCTGGCCCGCGCGTTAGCGACCAGCCTTGAGAAGCAGGCTGGGTATCAGCCGGTTATTTTGCAGATTGGCTTACCGCCAGACGCATTCCGCTTCCAAACGGATAACGCGCATATCGCGCCATAATTTCTGCTTTAATACCAAGCTAAAGATTAAAAAATCGCTGCCCAAGGGCGGCGATTTTTGTTTATATCGCCACGCTTTTGCTGCTAATAGGTTGACGCTAATTTCTGATTGGGATTCTATTTTGAATCATATGCTCAATCAGCGCGATGAACAGATCGGCGTTAAATAGAGACGTATATAACACTGAGAAAAGAATGCGCCTGTTACCGTCCATCAGGTGGATCATCTGGCTGTTAGCGCCGCCGCTGATATATTGAATCTCTTCAACCGGGATACAAATTCCATCGTCAGAAGTGAGGAAACGCGCACTCAGCCGCAATTTCTTCTCATTTAACCCCATGAGAGTATTAGCAAATAAGTGACGAATGCCGCATCTGGCAGCTGCGTGATAAGTGAAAACCACGCTACCGTCATTGGCCAGAATATTCAGAGCCTGCGGGCCTTTAGTCATCAATTGCTCATTTTTGATCACTTCAACCAGTCTTTCGGCATGAGCAATATTGGGCGTTATTTTATGCCAATGAGTACTATTGCCTTCGCGGAAAGCCATAGTATTAAGTATTTTTCTGGAGTACTTGCCGGTTCGGAATCTATATATCTCAGTGATTCTTTCGAAGGGAATAAAACGGTTTTTATGCTCCCGTTCATTAATCGCCAGAATTCCATTTTCATGCAGTTGATAGGTTTGTTTCGGCTTAAGAATATGCCGGAAAATAAATATAGCGATGCCCAAGGCGATACTGAAAATCGCCGTGAGGGTGATGACATACAATCCGCCGTCGCTTGACCTTCCCAGAGCAAGCAAAAATACCACCTGGACTGCACCGCCAACGATTAATAATGTGGCGAGAACCATGGTGATCCAGGAATTGACTCTGGCAAAGCCGTGCTGACTTAGCAAACGCCCTTCATTGATCATGATGCTAACCTTAGTAACCGGATTGAAAAATAAAGCAAAAAAGTTAAAAAAGTGAAAAATAAAATGCTAATAAATTCTTTTATAACAGTTATTTAAAGGCTTTTTTGCTGGTGAGTATATGAGCATTTTCCTAAAGTCCCAGCCTCCCAGTGGCTATGAAAAATGGTTATTTGAGTCAGTTCGCTAACTGCTTACAACTTATTGCATTTACGGGGGGATTTGCTGACAGGAATCAGTGCATAATCCAGAGTTCCGTGGCGGTGAGACTAGGTTTTCAGGCCCCTGACATGTAGAATGCTGCGACTCAGGCGAAAGACAGCCAACTTACAAACCGTCGCTGTGTTTTTATGGCGAATGATTCAGAAATACCAAGGTAGAAACTCTTTATAATGAAGAACATAAGAAACTTTTCCATCATCGCTCATATTGACCACGGTAAGTCGACGCTGTCCGATCGTATTATTCAAATCTGCGGTGGCCTGTCAGATCGTGAAATGGAAGCGCAAGTTCTTGACTCAATGGACCTGGAACGCGAGCGCGGGATCACCATCAAAGCGCAAAGCGTCACCCTCGATTACAAAGCTCAGGATGGCGAAACCTACCACCTGAACTTCATCGATACCCCAGGGCACGTTGACTTCTCCTACGAAGTATCCCGCTCCCTTGCTGCCTGTGAAGGCGCATTGCTGGTGGTGGATGCCGGGCAGGGCGTAGAAGCCCAGACGCTGGCGAACTGCTATACGGCGATGGAAATGGATCTGGAAGTGGTTCCGGTTCTGAACAAAATCGACCTGCCAGCTGCGGATCCTGAGCGTGCTGCTCAAGAGATCGAAGATATCGTGGGCATTGATGCCACAGATGCTGTGCGCTGCTCGGCGAAAACCGGCTTGGGTGTTCCAGAAGTGCTGGAGCGCTTAGTGCGTGATATTCCGCCGCCGGAAGGTGATCCAGAAGCTCCTCTGCAGGCGCTGATCATCGACTCATGGTTCGATAACTATCTGGGCGTTGTGTCCCTGATTCGAATCAAAAACGGCACCCTGAGAAAGGGTGACAAAATTAAAGTGATGAGTACCGGACAGGTGTATAACGCCGACCGTCTGGGTATTTTCACACCAAAACGCGTTGACCGTGACTCACTGGGTTGCGGGGAAGTTGGCTGGTTGGTTTGCGCCATCAAAGACATCCTCGGCGCGCCGGTTGGCGATACCCTGACGCTGTCACGTAATCCTGCTGATAAAGCGCTTCCAGGCTTTAAGAAGGTTAAACCACAGGTTTACGCGGGTCTGTTCCCGGTTAGTTCCGACGACTATGAAAACTTCCGCGACGCTTTGGGCAAACTTAGCCTGAATGACGCCTCACTGTTCTATGAGCCAGAAAGCTCTACCGCGCTGGGCTTCGGCTTCCGCTGTGGCTTCCTTGGTTTGCTGCACATGGAGATCATTCAAGAGCGTCTGGAGCGTGAATACGATCTGGACCTGATCACCACCGCACCAACGGTAGTCTACGAAGTAGAAACCACCGGCGGCGAAGTGATTTATGTCGATAGCCCGTCAAAACTGCCGGCGCTGAACAACATTCAAGAACTGCGTGAGCCGATTGCTGAGTGTCACATGCTGATGCCGCAAGAGTATCTGGGCAGCGTGATCACCCTGTGTATTGAAAAGCGTGGCGTGCAGACCAACATGGTTTATCACGGCAATCAGGTTGCACTGACCTATGAAATTCCGATGGCGGAAGTGGTTCTCGACTTCTTCGACCGTCTGAAATCAACCTCTCGCGGCTACGCTTCACTGGATTACAACTTTAAACGTTTCCAGGCCTCTGACATGGTGCGCGTTGATGTGTTAATCAACGGCGATCGCGTGGATGCGCTGGCGCTGATCACTCACCGTGGTAACTCACAGTTCCGTGGTCGCCAGCTGGTTGAAAAGATGCAGGAGCTTATCCCGCGTCAGCAGTTCGACATTGCGATTCAGGCCGCGATTGGTGCCCACATCATTGCGCGTTCAACCGTAAAACAGCTGCGTAAAAACGTCTTGGCTAAGTGCTACGGCGGTGACGTTAGCCGTAAGAAGAAACTGCTACAGAAACAGAAAGATGGTAAGAAGCGCATGAAACAAGTAGGTAACGTTGAGTTACCTCAGGAAGCATTCCTGGCGATTCTCCATGTTGGTAAAGACGGCAAATAAGCCCCCAATGAGCGGTAGGAGTATGCATGGCTAACATGTTTGCCTTGATTCTGGCGATTGCAACGCTGGTATCGGGGATTATCTGGTGTCTTGATCGTTTCAAACTTGCCCCTGCTCGCCGGGCAAAGATTGCCGCTCTCAAGGTAGAAACTGCTGGCGCCATCGATGAGAAGACGCTGAGCAAAGCAGCAAAACAGCCGGGCTGGGTGGAAACCTGCGCCTCTGTTTTCCCTGTGCTTCTGGTGGTATTTGTGGTGCGTTCATTCATTTATGAACCTTTCCAAATTCCGTCAGGCTCAATGATGCCAACGCTGTTAATCGGCGATTTCATCGTGGTTGAAAAATACGCTTATGGCCTGAAAGATCCTATTACTCAGACCAAACTGATCCCAACCGGCGAGCCAAAACGCGGTGATGTCGTGGTATTCAAATACCCATTAAATCCAAGTGTGGATTACATCAAACGTTTAGTAGGCCTGCCGGGCGATCGCGTGACTTATGATCCCTTCAGCAAACAGGTTACTGTTCAGCCTGCTTGTAACAGTGGACAGAATTGCAGCACCGCGCTGGCTGTGACTTATGATGAAGGTAAAGCGAGCGGTTTCGTCCAGACTTTCGGTCAGGCTAGCGGCAGTGAAGCCACCAGCGGCTTCTTTGAAATTCCTCCGACTGAGAATGTGCCTCAAGACGGTATTCGCCTGTTAGAACGTCAGGAAACCTTGGGCAATGTGACCCATAATATTCTGGCTGTTCCTGGCGCGCGTGACCAACTGGGTGCCTATTATCAGCAACCGGGCCAGCCTATGGGTACTTGGGTGGTTCCTGCCGGTCATTATTTCATGATGGGTGATAACCGCGACAATAGCGCCGACAGCCGTTATTGGGGCTTTGTACCAGAGAAAAATCTGGTGGGCCGTGCCTCGGGTATTTGGATGAGTTTTAAAAAGCAGGAAGGTGAGTGGCCAACAGGTGTTCGCCTGAGCCGCATTGGTGGAATTCATTAATTCGTTGCGGTCTATTTCCGCAGCAATATATTTCCACACGTTGTAGAATACACTTTCGAGCGATAAAAGTTGGCTCCCCGATTTTTAAATGGGTCATTAAGTGACGAGATTTAAAAAGAATAGAGGGAGCCACTGCAAACGAAACAGCTTTGGATTGGCTTAAGGCGAAGCAGGCCTGTTCCGTATGCTGAAGTTTTTGACGCATTCTTGATCTATTGGTAACTCATGAATCCCATCGTAATAAACAGGCTACAGCGAAAGCTGGGCTACACTTTTCAACAGCAGGAGCTCTTATTGCAGGCACTGACTCACCGCAGCGCCAGCAGCAAACATAACGAGCGTTTAGAATTCCTGGGTGACTCAATCCTTAGTTTTGTTATCGCCAACGCTCTTTATCACCGTTTTCCTCGCGTTGATGAAGGCGATATGAGTCGCATGCGTGCCACTTTGGTTCGCGGAAATACATTGGCAGAAATGGCGCGTGAATTTGATCTCGGCGAGTGCTTGCGTTTAGGGCCGGGAGAATTGAAAAGTGGTGGTTTCCGCCGCGAGTCTATTCTCGCGGATACGGTGGAGGCACTCATCGGCGGCGTGTTCTTGGACAGTGATATCCAGAATGTCGAAAGATTGATTCTTGACTGGTACCGTAGTCGTCTTGACGAAATCAGTCCCGGTGATAAGCAGAAAGACCCAAAAACCCGTTTGCAGGAGTTTTTACAAGGTCGCCATCTGCCATTGCCTTCTTATCTGGTTGTGCAGGTTCGCGGTGAAGCACACGATCAGGAGTTTACCATCCACTGCCAGGTCAGTGGCTTGAGCCAGCCGGTTGTAGGAACCGGTTCAAGTCGCAGAAAAGCCGAGCAGGCGGCAGCGGAACAAGCGCTGATACAGCTGGAGCTTGAATGAGCGAAGAAAAAAATTACTGTGGCTTTGTCGCCATCGTAGGCCGACCTAACGTTGGCAAATCTACTTTGTTGAATGAATTATTGGGGCAGAAGATCTCCATTACTTCACGCAAACCACAAACTACCCGTCACCGTATTATGGGCATCCATACTGAAGGCCCTTATCAGGCTATCTACGTTGACACCCCTGGGTTACATATTGAAGAAAAACGGGCCATTAACCGCCTGATGAACCGTGCTGCGAGCAGCTCAATCGGTGATGTTGAATTGGTTATTTTCGTGGTTGAAGGCACCCACTGGACGCCGGACGACGAAATGGTAGTGAACAAGCTGCGTGATCTGAAGTCACCTGTCTTGCTGGCTATCAATAAAATCGACAACGTGACTGACAAGTCCAAGCTGCTGCCACACTTGCAGTTCCTCAGCGAGCAGATGAACTTCATCGACATCGTGCCAATGTCTGCGGAGAAAGGTATCAACGTTGATACTATCGCCAGCATCGTGCGTAAGCGTCTGCCGGAAGCGATTCATCACTTCCCTGAAGATTACATTACTGACCGTTCGCAGCGCTTTATGGCGTCAGAAATCATCCGTGAAAAGCTGATGCGTTTCTTGGGTGAAGAGCTGCCTTACTCGGTAACCGTTGAAATTGAACGCTTTGTCACTAACGAGCGCGGCGGTTATGACATCAATGGCTTGATTTTAGTTGAGCGCGAAGGCCAGAAGAAAATGGTCATCGGCAACAAAGGCTCAAAAATCAAAACCATTGGTATTGAAGCGCGTCAGGACATGGAAAACATGTTCGAAGCGAAAGTTCACCTTGAGCTGTGGGTCAAGGTTAAATCCGGTTGGGCAGATGACGAACGTGCGCTGCGCAGCTTGGGTTATGTAGACGATTTATAAGGTCCCCGCCTATGGAAGGCTGGCAACGCGCATTTGTTTTACATGGGCGACCTTACAGTGAAACCAGCCTGATGCTGGATCTCTTCACTGAAGGACAGGGGCGCGTGCGCATTCTGGCAAAGGGTGCGCGCGGTCGTCGGTCAAACTTAAAAGGCTGCTTGCAGCCTTTTACGCCTTTATTAGTTCGCTGGAGCGGCCGGGGTGAAGTCAAAACTCTGCGCAACGCTGAGCCAGTTTCCCTCGCACTCCCTCTCTCTGGTTTGATGCTGTATAGCGGCCTGTACGTCAATGAACTGGTGGCCCGCGTCCTCGAGCAAGAGACCAACTACTCGTCGCTATTTTTCGACTATCTCAACTGCCTGCAAAATCTGGCGGGAGCCACCGGCTCTCCGGAACAGTCGCTGCGCCAGTTCGAGCTGGCTTTGCTGCATAACCTCGGCTATGGCGTTGATTTTCTCCACTGCGCCGGTAGCGGCGAAGAAGTGAGTGACACCATGACCTATCGCTATCGTGAAGAAAAAGGCTTTATCGCCAGTTTGGTGGTCGACAACCTGAGCTTCACCGGCCGCGACCTCAAAGCCTTGGCGAATCGTGAATTCCCGGACGTCGCCACACTGCGCGCCGCCAAGCGTTTTACCCGCATGGCGCTGAAGCCCTATCTGGGTGGTAAGCCGTTGAAAAGCCGCGAGCTATTCCGCCAGTTTTTAGTTAAAAAGCCCACTGCCACTCCTGAATCACCCGCCGAATAAATTGCCCGCTGGGGTACCCGTCACGCCTGATACGGGTGTAAACTGCGCCAATTAGCGGGAAAACCGTCAGTATCAACCCGATCCTTTTGCGAACTCTTTAACCTATTTACTGGAGTTGTCATGGCTGAACTGCTGTTAGGCATTAATATCGATCACATCGCCACGCTACGTAACGCGCGTGGCACGGCCTACCCTGATCCGGTTCAGGCCGCGTTTATTGCCGAGCAGGCGGGCGCTGACGGTATTACTGTGCATCTGCGTGAAGACCGTCGCCACATTACCGACCGCGATGTGCGTTTGCTGCGCCAGACCATCCAGACTCGCATGAATCTCGAGATGGCGGTGACCGATGAAATGATCGGCATTGCCTGTGAAATCGAGCCGCACTTCTGCTGCCTGGTGCCGGAAAAGCGCGAAGAAGTCACCACCGAGGGCGGTCTGGACGTTGCGGGCCAAATCGACAAAATGACCGTCGCCGTCTCCCGCCTGTCTGAAGCCGGTATTTTGGTGTCTCTGTTTATTGATGCTGACTTCCGCCAAATCGACGCCGCGGTTGCCGTTGGCGCGCCTTATATCGAAATCCACACCGGCGCTTATGCTGATGCCAAAACCGATATCGAGCGCCTTGCCGAGCTTGAGCGCATCAAGAAAGGCGCCACCTATGCCGCCAGCAAAGGGCTGAAAGTGAATGCAGGCCATGGCTTGACCTACCACAACGTGCTGCCTATCGCCGCGCTGCCTGAGATGCACGAGCTGAACATCGGCCATGCCATCATCGGGCAGGCAGTGATTGACGGTTTGGCAAGCGCGGTGCGCGAGATGAAAATCCTGATGCGGGAAGCACGCCGTTAATGGCTATTCTTGGACTGGGCACCGACATTGTCGAAATCACCCGTATTGAAGCCGTGGTGGAGAGAAGCGGCGATCGGCTGGCGAAACGGATATTGTGTGCCAACGAGTGGGCGCTGTATCAGAATCACCAGCAGCCGGTGCGCTTTCTTGCTAAACGTTTTGCAGTGAAAGAGGCGGCAGCCAAAGCGCTGGGCACCGGCATCCGCAATGGGCTGGCGTTTGAGCAGTTCGAGGTGGTTAATGACCCATTGGGCAAGCCGGGGCTGGTGTTCCACGAGCGCGCGGCGGAAATGGCATTAGAGCTGGGGGTTAAATCCGTGCACGTGACGCTGGCCGATGAGCGTCGCTATGCCTGTGCCACGGTGATTATCGAAAGCTGAAAACAGTGCGCTTCGCGCCGCCAGCCTTACAGCTGTGCGGCGTGATGCAGCAGAACAAACTTGTCCCACAGCTGCTCGTTGGTTTCAGTGTGCAGCGCGTCCACAATGATGGTGTTATCGATAGGGCACACGCTTTGACAGGTGGGTTTATCATAATGACCGACACACTCCGTGCAGCGATCGCTGTCAATTTGGTAAATTTCCTCACCCATTGAGATCGCTTGATTCGGGCATTCCGGCTCGCACATATCGCAGTTAATGCATTTGTGTGTGATAAGCAGGGCCATGATCTCTCTCGCGTCAGTAATGATGAAGTCGCGCAGTATAGCAGATTTGACCTGTCCGAGAGCCTGCCGAAATGACAATCGCGCTGTGGAATGATCCCGATCAAACCAGCTTCTTCACCAGCTCCTCGCTGTGCTTAATCCGCCCCGGCGCTCTCTCGCTATCTTGCTGAATCAAGGCCATAAACAGGATATCCGTCAGGGAATACTGCGCGGTGGTCGAGGAGATGGCTGCACCGCGAGTGGCCGGAAGCTCCGCCACGGTGTACAGGCAGTGGGAAGCCTGCTGCTGTAGCGTATTGGGAGAAAATCCGGTGAGGGCCAGCACCTGCGCGCCACTTTTGCGAGCGACATCTGCCGCCAGATTGATTTCCCGGCGCTCGCCGCTGAAGGAGATAGCCAGCAACAAATCGTCTTTCGACAGCGCCTGAACCGTCGCCAGCAGCACGTGGGTGTCAGACTCGGCAATCGCCGTCAGTCCAATTTTCAATAGCTTATAGGCCAAGTCTTTGGCTACCAGCCCCGACGCGCCAATGCCGGTCAGCACGATTTTGCGCGCATGGGTCAGCATCGATAACGCCTGCTGGAGACGCTGTTCATTGTTGATATCCAGCGTAGCGCGCAGCGCGGCGTACTTTTCAGCCAGCAGCTTTTCGCCGACGGTCTGGAGACTGTCGGTGCTGACAATCTGATTATGCACGGTGACCGCCACTTCATTCTGCGGCGAAGAGAGGGCTTCACTGAGCGCCAGCTTTAAAGCGGGAAAGCCCTTGTAGCCTAGCTTCTGGGCAAATTTCACCACGCCGGACTGGCTGACACCGGCCATCTCTGCCAGCTTCTGCGAGCTAAGGTGCCGCGCCTTCTCCGGCTGTTGCAGCAGGAAGTCGGCCAGCTTGCGGTCATTCTGCGCCAGCGTGGGGTAGAGCTGACGAATTCGGATCATACTGCTCATTGTCGGACCTTCCCTTAGCACCTACGCACATCACGAATTGAACATTATCTTATCTAAGGTAGCAAAATTCCCTCGCCTTTAAGAATAAAATATTCAAATATGAATTAATATTTTGAATTAAAAATTCAGGAGTCAATCAATGAACCTAGGATCACTCGTTTCAGAAAGCCGCAATCCGGCCACCATGAACCTTGATGAAATGACCACGCTGGAGATGGTCGCCAGCTTCAATCACGAAGACAGCAAAGTGCCGGAAGCCATCCGCGCCGTGCTGCCAGAGGTCGCGCAGGCCGTGGATATGGCCGCCGCCTCCTTTAAAGCCGGAGGTCGTCTGATTTATCTCGGCGCGGGCACCAGCGGGCGTCTCGGCGTGCTCGACGCCTCCGAGTGTCCACCGACCTTTGGCGTGCCTCATGGCTTAGTCGTCGGGCTGATTGCCGGCGGGCCGGGGGCGTTACTCAAAGCCGTCGAAGGGGCGGAGGATAGCGAAGAGCTGGGCGTCACCGACCTGAAAAACCTGCAAATTACCCCGGCGGATACCATCGTGGGGCTGGCGGCTTCCGGGCGCACGCCTTATGTCATCGGCGCGCTGCGTTACGCGCGGGAGCTGGGCTGCGCCACGGTGGCTATCTCCTGCAACCCGGACTCGCCAATAGCCCACGAGGCGCAGGTAGCGATTTCTCCGGTAGTTGGCCCCGAGGCGCTGACTGGCTCGACGCGTTTGAAGTCCGGCACCGCGCAGAAGCTGGTGCTGAATATGATTTCCACTGGCGCGATGGTGAAAAACGGCAAGGTTTATCAAAACCTGATGGTTGATGTGAAGGCCACCAACGTCAAGCTGGTGGACCGGGCCTGCCGCATTGTGGTGGAAGCCACGGGTGCCGCGCGGGCCGATGCCGAAGCCGCGCTCTCGCAAACCGACTTCGAAGTGAAACCGGCGATTCTGATGATTTTGGCAAATATCAGTGCTCAAGAAGCCATTCAGCGGCTGACGGCGCACCACGGATTCCTGCGCGCGGCGCTCGCGGGTTAAGGCTTTCAGGCTGATGGGGGAAGGGTATGGCGACGGCAATGGACAAAACGCAGCTGCTGGCAACGCAAATCCTGCAACGCGTAGGTGGCGAGAGCAATATCAGTAAACTCGAAAACTGCATGACGCGAGTTCGGGTTGAAGTTCTCGACGAGCAGCTGCTTGATTTGAAAGGCATTCAGACGCTCGACGGCGTTAAGGGCTATATCAAGCAGGGCGAGCAGCATCAGTTCGTGGTCGGCCCCGGCGCGGCGGCGAAGGTGGTGGATGCCATGCGCGAGCTGCTCTCAGGCGCGCCAGCCCCGGCGGCCTCACCGGACCTGATTGCCCGAAATAAGGCCGATGCCAAGTCGAAATACTCTGCACCGATGAGCTGCGCTTTGCGCCAACTCGCCAACGTTTTTATCCCCCTTATCCCGGCCTTCATTGCCTCCGGCCTGATCATGGGCATTATCAACCTGCTCAAGCGGCCGGATATCGCGGGCTCTTTGGCGCTGGATTACCCCAATATTCTCGGCCTGCTGGGGATATTCGGCGGGGCGATTTTCGCTATCATGAACATTCTGGTGGGGGTCAACGCGGCGCGAGTGTTTGGCGGCTCGCAGGCCATGGGGGGCGTGATGGCGGGCATTCTCTCCAGCCCGGCGCTGGCGCAAATTACCCTGTTTGGCGAAGCACTCCAGCCGGGGCGCGGCGGGGTGATCGCCGTACTCTTCGTGGTCGCGCTGATGTGCTGGCTGGAAAAGCGGCTGCGCCAATGGCTTCCGGAGTCGGTCGAGCTGATCCTCAATCCGCTGATCACCACCTTGGTCACTGCCACGCTGGCGATTGTGATCCTCCAACCGCTGGGCGGGGTTATCTCCGACGCCATCGCGCACGGCGTGAATATGGCGATCGATAAGGGCGGCCTGGTGGTTGGCGCAATTCTCGCCGGAACCTTCCTGCCGCTGGTGCTTTCTGGGCTGCATCAGGGTCTGGTGCCGATCCACGTGGAGCTGATTCAGGCCCACGGCTCCAACCCGCTGCTGCCGATTTTAGCCATGGCGGGCGTCGGGCAGGTGGGCGCGGCCATCGCCGTTTACATGAAAACGCGCAACGCCCGGCTGAAAAAAGTGATTAAAGGTGCTCTGCCTGTCGGTATTTTGGGCATCGGCGAGCCGCTGATTTTCGGCGTGACTCTGCCTCTGGGCCGACCTTTTATCGGCGCATGTTTGGGCGGAGCGGTCGGCGGTGCGCTAATCTGTTATTGGAAAGTGGCGACGGTGATCACTTTCGGTATCTCAGGTTTGCCACTGGCGCTGACCATTGTGTCGGGAAAAGTGGTGTTGTACCTCGCTGGGATATTGATTACCGTATTAGCTGGATTTATTTTCACCTGGATGATGGGGTTCAACGATCCCGAGGAGTAACGCATTGGGCGCGAAGGCGGATCGGCGAGTAGTATTTTTTGATTTGGATGGCACGCTGCACCAGCAGGACATGTTTGGCTCATTTATGCGCTTCCTGCTGTGGCGGATGCCGCAAAACCTGTTGTTAGTGGTGCCGCTGTTACCTGTGGTCGGTTTAGGCATGTTGATTCACGGTCGAGCCGCGCGCTGGCCGATGAGTCTGTTGCTGTGGTCAATCACCTTCGGGCACAGCGAGGCGCACCTGAAAGACCTCGAACTGCGCTTTGTGAACTGGTTCCGCCAGAAGGTGGTGGCGTTTCCGGTGGTGCAGCGACGACTGCGTGAGTACATTGAAAAGCATGACGCCGAAGTGTGGTTAATCACCGGTTCACCGGAAAATCTGGTGCAACAGGTGTATAACGCATCTCCTTTCTTACCGCGTATCCGTTTAGTCGGCAGCCGCATGGCGCGCGGCAAGGGCGGTTGGCTGCTGCCGCTGCGCTGTTTGGGGGAAGAGAAGGTGGTGCAGCTCGAGCAACGCATCGGCTCTCCGCTGAAACTCTACAGTGGTTACAGCGACAGCAAGCAGGACAACCCGCTGCTGTTCTTCTGCGAGCATCGCTTCAGAGTCAGTAAGCAGGGCGAGCTTCAGCAGCTCGAATAGCGGTGTTGTATATCGGGCCGGTTAAACCGGCCCGATGCTTTTCCCTCTCTGAATTTCCCTCCTTGAATATCAATTCCCGCGCAGTGCCCGCAATGGTTGGGTAGAGTTAGTGAGAACGCTATAATGGCGGCCGGATAAAAGTAATAGAGGTAAGAGTGACTGAGCAATTCAGCGATGAAGATTGGATGCGCTACGCGTTGAATCTGGCCCTTAAGGCGCAGGACGAAGGGGAAGTGCCGGTGGGCGCCGTGCTGGTGCTGGACAATCAGGTCATTGGCGAAGGCTGGAACCGATCGATTGGCCATCACGATCCTACGGCTCACGCCGAGATCATGGCGCTGAGAGAGGGCGGGCAGAAGGTGCAAAACTATCGCCTGTTGGACGCCACGCTGTATGTGACGCTTGAACCCTGCGTGATGTGCGCCGGGGCGATGATCCACAGCCGCATTCGCCGCGTGGTGTATGGCGCGACTGATCTTAAAACCGGCGCGGCGGGCTCACTGTTAGACGTGCTGGGCCATCAGGGTATGAATCATCAGGTGCAAATTGAGGCGGGCGTGTTGGCGGACGAATGTTCGGCCATGCTCAGCGCGTTCTTCCGTTGGCGGCGCAGCCAGAAAAAGGCGTTGAAGCAGGCGCAGCGCGCCGCCCAGGGTGACGCTACCGATTTGAGCTAAATCACGGCGCAGCGGCGAGCACCTGTGTGGCTTCAACGGCGGGATAACCAGCACCCAGTTGAGCCTGCAACGCCGCCTGCTGCGCTTGTTTCTTCTCTTTCTCCATCAAATACCCCACCAGACTGATCTGATAGCGACGGATATTCTCAACATAATTATAAGCTTGCGTGCCCCGGGCATACCCATAGGTGGTGCGGGAGAAGTAGCGCTTCTGATTGAGCATCGGCAGGCGCTGTTTGACGTCCAGCCAGCTATCCGGATTACCTTTCTGATCCGCCGTCAGCTTACGGGCATCGAGCATGTGCCCATACCCCATATTGTAAGCCGCCAGAGCGAACCAAATGCGCTCATCCTGCGGAATGCTGGTGGGCATCTTGTCCATCAGGCGTGAGAGATAGAGCGCGCCGCCCTGAATGCTCTGTTCGGCGTCGGTTCGGTCATCGACGTCCAGCCCCGATGCCGTGGCGCGGGTCAGCATCATCATGCCGCGCACCCCGGTCGGCGATTTGGCCTGTGGATCCCAATGCGACTCCTGATAAGAGATGGCCGCCAGCAGGCGCCAGTCAATGTCTCCGGCGTATTTCTCAAAAAGCGGCTGCAGCGCGGGCAGGGTGGTGTCTATTGCTTTGAGGAAGGTGCGGGTGTCCACATAGTCAAACTCCCCAACGTGGCCGAGATACTTCTCCTCTAGCTTCTCCAGCGTGCCGTCTTCAGAAATTTGGCTGAAGAAGTCCAGCATGGCGGCGTACAGGCTGTCGTCGTCAGTTTTCTTGCTGAAATACCAGGTGACCGGTTCGTCGGCGGTGACGTTAAAAGCCACGGCCAGACGCGGGTAGACGCGCTGCATCAGCGCCACGGTCACGGAGTCGCCCATGGTATAAGCGAGTTTACCGTCGGCCACCTGTTGCAGCAGATCGCGAGGTGACAGCTTATCGGTTTCGGTCCAGGTCAGGTCCGGGAACTTTTTCTGCGCGGTTTGCAAGGTGGCGACATGGGCGGTGCCGGCGGAGACGGTCAGGGACCCTTTCACATCGTCGAAAGTTTTCGGACGTGCGGAACCCTGGCGATACAACAATTGTTGTGATACCGAATAGTATTCAGGCCCGGTGCGATACGCATTCAGACGCTCGACATTGTAAATCAGACCGGAGGCAATCAGGTCGGCCCGATTGCTGTCCAGATCATTGAACATCGCGTTGACATTATTATGAGGTGACATGACAAGCGTCACACCAAGATAGTCGGCAAAGCGTTTCGCCAGTTCGTAGTCGAATCCGAGGTTTCCGTCTGGGCTGTTGAAAAAAGTCAGCGGAGAATTTAGCGTCGTTACGCGCAGCTCTCCGCGAGACTTTATCTGTTCTAGTTGGTCACCTTCGCCACGGTGCCACGGCACGGTCGGCCATAAAGCCAACGCCATCAGCAACGCTGCGAGACCCACTAGAAAGTAATTTAATTTTATGCGCGTCAAATAGTTATCTCTCTGCGGCGCTATTATTTTTTTGAGCTTATGCTCTCTACTTACTATGGTTATATTCCCAGTGCCGACGCATTTTGCTCAACAAAACGACAGCCTGCAACTTTATTCATAATATCCATGGATAAGGTAGGTGTTAGTGAATATATCAATATTCACTACGCAAACGGTTTCGTCAGGCTCCGGCTTTCTTTATAATAGCCCGCGTTTTCCCCCTGTTGCGCCCAATGAAGCACTACGGTCAGTTGCTTCGAAGACGAGAGATCTGTGATTATGGAAATACTGCGTGGTTCGCCCGCTTTGTCGGCTTTTCGTATTAATAAGTTATTGTCCCGCTGTCAGGATGCTCATCTCCCCGTCAGTGATATCTATGCCGAATATGTACACTTTGCTGACGTCAGCGCGCCGCTGAATTCGGACGAACAAACCAAGTTACAACGCCTCCTCAAGTACGGTCCTTCTCTCGCTGAACATGCTCCTGCTGGCCGCCTGCTGCTGGTCACGCCGCGCCCGGGCACTATCTCTCCCTGGTCTTCCAAAGCCACCGACATTGCGCACAACTGCGGTTTGTCTCAGGTGTTGCGCCTTGAGCGCGGTCTGGCGTTCTACGTGCAGGCAACAAGCCTGACCGACGAGCAGTGGCGTCAACTGGGTGCCCTGCTGCATGACCGTATGATGGAAACCCTTTTTGACCGTTTTGAAGATGCCGAAGCGCTGTTCGCTCAGCACCAGCCTGCACCGGTGCAGTCCGTGGATATTCTCGGCGAAGGCCGTTCTGCCTTAGAAGCCGCCAATACCAAACTGGGTTTGGCGCTGGCACAGGACGAAATCGACTATCTGATGAACGCTTTCACGTCGTTGGGGCGCAACCCGACTGACATTGAGCTGTACATGTTTGCGCAGGCTAACTCCGAGCACTGCCGCCACAAGATCTTCAACGCCGACTGGATTATCGACGGTCAGGAACAGCCTAAGTCACTGTTCAAAATGATTAAAAATACCTTCGAACACACGCCAGATCACGTGCTTTCGGCTTATAAAGATAACGCCGCCGTGATGGAAGGTTCGCAGGTTGGGCGTTTCTACGCCAACGCCAAAGACGGCCTGTACGATTTCCATCAGGAACAGGCTCATATCCTGATGAAAGTGGAAACCCACAACCACCCAACGGCCATCTCACCTTGGCCGGGCGCGGCGACTGGCTCCGGCGGCGAGATCCGCGATGAGGGCGCTACAGGCCGTGGTGCTAAGCCGAAAGCCGGTCTGGTGGGCTTTTCGGTTTCCAACCTGCGCATTCCGGGCTTTGAACAGCCGTGGGAAGAGAACTTCGGCAAGCCAGATCGCATCGTTACCGCGCTGGATATCATGACCGACGGCCCACTGGGCGGCGCGGCCTTCAACAATGAATTTGGTCGTCCGGCGCTGCTCGGCTACTTCCGTACTTATGAAGAAAACGTCAACAGCCACAACGGCCCTGAGCTGCGCGGCTACCACAAGCCCATCATGCTGGCGGGCGGGATCGGCAACATCCGCGCTGACCACGTGCAAAAAGGCGAAATCACCGTCGGCGCTAAGCTGATTGTGCTGGGCGGCCCGGCGATGAATATCGGTCTGGGCGGCGGCGCGGCGTCCTCAATGGCTTCTGGCCAGTCTGATGCTGATCTGGATTTTGCTTCCGTACAGCGTGATAACCCAGAGATGGAACGCCGCTGTCAGGAAGTGATCGACCGCTGCTGGCAGCTGGGCGAAGCTAACCCAATTTTGTTCATCCACGACGTCGGCGCGGGCGGTTTATCCAACGCCATGCCTGAGCTGGTGAGCGACGGCAATCGCGGCGGTCGCTTCCAACTGCGCGATATTCTCAATGACGAACCGGGCATGAGCCCGCTGGAAGTCTGGTGTAACGAATCCCAAGAGCGCTACGTGCTGGCAGTCTCTCCGGCCCAGCTTGAGCAGTTCGACGCTATCTGTAAGCGCGAGCGCGCGCCTTATGCCGTGATTGGGGAAGCCACTGAAGAGATGCACCTGTCTCTGGAAGACAGCCATTTCAACAATCAGCCAATCGACATGCCGCTTGACGTGCTGTTAGGCAAAACGCCGAAAATGACCCGCGACGTCACCACCTTGAAAGCCAAGGGCGACAGCCTAAATGCGGCAAACATTCAGCTGACGGAAGCCGTAAAGCGCGTAATGCATTTACCGGCCGTGGCGGAAAAAACCTTCCTCATCACCATCGGCGACCGTACGGTCACTGGCATGGTGGCTCGTGACCAGATGGTTGGCCCGTGGCAGATCCCGGTTGCTGACTGCGCGGTCACTACCGCCAGCCTTGACAGCTACCACGGCGAAGCCATGTCGCTGGGCGAGCGTGCTCCAATTGCACTGCTGGACTTCGCGGCTTCTGGCCGCATGGCCGTCGGCGAAGCGCTGACTAACCTTGCCGCAGTGGAAATTGGCAACCTGAAACGCGTGAAGCTCTCTGCTAACTGGATGTCCGCTGCTGGCCATCCGGGCGAAGACGCTGGCCTGTACGCGGCGGTGAAAGCTGTCGGCGAGGAGCTGTGTCCGGCGCTGGGGATCACTATTCCGGTCGGCAAAGACTCTATGTCGATGAAAACCCGCTGGCAGGAAGGCAACGAGCAGCGCGAAATGACTTCTCCGCTCTCTCTGGTTATCACCGCGTTTGCTCGCGTCGAGGACGTGCGCAGTACGGTAACTCCACAATTGCGCACTGATAAAGGCGACACGGCCCTGCTGCTGGTGGACCTTGGTCTTGGGCATAACGCACTGGGCGCTACCGCGTTGGCTCAGGTTTATCGCCAACTGGGCGACACGCCTGCCGATGTTCGCAGTGCAGAACAACTGGCTGGCTTCTTCAACGTCATGCAGGCGCTGGTGGCCGATCGCAAGCTTCTGGCCTACCACGACCGTTCTGACGGCGGCCTGCTGGTGACGCTGGCAGAGATGGCCTTCGCGGGCCACTGCGGCCTGAATGTTGACATTGCCGCCTTGGGTAAAGATGCGCTGGCGGCGCTGTTCAACGAAGAGCTGGGCGCTGTGATTCAGGTTCGTGCTGAGGACCGTGGCGCAGTTGAAGCAACCTTGGCTAAATTCGGCCTTGGCGACTGTTCTCACTATCTGGGCAGCGTCGAGCAGGGCGATCGTTTTGTTATCACTCAGGGCGACAAGCCGGTCTACAGCGAAAGCCGCACCACGCTGCGTACCTGGTGGGCGGAAACCACCTGGCAGATGCAGCGTCTGCGCGATAACCCTGAGTGCGCCGACCAAGAGCATGAAGCCAAAACCCATGATCGCGATCCGGGCCTGAACGTGAAGCTTAGCTTCGCACCAGACGAAGACGTGGCAGCGCCTTACATTGCTAAAGGCGCGCGTCCGAAAGTGGCGGTGCTGCGCGAGCAGGGCGTCAACTCACAGGTTGAAATGGCGGCGGCGTTCCACCGTGCTGGTTTTGATTCCATCGACGTCCATATGAGCGATCTGCTTAGCGGACGCCGTGACCTGCAAGATTTCCACGCGCTGGTGGCCTGCGGCGGCTTCTCCTACGGGGACGTGCTGGGGGCTGGCGAAGGCTGGGCGAAATCGGTGCTGTTCAATGACCGCGTGCGCGAAGAGTTTGAGGATTTCTTCCATCGTCCACAGACTTTGGCGCTCGGCGTGTGTAACGGTTGCCAGATGATGTCCAACCTGAAAGAGCTGATCCCGGGGGCTGAACACTGGCCGCGCTTCGTGCGTAACCTGTCCGATCGCTTCGAGGCTCGTTTCAGTCTGGTAGAAGTCACTGCTAGCCCATCCATGTTCATGCAGGGCATGGCGGGTTCGCGTATGCCAATTGCCGTTTCCCACGGTGAAGGCCATGTGGAAGTGCGTGACGCTGTGCATCTGTCCCAGCTCGAACATGCCAACCTGGTGGCGCTGCGTTTTGTGGATAATAACGGTCAAGTGACGGAAAACTATCCGGCTAACCCGAACGGTTCACCAAACGGTATCACCGCCGTGACTAACCTATCGGGCCGCGTCACCGTCATGATGCCGCACCCTGAACGCGTATTCCGCACCGTGAGCAACTCGTGGCACCCGGAAGAGTGGGGCGAGGACAGCCCATGGATGCGCATGTTCCGTAATGCCCGCAAACAGCTGGGCTAATGGTTAGTTAAAATGAAAACCGGAGTGCTTCTGCCTCCGGTTTTTTTGTGCTCGATAAAAGTATTTGCTTAAAAACACAGCACTAGCAGATAAGAATTCAGATATAGTATTAATCCTAAGTTATTACTTATTGTTTATTCAGCATCTTTTTTTTAATGGATAAGTTAATTTTTATCGTTTTCTATAAGGTGCCTCTGCTTTTTTAGTTATTAAAGCCTAGGATTTATCTCAATATTATCTCACTGTTTTTGGATTGTTAGATTCTGGAATATTTCCTTACAAAACGACAACTCGGTGTTTAAACCTTATTTAACCATCTGTTGCTAATATGCTCTTTGGATAAAGGGAGTATTAAGTTAAATGGTTATTTCAAAAAAAATTACATCATGGATAGTGATATTATCCTGCATTCTACCTGTGACCGTTTTTGCTGGCGCTGAGCCGGCTGCACAGGCTACATCACCAGAAAGACCAGGCTTTATGGGCTGGTGGGACTCATGGACTCAGGACGTCTCAACCACCTGGAACGACTCGCCAAACAAAGATCTCTATCTACCCGTTATTACCTGGCATAACCGTCTTACGTATGACAAAGAGAAAACGGATAAATATAACGAGCGCCCTTGGGGCGGTGGTTATGGTATTTCTCGTTATGATGAAAACGGCGACTGGCACGGCATCTATTTAATGGCCTTCAAAGATTCCCATAATAAATGGGAGCCGATAGGCGGTTATGGGTATGAGAAAATATGGCAACCGGCGCAAGATAAAAACTTCCGCTTGGGGTTGGGTTATACGGCGGCGGTGACGGCGCGGGATGATTATTCTTATATTCCCATACCTATTGTGTTGCCTTTAGCCTCGGTGGGTTATAACAAGTTAACCTTCCAGGCGACCTATATTCCGGGGACCTACAACAACGGCAACGTCTTTTTTGCCTGGCTGCGTTATCAGTTCTAACAAGGCTGTAATAAAAGTGTCACATTAACTGATTGATGTGACCTTGATCCCTCTCTGCTGTGATGTATTCCCCTATGCTGCAAATTCACCGTTGGAACTAATCTGAACAATAGATTGGGCCACGGTGGATGTCTATTGCCAAGGAAATCACAGAGGATCAACCATTGAAAAAATCTCGCCGCGTATTAGCACTGACAGCATTAGCCTGCTTGCTTCCAATGTCTGCCCCATCTTTTGCCGCCAATTCGTCACTGGAGTTGCAGCAAGTGTTGATTATGAGCCGTCACGGTATTCGCGCTCCTCTGGTCAATTACGGTGATGTGCTGGCCGAATCCACTACCCACACCTGGCCGAAATGGCAAACTGAAGGTGGCCTGTTAACGCCGAAAGGGGGGCAGGTCGAAGAGCATATGGGGCATTATTTCCGCGCGTGGCTGGCCAAAACTCAGCTGGTCCCGGCAGCGCAATGCCCAACGGCGGGGCAGGTATTCTCCTATGCCAACAGCCTGCCGCGCACCATCGATACCGCAAAACACTTTATCAGCGGAGCTTTCCCAGGGTGCGACTTGAGCGTGGTCAACCGGGTTGAAATCGGCAAAATGGATCCGGTATTCAACCCGATTATCACCGCCGAGGTGAATGAAAAATTTAAAACCGACGCGCTGAATTCGATTAATCAGCACGCCGGTGAAGGCGGGATTGATGGCCTGAATCAGCGCCTCAAGCCAAATTATCAGTTACTGCAAAACATCATGGATTACCAGAATTCCAAGGTGTGTAAGCAGGATAAACAGTGTGACTTGGCTTCTCAGCCCTCAACTGTTGTGCTGACTCAGGGCAAAGAGCCGGGGATCACCGGGCCACTGCGTATGGGAACCGGCGCGGCCGATGCCTTTATGCTGCAGTATTACGAAGGTTTCCCAATGAAGGACGTGGCGTGGGGGAAAATTAAAACCTCCGAGCAGTGGACGCAGTTGGAAACCATCAAAAACATGTACCATGAAACGCTTTTCGGCTCACCGGCGATTGCCGCTAATGCCGCAAAACCGCTGCTCACTTTCATCGCCGGGGCTTTAAACAAGGATGATGCGAAGTCAGAAGATCAGCAGTCGGCGCAAAAAGCCAAGTTGGCACTGCTGGTTGGGCATGATTCCAATATCGCTTCATTACTGGCGGCACTGAAAACCAAAGACTACAGCTTGCCGGGCCAATATGAACGCACGCCGATCAGCGGAGCCGTTGTGTTCCAGCGCTGGCATGACAAGAAAACCGACAAAGATCTGATGAAGATTGAGTACGTTTATCCAACGGCCAAGCAGATCCGCAACAATACGCCATTGAGCCTGAAAAACCCTCCGCAGCGTGTCACTTTGCAAATTGAAGGATGTGAAACCGATAAGCAAGGTTTCTGCCCGATGGATACCTTTACTCAGGTGCTACAGAAAGATCTTCAAGGCTAATTCGAAGGTCTGCCAGCCTATTAACCGGCAGATGATAGAAGGGTGCTCAGAGATCGATGCACAACAACAACCAAGAGGCGGGGCATCGCGCCCCGCCCTTGGGTTGCCTTACCTTTTGGCTTCGTAAGCCAGGATGGCCGCAAGCTCCGTGTCTCCTTGTTTGACTCGTAATTCGCACAGCGAACTACGCGTTATCCACGTAAACGCAATAAGCGTTATGCAGATAACAATCAGACTGATTAACACCAGTTTTTGTGGCATCTCGGCCTCCGCTGCCTTGCCTTTCGGCGGGTAAGAGGCTACCTTTATGTTGTTGGGACATAAGAGTGGCCTCGGGTTGATTTACTCAATTCGGGGCTTTTCTCTTTCCGCGCCTTACAACATCAATTGACTGCTGCTCAGAACAGAAAGATCCTGAGCACCCGCGTGAAGTGTATCAATCTCAACCTATCCCACAAGTGTTATTCGCCGTTCTGCTTTGATAATTTATTTTATAATCAAAAGGTTATTAGCTGGTCGGGTAAGCTTTTTCGTTAATGGACTCAAGCCTGCTGAGCTGCATTTTTGAGGCGGCATAGAAAGATCTTCAAAGCTAATTCGAAGGTCTAACAGGCTATTAACCGGCAGATGATAGAAGGGTGCTCAGAGATCGATGCACAACAACAACCAAGAGGCGAGGCATCGCGCCCCGCCCTTGGGTTGCCTTACCTTTTGGCTTCGTAAGCCAGGATGGCCGCAACCTCCGTGTCTCCTTGTTTGACTCGTAATTCGCACAGCGAACTACGCGTTATCCACGTAAACGCGATAAGCGTTATGCAGATAACAATCAGACTGATTAACACCAGTTTTTGTGGCATCTCGGCCTCCGCTGCCTTGCCTTTCGGCGGGTAAGAGGCTACCTTTATGTTGTCTGGCATAAGAGTGGCCTCGGGTTGATTTACTCAATTCGGGGCTTTTCTCTTTCTGCGCCTTACAACATCAATTTGACTGCTGCTCAGAACAGAAAGATCCTGAGCACCCGCGCGAAGTGTATCAATCTCAAGCTATCCCACAAGTGTTATTCGCCGTTCTGCTTTGATAATTTATTTTATAATCAATAGCTTATTAGCTGTTTAAGTAAACTTTTGCTTACAGGAAAAGGCATGCCGGGCGGGATTGTTCAGGTACCAAAGAAAGATCTTCAAGGCTAATTCAAAGGTCTGCCAGCCTATTAGCCGGCAGATTGTAGAAGGGTGCTCAGAGATCGATGCACGACAACAACCAAGAGGCGGGGCATCGCGCCCCGCCCTTGGGTTGCCTTACCTTTTGGCTTCGTAAGCCAGGATGGCCGCAACCTCCGTGTCTCCTTGTTTGACTCGTAATTCGCACAGCGAACTACGCGTTATCCACGTAAACGCAATAAGCGTTATGCAGATAACAATCAGACTGATCAACACCAGTTTTTGTGGCATCTCGGCCTCCGCTGCCTTGCCTTTCGGCGGGTAAGAGGCTACCTTTATGTTGTGGAGCATAAGAGTGGCCTCGGGTTGATTTACTCAATTCGGGGCTTTTCTCTTTCTGCGCCTTACAACATCAATTTGACTGCTGCTCAGAACAGAAAGATCCTGAGCACCCGCGTGAAGTGTATCAATCTCAACCTATCCCACAACTGTTTATTTACTCTCCAGCTTTAGCGATTTAATTGCTAATCAAAGCGTTATTAGTCGCTTAACTAACCTTTTCCGCTACCTGATAATTGCCGCATCTTCTCTTCTGGCGCGCCGTTATGTCTTCGACTTCTCATTATCTTCATGCTCGACAACGAGCCGATATTCACCAGCTTTCGCAGGCGTGGTGGTGGCGGCTGGAAATGCCGACATGGATATTGATGGTGACAGTTTACAGCGGTTGGTTCGCCGTGGTTTATTTCTGGCAAACGCTGGGCGCGTGGGTGGCGACACCTCTATTGGTGCTGTTTACTACTTGGTATATGTCGTTACAGCATGAGTTGATCCACGGCCATCCGACCCGCAAAGCCTGGCTGAACCAGCTGTTTGGCACCTTGCCCTTGGCGGTTTGGTATCCGTACGGTTTATACCGTGACTCGCATTTGCATCATCATCGCAATGACCACCTCACTTTGCCGGAAGACGATCCTGAAGGTTACTACTTTACCCGCGCGCGCTGGGAGCGATTCCCCGCGTGGTTTGTTGCCGTGATTAAGCTGCGCAATACTCTGCCGGGGCGGATGATTGTCGGCCCGCTGCTGGATATCTACGCCACGCTTTCCGGCGCGTTGATGGCTCTGTTTAAAGGCGAGATAAAAACCATCGCGATGTGGGTGATTCATATCGCGATGCTTGCAGCGCTGCTGTACTGGATGAGCCTTCGCGGCTTGTCGCCAGTTTATTTCGTCATTGCGGTTAGTTACCCTGCGCTGAGTTTAACCAAGCTGCGCTCTTTCTTCGAACACCGCGCTCACGAAGCGCCGGAGGCTCGCTCCACGCTGAATGAGGCGGGTTTCGGCTGGCGTTTGCTGTTCCTCAATCTCAATTACCATCTGGTGCATCATGACTTACCCGGTCTGCCATGGTATGCCTTGCGTAAGGTGTATCTGGCTGAAAGAGAAGCCTACATTCAGCGCAGCGAAGGCTTTTTGGTGGAAGGCTATTCTCAGTGGCTAAATGAGCACGCGCTGAAACCGATTCATGTTGAAATCCACCCTCTGGCACCCGGGCAGCCGGATGCGCCAGAAGCGTTCAGCGGCTATGATTATCAGCAACAGGTCCGTCAGGAATATTGAATTTAGGAGTGTTGCATGCTGGTTTCATTGCCGATGTATGGCGTACAGCTCAATGACGTCGAACAATTTTGGCAGGCGCTTCGCGATAAGTTAGCGGCGTCCGGTTTGGACTCTCTTCCCGCTAAACTTGAATGGCCCGATCGCCTTCTCGGGCACTGGCAGGAGAAGGATTTGCTGCTTAGCCAGACCTGTGGTTTTCCGCTGGTCGAGTTTTTGCCTCAGGTCCAACTGATTGGTACCTTCAATTACAGCGCGCCGGGCTGTAATGGGCCTTATTATCGCAGTTTTCTTCTGGCTCGCGCTGAAGATAGCCAAGCTACTCTAGCCGATTTTCGCGGCCGGACCGTGGCGTTCAACAGCACTGACTCGCAGTCAGGTTTTAACAGCCTGCGAGCTTTGATTGCGCCACTGGCTGAGAATGGAAAGTTCTTTGGCGACAGGCTGGAAACCGGCGGCCACCGCCACTCACTGGCTGCCGTTCAGCAGGGGCGTGCCGATATTGCTGCCATAGATTGCGTGACGCTGGAACTGCTGCGCCGCTATGTTCCACAGGAAGTCGAGGGGTTGAGCATTATCGGCCAGACGGCCGCGGCGCCGGGTTTGCCGCTGATCACTTCGGCGTCAACTTCGCCGGAGATGCTCAGCATTTTGCGGCACGCCGTGACTCAAACTATCGCCGCTCCTGAGAATCAGGTGCTGTGCGAAAAGCTGCTTATCAAAGGTTTTACGGTGCTGCCGCGCGAGGAGTATCAGGTGATTCACCAGATGCGAGATGCCGCCTTGCAGCTTGGCGTGAGCCAGCTCTAAATCTCTTCATGCAATAAAAAACCGGACCTCAGAGTCCGGTTTTTTTATTGCCACGAACAATCGCGTTTTAGTGGGTTTCGATAGGGTAGTCTTCGTCGATGCTGCCCCATTCGGCCCATGAGCCGTCATACAGCATGACATCCTTCACGCCGAGCGAATCCAACCCAAACGCCAGTGCGGCGGCAGTCACGCCGGAGCCACAGCTGGTGATGACCGGCTTATTCAGGTCAACGCCCAGACGCTCAAAGGTGGCTTTCAGCTCCTGTGGCGACTTCAAATGGCCGTTATGCGTCAGTTCTGTGAAAGGCACGCTCAGGCTGCCGGGGATATGGCCGCCGTGCAGGCCCGGACGAGGCTCCGGCTGCTCTGCTTTGAAACGGCCCAGCGAGCGCGCGTCGATGATTTGCAGCTTGCCCAATGAGTCCATAACTTGCTGGGAGTTAACCACCACCGGGCGAATCAGCTTGGCGTTAAAGGTGCTCGGGACGCGAACAATTTCACCACTCTGGGTTGGGCGGCCCTCGGCTTTCCAGGCATTAAATCCGCCATCCAGCACGCGCACGGTTTTCGCACCGAAGCTGGTCAACATCCACCAAACTCGGGGTGCGGAGAAGAGATCGCCTTCGTCATAAAGGATGATGGTTTGGGTGTCAGCGATGCCTAAACGGCCCATCGACGCGGCAAATTCCTCGGCGGTTGGCATCATATGCGGCAGGCCGGTGGTGCAGTCAGAAATGCTGTCGACTTCGACATAAATTGCGCCCGGAATATGTGATTCAAGATACCTACCGTGGAAATCAATCGGCGGCGTGATGCCCGGTTTAGATTTGCTACAGTCGATGATCACCACGTCCGGCGCATTGAGGTTTTTCGCCAGCCATTCGGTTGAAACAGTATGTGCAGAAGAGCTCATTTTGATGCCTTATCCTAGTTATTCGCAGGGGGTGATTTTTAATTTATTCAGTCGGTTAAGTCACTGGGTATTAATGAATACATCCAGGCGTTCCGCGGCTGGCCGTGATAGTAGAGGCGATTGCGGTGCAGGCCTTCAGAGACGGCGCCAAGCTTTTCGGCAACGCGGCGGCTACGCAGATTCTCCTCCATGGCGACGATTTCCACGCGGGTGAGGCCCAGCTCATTAAATGCAAAATAGGCCGCCGCTTTCGCCGCGATAGTGGCCAATGATTTACCCGTAAAGCCGCTGCGGATCCAGTAGCCAACATTGCCAAATTTGTAATCAGTATTGATACGGTTCACGCTCACCGCGCCCACTATTTGCCCGCTGTGGCGATCAAAAATGCAGAAGTTATATTCCACGCCGCGAAGCTGTTTTTCTGCACATTCCAGCAAATATTTGCGGCTATCTTTCAGTGCGTAATGCTCGGTGCACCAACCTTCCCACGCGCCGATTTCTTTTACAGAGTCACTGATCGCATCGAAATGAAGCTGAGCTTCCAGTTCCGTGGCGACACGGATCTCGATATTGTCATCCTGATAGATCTGGCGAATTTGCATGAATGACTCCTGTCAGGGCGTTAATAGGGATGTGGAAATAGGCTAATTCAGCCTCACATATCTCTGATAAACCGTCAATTGGGCTTAGTGCTGTTCGATAAGCATCACCAGTTTGAATTCTGCATGGCCCGCCGGGAAGAAGGTCTGCTGGCGATACACCACTTCGCCCTGAATCGGATGCTGGAAGCGGCGTTCTCCCCCTTCGCGGCCCAGCACGTCCTGCTGCGTCCACCACTGGTCGAACACTTCACTCTTTTCGCGCAGCGCCATCACGCTTTGGCGAATCTCATCTGAATGGGCGTAATGTGCACTTTCGGCACGAAACTCGGCTACCACGCGCTTGGCGCGCTGCGACCAGTTGACTACCAGCGTGCGGGCCAGCGGATTGAGAAACATAAAGCGTAGCAGGTTCGGTTGGGAATCCACCCCCAGCCAGCCCGCGAAAAGCTGCTCGGCCTGCGGGTTCCAGCTCAGCACGTTCCAGGCGCTGTCCAGCAAATACCCCGGACAGTTGAGCTGATGCACGGATTCACGAATGTGTGCGTCCGGCGCGTTATCGGTAATTTTAGCCTGCGGATCTTTGATCTCAGCAAGGCTAAAGAGGTATTCGCGCGCGGCACTCTCCAACCTTAGCGCCTGCGCCAATCGATCAAGCGTCGCGGCGGAAATCGACACGTCTCGCCCTTGCTCGATCCAGGTATACCAAGTGGTGCTGATGCCGCTGATTTGCGCCAACTCCTCGCGGCGCAGCCCGCTGGTCCGGCGGCGCGGGGAGCTTGGCAACCCGACATCTTGCGGCGAAGTACGCTCGCGCTGTGCGCGCAAAAATGCGCCTAATGCCTTCGGGCCATTCAGAGGATCGTTGTTATTCATCGCCGTCGCTACTCAGATTAAAGACTCAGACAGGGTGTTATTAATACTAGTATAAATGCTCATATTGTACCCGTATAAAACAGTACCTATAGTGTTTCTACGGCCATTTTGGCTAAGGCAGCATCATCGGCAAAACAACAATAACAAACAGACGGGAGCACTCAATGGAAAGCAAAAACAGTCACAGCCAGACGGTCGATAAGCAGTTCGGTTCACAGGCGCAGGATTACTTAACCAGCGCGGTTCACTCACAAGGACCTGATTTACAAAGATTAGCCACAATGTTGCAGTCACACCCAGACGCCCGAGTTATCGACTTAGGCTGTGGAGCTGGGCACGCCAGCTTCGTCGCGGCGAAGGCGGTAAAAGAGGTGGTGGCCTATGATTTGTCAGCGCAAATGCTGGAAGTGGTCAGTCAGGCGGCGAAGGACAAAGGCTTAGCCAATATCAGCGTCGAGCAGGGCGTGGCGGAGTCACTGCCTTTCGCCGACAGCAGTGCCGACATCATTATTAGCCGTTACTCTGCACACCACTGGCACGACGTCGGTCAGGCGCTGCGCGAGGTGCGCCGCGTGCTGAAGCCCGGCGGCATTATGATCATGATGGATCTGGCTTCTACCGGCCAGCCAGTGAAAGACATCTTTTTGCAGACCATCGAAAAACTGCGCGATACCTCGCACGTCCACAACTATGCGCCGGGCGAGTGGCTGACGCTGTTTAGCGAAGCTGGGTTGTTAGTCCAAGAGTTAACCTCCGGGCGCACGCAGTTAGAGTTTAAAAGCTGGGTTGAGAGAATGCGCACTCCAGAGCACTTTGTGGTGGCGATCCGTGAGTTGCAAAAAGCGATGTCAGACGAAGTGATTCAGCACTTTGAGATCCAAGAGGACGGTACTTTTACCGTGGATTTGGCCTTTATCATTGCCAAGAAAAGTTAGCCGGTAGGACTGTTTCTATAAAACTGTCTTTATAAAAGAAGAAGGGCTGCGAGATAAACCGCAGCCCTTTTTATTGGCGTTTTTAATTAGCCTTTCTTAAAGATTTTCTGGCCCAGCATCACGACGCCCAGCACGGCGGCACCGACAATCAGGCCGACAGCCAGATCGGTTGCACCGGTGATAAGCGTGCTGACAAAGCCCTGATGCCCGTGATTAAGCACTTCAACCAGACTGTGCATGAAGGGCAAACCGTGGCTGATGATGCTACCACCCACCAGGAACATGGCGATGGTACCGACCACGGAGAGGGTTTTCATCAGCAACGGCGCGGCGTTAACCACCATGCCGCCAAACGCGCGTACGCCGTTCATTAGGCTGCTTTCACCCCGCAGCTTGCTCAGATACAAACCCGCGTCATCGATTTTCACAATCAGCCCGACCAAACCATACACGCCCAGCGTCATGGCGATGGCAATCAACACCATCACGGTCACTTGGCTCATGAACGGCGCGGCGGCGACGGTTCCCAGAGAAATCACAATGATTTCCGCCGAGAGAATAAAGTCGGTGCGCACGGCGCCTTTGATCTTCTCTTTTTCTACCTTGGCAATATCAGCGTCGGATTTAACCTCGCGCGAGGCGTCCGCTTTTTGCTGCTTATCTTTTTTGCCGTGCAATAGCTTGTGCGCCACCTTTTCGAAACCTTCATAACAAAGGTATGCACCACCAATCATCAACAATGGCGTGATTGCCCAAGAGGCAAACGCGCTGATTAATAGTGCCAGCGGCACCAAGATTGCCTTATTAATCAATGAACCTTTTGCCACTGACCAGACAATAGGTAACTCTCTGTCAGCTTTAACGCCGCTAACTTGCTGAGCATTTAGCGCCAAGTCATCGCCCAGCACGCTGGCGGTTTTCTTGGCGGCCACTTTGCTCATTGCGGCAACGTCGTCGAGGATTGAAGCAATGTCATCGATTAATGCCAGAAGGCTGGTTCCAGCCATATACGAACTCCCTTCTCAAATAAGTAAAAAGAATCATAACAGCGATTGCCATCGGGCGTCGATTTGTGCGAATCTGCTTCTCAAGCTGTAAATATCCGTCATCAAACTCCATCAAAAATCCTTAATTGCCTGCAGCATCCTGACACTGAAATTTTCGCTTTCATTCTCTCCTCATTTTCGTCACAAAGATTAAGCATCTTTACGGCGCATTACGTCATCTTGCATTGGCTGGCGGATAATTAATTCAACGGAAAACATCCGCAAAAATTAATTAACCGAATTTAGAACATCAAACAGCAAAGGTGTGCATCATGAAAATCTTACCTATTATTGCAGCAGCCATTATCACTACCGCTTCTTTCTCTGCTCTGGCAGCGACGCAAATAACTTCAGCACAGGCTGATAGCGGTAATTACCAATCATTAGGCGTAGTTTCTGTCAGCCAAATGAGCGGGGCACCTGGCAGTATTAAAGATCAATTGAAAGCCGAAGCTGCCGACAAAGGCGCGAGCCACTACCGCGTTATCGGAGTCAGCACCCCAGGCGACTCCAGCCTTGAACGCGCAAGCGTAGAGCTTTATCGCTAAGCTTTAGCGAGAAGAAAGTGCCAGACCATCCGGTGATATCAAACCGATAAACAGCTTCAAAAAGCCGACTGTGTAAGTAGTCGGCTTTTTTATTTTATATGTCCTTCTGTTTGTTTTATTAATCTTTCTTACAAAGTAATAAAAAGGAATAAGCCAAAGCTCGGCTTAAAAGAGAATATTCTTATTCCGCTTTATAAACCCCGTCAAATTTGAAAAATAAATGCAGGAATTAATTAATTCTTAAGAATTTTTCTATCTGATAGCGGTCTACTTTCCCAGGGGTTATAAAACATGCTAAATGCGACAAAACTGACGATCAGAAACACCCGGGTATCGCTGCAGAATCAATTTTTCTATCTACAGAATTTTATCTCTTCGCCACGAACGATGGGGACACTCATGCCGTCGTCGCCGTGGTTGTGTCGCTCAATGCTCAGCCAAATTGACTGGGCTAAGTCCCTTAAGATTGCTGAGCTTGGCTCGGCGGACGGCGTGTTGACCAAGCGTATTCTGAGCAA
The DNA here is from genome assembly GCF_052376015.1 of Ewingella sp. AOP8-B2-18. Taxonomy (NCBI): domain Bacteria; kingdom Pseudomonadati; phylum Pseudomonadota; class Gammaproteobacteria; order Enterobacterales; family Yersiniaceae; genus Ewingella; species Ewingella sp. AOP8-B2-18. The sequence goes on from NZ_JBQSVB010000007.1 coordinate 44,677, forward strand.
CATGCGGGCCGATGCCCATCTTCAGGCGTTTGAGATCCAGCCAAGCTTTGTGCATAAGCTTAACCTGATTGACGATCCGCGCTTGCAGGTGATGGCGCATTCGGCCGAGTTTCTGGAGGGGGATTTCGACGCCATCTTCTCCTGCCTTCCGCTCTTATCAATGCCCACGCGCATCAGCATGAAGATTTTGCAGCAGGCCCAGCAGCGTCTGAAAGCCAATGACGGTGTGATGGTGCAGTTTCAATACAGTCATTTATCCGAAAAAATGCTCTCTCGCTACTTTACCTGGCAGAAGATCCGCGTAGTGAAAAATTTCCCGCCCGCGCTGGTTTACGTGTGTAAGCCACGATAAAACGGGGGGATTAGCCCTAGGCAATAGGGTTGCTCTTCGCAAATATTGCGCCATCAATATTTATGAGTATCATGCCCACTGCACAGGCGATGAACGCCAGCAGTCGGGCTATTCAACAGACCGCACATCTTAGAAGCTTCACTAACGGGTGATAAAAACCTGTTGATGAGGCTTTTTTGTTGTACTATCTCGCGAGTACAATTTGACGGTTTTGACACTCATCAGAATATTCATCTTTTGGATGAAAGAAGCTCCGGGGCTTAAAGGACAGCAGTAATGACTCAACCCATTTTCATGATAGGCGCACGCGGCGCAGGTAAAACCACGGTAGGCAGCGCGCTGGCGCAGGCGTTGGGCTTTAAATTCGTCGATACCGATAGCTATCTGCTGCAAACCTCAAACCTCAGCGTGGCTGAGATTGTTGAGCGCGAAGGCTGGGAGGGTTTTCGCCGTCGCGAAACTCAGGCGCTTGAAAGCACCAGCGCCCCCCAGACCGTGGTCGCGACAGGCGGTGGGATAGTGTTGGCGGCGGAAAACCGCGCCTTTATGCGCCGTACCGGCACCGTTATTTATCTGCGTTCTCCGGCAGCGACGCTGGCGCAGCGTCTTGAAGAGTCACCTCTGGAAGACCAGCGCCCTACGCTGACCGGCAAACCTATCACTGAAGAGATGTTAGAAGTGCTGAATGAGCGCGAAAATCTGTATCAGGAAGCCGCGCATATTGTGATTGATGGCACTCGAGATCCTGCCAGTATCGTCGACGCTATTTTGGATGCGCTGGCCGCGCCGGTGGCGCGCTAGTCTCTGGCTTTTTCAGTCATTAATAGTTAACGGGCCTGCTGGCCCGTTTTGCTTTTCAGAGGCTTCTGACTCCGGCTTTCATAGCTCGCGTGGTTGAGTGTCTATACTTAACAGACTGCACGTTAATGCATTCACTCAAGTCCAAGGAGTTTTTATGCCGAGTCAGCCTCCCTATCCACGTAAAGCTTACATTGTGCCGGTTGAAAAAGGCGAGTCGGGCAAAACCGAAACATGGTATGAACTGCGCGCCGACCATCCGAAACCCAATACCTTGATCAGTGAACATGAAACCGAAAGCGAAGCTTTGGACTCCAAACGTCGCTATGAAGATGAAGACATCAGTTAAAGCCGCCCTGGTCATAATTGATGCAATATTCTGACAATGAAATTCAATGCGGCTTATTATTCTGGAAAGCCGCGTTGAATCGTCTGAAAAGGCTTCTCCCTACCCCCTGTGAAGCATATTTAATCATCCTTATTTAACTTACAAAAAAGAAACATCTTGACCCTGTTCCTTATCGGATTTAATTTTTACTCAATCTTATAGGAACTAGGTTCCACATATCGGAACTATAAGCATGACCACATTAGAAAACGCTTCTGCGGTATTAAAATTATTCTCCCAACAAGGAAGCCGACAGGGCCATCCCGGCCTGTCGTTCAGTGACGTGGTCGAGCACCTGAAGTTGCCGAAAAGCACGGCATCGCGCTTATTAATGACGATGGAAGGGCAGGGATTGTTAGAACGCGATCCGGATAGCCGTTTATATCGCATTGGCAAGTTACTGCTGTCGGTGGCCAGCCACTATTTATCGGCGCCTTTGGTCGATGCCGCTTCGCCTTATATGGCGCAGCTTGGCCAGTTGACGCAGTGTACGGGCTATATTTCGATGCTGTCGGGGCGCGACATTATGGTCATGCGCATGTTCCCCGGCAGAACCTATTTACAAGTGGTGACACCGGCGGGGAGTTTACTGCCAGCTCATGAAACTGCCATTGGGCGCGCAATTTTGGCGCGCCACAGTATTGATGATGTCATTCAACGATTTGGCACGGATTATCGTGTTAATTCGATCAATTCTCCGCAAACTTTAGAGGCATTATTAGCTCGCCTTGCGGAGATACGGGAAAACGGCGTGTCTCATGCCTGCAACGAAACTCTGCAAGGCATCAGTACATTAGCCACCAGTATTAGCAATAAGCACCGCAATGAGATGGTGGGACTGTGTTTATCGTTTCCTTCGCCACAAGAAGGTCAGGATATTCCCGCCGGGATCAAAGAGGGGCTGCTGGCCGTCACTCAGCAATTAGCTGAAAAATTGGGTGATGAGTATTGGCAATAGACTGATACCTCACCGCGACTTTTTGCCAATTAAGCACTGTGGATCTTAATAGCGAAAATAACGCGTTTATTTGCACCAATCTCAGGGGCAGTTATGGCACAACATGAGCTTCAAAATAATAAGCAGAATCCACTCAGGGATGTTGGCACATTAATTGTGATGGTATTGCTCTCTTTATTGGGAGCCATCATCGGCGTGCAGTTGATAACGACGTTGGGCGTGACGCCTAACACGTCGATTATCGGCGCGTTATTTGCCATGTTGTTGGCGCGCATTCCGATGCAGGCCTTTCAACGTTATCGTTCTATTCACACCCAAAACTTAGCGCAGACGGTGATCTCTTCCGCCACCTTTGGTGCGGCGAACAGCCTGCTGATGCCGATTGCTATCCCTTACGTAATGGGGCAGCCGCAGCTTATTTTACCGATGTTTATCGGGGTGTCCGTAGCCATGTTGCTGGACGCCTACCTGCTTTACCGCCTGTTCGACACCAAGGTGTTCCCGGCCAGCAACGCATGGCCGCCGGGCGTCGCCGCCGCAGAAGCTATCAAGGCGGGTGACAAAGGCGGGCGTCAAGCCTGGCTGCTGGTAGCTGGCGTGATTGTCGGCCTTGGCGGCGCGATGCTGAAGATCCCGATGGCTGCCTTCGGTACAGCGTTTATCGGCAATATCTGGGCCTTGAGCATGTTTGGCATCGGCCTGCTGATCCGCGCTTATGCGCAGCCATTGGCGGGCATGGATCTCAACGCAATGTACATCCCACACGGCATGATGGTAGGCGCGGGGCTGGTGTCATTGATTCAAGTGGTGCAGGTGGTGCGGGCGAAAAATGCCGAAGCCAAAGCCAGCTTCACTCAGCCCGCTACCGAAGTGCGTAAAGCACTGGGTCTGGGCGCCTTTGGGTATATTGCCATTGCCGCGCTGCTGGCGCTGGCGGGCGGTCTGTACAGCGAAATGTCGATCGGCATGCTGATTGCGTTCATCGTCTACGCCGCTTTTGCCGCTTTCTTCCATGAGTTGATTGTCGGCATTGCCGCCATGCACTCGGGCTGGTTCCCGGCCTTTGCCGTGGCGCTGATCACCCTGATTGTCGGTATTTTGATTGGCTTCCCGCCGCTGGCGCTCTGCGTGCTGACCGGCTTTACGGCCGCGACTGGCCCAGCCTTCGCCGACATGGGCTTTGACCTGAAAGCCGGATTTATCCTGCGCGGCTATGGCAAAGATTTACAGGCTGAACTGCTGGGGCGTCGTATCCAGCTGTTCGCCGCACTGATTGCTTTTGTGATTGCTATTCCGGTGGTCTGGTACGCCCATATCGGCTACTTCGCGCAGGATTTAGTTCCGCCGGTAGCCCGCGTCTACGCCAAGACGATTCAGGCAGGTGCACAGCCGGGCATTGCATACAGCTTAATGATTTGGGCCATTCCGGGCGCGTTAATTCAGCTTATCGGCGGGCCTAAGCGCCAGCTCGGTGTTCTGCTGGCGACCGGTTTGCTGATTAACAGCGTTATGGCTGGATGGGCGGTTATCACCGGTATCGTGCTGCGTATCATCATCATCCGTATTTGGGGTGAGAAGGGCCGCACGCCGATGGAGATTCTGGCGGCAGGCTTTATTGCCGGTGACGCACTGTACAGCTTCTTTAACTCGATTTTCAGCTCCAAGGCTAAATAATACTCCAACCCTTTCGAGTCCGGCCAGCGTACCGGCTGGCTCGAGAGACGACGAGAATACTGCACCAACACCAGGGCTCACGAAGCCAAACGTAAAAAACAGACCGATTCATTCTTTCATTCAATAGTGAAAAGAAATGAACGGCTAGCGCGGCAGTTTTGGCATGTGCGCTCTCGCAGCGTCTGTCGCGAAGTATTAAGAGGAAAGCACCATGAGTTTGCAACAAACATTAACGGTGTTCGAACTGATCGATAACGCGTACGTCAGCGGTCAGGACGTGGTGGATTTGTTCGCTGGATATTCTGGCGTAACGGCCACTACGCACCGCGCTGATGGCCCGAAAGGCGGCACTGATTTTGTTAAAATCACGCTGCCGGGTAGCGACGGTAAAATCAGCGGCGGCAGTGCGCCAACGCTTGGGATCATTGGTCGCTTAGGCGGCATAGGTGCGCGTCCGACGCGCATTGGCGTGGTGTCTGACGCCGATGGCGCAATCGCGGCTATCAGCGCGGCTCTCAAGCTGGCTGAGATGCAGCGTAAAGGCGATGTGCTGGCCGGTGACGTTATCGTCACCACCCATATCTGCCCGAATGCGCCGACTCGACCTCATGATCCGGTGGATTTCATGGACTCGCCAATCGACGACGTCACCATGAATGACAACGAAGTGGTAGCGGGCGTGGACGCGATTTTGTCCATCGATACCACCAAAGGTAACCGAATCATAAACCATAAAGGTTTTGCGATTTCGCCAACGGTTAAAGAAGGTTATATTTTGCGCGTATCCGAAGATTTACTGCGCATTATGGAAATGACCAGCGGCAAACCGGCGGTGACTTTCCCAATCACCACTCAGGACATCACGCCTTATGGCAATGGTGTGCACCACCTGAACAGCATTCTGCAACCTTCAACTGCGACCGACGTGCCGGTGGTGGGCGTGGCAATTACGGCTGAATCAGTGGTTCCGGGCTGTGGGACGGGCGCAAGCCATGAAGTCGATATTGCACTGACGGCGAAATTTGCCGTTGAAGTCGCTAAAGAGTTTGGTCGTGGCACCTGTCAGTTCTTTGATGCCGACGAATATCAACTGTTGTTGTCGCTGTACGGAAGCTTGCGCCACCTGCAAAGCCGGAATTAAGCATTATGATGACTTCCTTTGCGACTCTGACTATCGGTCAGGCACCACGTAGCGACATCATGCCGCTGTTGATGGAATACCTTCCTGAAGATGCCGTGACCCACGTCGGCCTGCTCGACGGGCTGACTCCGGAACAAATCGAGCAGCGCTTCGCGCCCGAACAGGGTGAGCCGCTGCTGGTTTCGCGCCTGTTAGACGGCACGCAGGTCACTCTCGGCTCGTGGCACGTCGAGCGCGCCTTGCAGGAAAAAGTGGACTGGCTGGAAGAGCTGGGCTGCGAAACCATTTTGCTGCTTTGCACCGGCGAGTTTCATGGCCTGAAGGCCAAAACCGCGATGCTGCTTGAGCCGGACCGGATTATTCCGCCGCTGGTGGGCGCGATTGTTGGGACGCATCAGGTGGGCATTGTGGTGCCAGTGCAAGAGCAGATTGAGGAGCAGGCCAACAAGTGGCGTAAGCTGTCGAAAAAGCCGTGTTTCGCCGTCGCCAGCCCTTATCTGGCTGATGAAGCCAAGCTGACCGAAGCCGCGCTGGCCCTTGAAGAGCAGGGCGCGCAGGTGGTGGTGCTGGATTGCATTGGCTATCACCGTCATCATGGTGACTTGTTGCAAAGTAAGCTAGGCATCCCGGTTTTACTGTCAAACGTGCTGGTCGCCAAATTGGCCGCCGAGCTTATCGTCTGAGTTGCACCCAATCTGAATACGAAAAAGGCCTGTATGACAGGCCTTTTTTATGCGTGAATTTCAGTGGGTCAGCCGCGAAAGTGTTCCAGCACAAACTCCACCCACTCTCGCACTCTCGGCGGTAAATCCGCAGAACTGTAATAGAGCCACAGCGGCACGCCGGGCTGCCAATGGCTTTCCAGCACTGGCACCAGATCGCCGCTTTGCACATGCGGGTTCACATACCAGTCTGCCAGGCAGACAATGCCAAGATCGGCCAGCGCGGCATTAATCAGCAAGTCCGGCCGCGAGGCGATAATCCTTCCCTGTAGCTCACTGGTCTGGAAAGGCTCGGCCAGCGGCCACTTCACTATCTGATTGTTCCCCGGATTGCGATGCAGCAGGCATTGATGATGAGCCAAATCACTCGGCGCAGAAGGCGTACCAAACTGCCGCAAATAGCCCGGCGAGGCAGCCAGAATATTGCGCATCGGACTGAGCTGGCGGGCTATCAGGCGGCTATCCGGGTCGACGCGATTGCCAATTCCCACGTCAAAGCCCTCTGCCACCAAATTCACCACGCGTGCCTCCAAAGAGAGGTCAAGATTGATTTGTGGAAAGCGTTTGAGAAATTCCGGCAGCAGCGGCATTAGCATCAACTGGCCAAATCCTGGGATCACGCTAACCCGCACGCTGCCCGACGGCTGGCCATCGCGGCTGGTGGCATTCTCAAGGGTCGAGGCGAGGGCTTGCCACAGTGGCTGGATCTCCGCCAGCAGGGCTTTGCCTTCGTCCGTCAGCACCACGCTGTGGGTGTTACGAGCGAACAGCCGCAGCCCGAGTTTCTCTTCCAGCACGCGGATGTTTTTGCTGATGGCGGCAGGCGTTACGCCGGACTGGCGGGCCGCGGCCGAGAAGTTCTCACTCTGCGCCGCGCTGATAAAAGCGGGCAATAAACGATGGAGTTCCAGCGGCAAAGACATGCAGATGACCTATCAATCGGTGGCGGAAAGGGGCAGATTCACAACTGTCCAGAATGGCACTGCGCCCCGGTGAAATCAAATCCCTTTCCTGCGTTTGCGGCACGCCTCGGTACTCCGCCATAAACCAACAATAATCAGTGACAGCGAGGCTTTTCTGCCCCTAATATGGAGACTCTTAAAATTATCGCGAAGGGCCAATCTATGTTGAAAAATAATGAGTATTTTGCAGGGAAGGTAAAGTCGATTGGTTTTGACAGCGACAGTGCCGGTTGTGCTGCGAGCGTCGGCGTAATGGAAAAGGGTGAGTACACCTTCAGCACCGATAAACCTGAAGAGATGACCGTCCTGCTCGGCTCGCTGAAAGTGTTAATGCCGGGCTCCCCCGACTGGCAGGTCTTCGAGCCAGGTGAAAAATTCTATGTCCCAGGCCACAGCGAGTTCAACCTGCAAGTGGTTGAATCTACTGCTTACCTGTGCAAATACCTGAATAAATAAATTCTGACCGCCCACCGACAGAAAGAAAAAAGGACGCGAATTGCGTCCTTTATTTTTGGGCCTGGCGCGACAATTAACGCTGCGCTTCGCCGCCCAGTGCTTCCACCAGATTCTGAATCAGGGCTGCCAGTTCGCCGGTCATCAGGATGAAATCGGCATCAAAACGCTGAGCGAAGTCGTCGCGGTCAATATCATCATTCTGCTCGCGGATAACATCGCTGAACTTCAGGCGCTTGATGCTGCCGTCGTCGGCCAGCACCACGGCGATGCGCTCCTGCCAGTCAACCGCCAGCTTGGTCACCAGCTTGCCATTTTCGATATGGGTGGCAATCTCATCACTGACCAAAGCCTGCTTCTTACAGCGAATCACGCCGCCTTCTTCCAGAATGGCTTTCAGCTCGGCTTCGTCTTGCAGCGTGAAGCCAGCAGGGGTTTCCCCTGAGCGAACCCACTCGGTCAGCGTCAGCTCAATCGGGCTTTCCATGGTCAGCGGCACCACCGGCAGTGAGCCGAGGCTCTTACGCAGCAGGGCCAGCATGTCTTCCGCTTTCTTGGCGCTGGCGGCGTCAACCATGATCAAGCCGTTGACGGTATCAATCCACATGAAGGTCTGGCTGAAACGGCTGAAGGCGCGCGGCATCAGGCTGTGCAGCACTTCATCTTTCAGCGAATCTTTTTCGGTTTTCTTCAGTTTGCGATGCTGCTCGCTTTCGATCTGTTCGATCTTGGCCTGAAGCTCTTGCTTAATCACCGGAGAGGGCAGGATCTTCTGCTCCTGACGGGCGCAAAGCAGGATCTGGCCATTGTGCGAATGCGTCAGCGCGTCGCCGCCGTGTGAACCCATTGGTGACACCCAGCCGGTCTTCGCCATGTCCTGACTGCCGCAAGGCGTAAAGGTAAACTGGCTTAACTGCTTTTCCATCTCGTCGGCAGACAAAGAGACTTCACGGCTCAAACGGTAGACCAACAAATTTTTAAACCATAACATGATGTTATCCCTGTCCGTGCGCACCCGTGGTACGCTGATTTATCGAATGCAGGGCGGCATGATACCCAATTGAGCGGCGGTCGTCGTTAGGAAATCTTCTCGCAGACTGGTCGCTGGGCTCTACACTGATTAACCTGAACACCAGAAATCGCAGACAAAACCAAGTGAGGCACCCGTGCGTATTGGCATTGACTTAGGTGGAACAAAAATCGAAGTGATCGCGCTGTCCAACGAGGGCCGCGAGCTGTTTCGCAAGCGCGTAGATACGCCGCGAAATGATTATGAAAAGACCCTAAAAGCCATCGAAGGGCTGGTGCTGGACGCCGAAAAAGCCACCGGCCAGCGCGGCAGCGTCGGGCTGGGTATTCCCGGCACGCTGTCGCCCTTCACGGGCAAAGTGAAAAACGCCAACTCGGTGTGGCTCAACGGCCAGCAGCTCGACGAAGATCTCGCCACACTGCTCGAGCGCGAAGTGCGTATCGCCAATGACGCCAACTGTCTGGCGGTTTCCGAAGCCACTGACGGCTCGGGCGCGGGCAAAAAAGCGGTCTTCGCGGTGATCATCGGTACCGGCTGTGGCTCGGGCATTGCGCTTAGCGGCGAAGTCCATGCCGGAGGCAACGGCAACGCCGGAGAGTGGGGCCATAACCCACTGCCGTGGCCGGACGAAGACGAAATTCGTTTCTCGCAGGAAGTGCCGTGCTACTGCGGCAAATCAGGCTGTGTCGAAACCTTCTGCTCCGGCACCGGTTTTGAAGAGGACTATTTCCGCCTCTCAACCCAGCGTCTGAAAGGGCCTGAGATCATCAAATTAGCCGATGAAGGCGACGCCGTGGCCGAGCTGGCACTGGGCCGCTATGAGCGCCGACTGGCGAAAGCTTTGGCAAACGTGGTCAACATCCTCGACCCGGACGTGATTGTCCTCGGCGGCGGCATGAGTAACGTCGACAGGCTCTACCAGACCGTGCCTTTACTGCTCAAACAGTGGGTATTTGGCGGCGAGTGCGAAACCCCAATTCTCAAAGCCACCCACGGCGACTCCAGCGGCGTGCGCGGTGCCGCGTGGCTGTGGCCGCAGGAGCGTATGCCACTCTAATCTTTCTTACTTACCCATCCCAAAAAGAAAAGGGTCTGCCATTCCCCTATGCAGACCCTTCTTCCCACCCAATAGCCATAATCCCACCTCAAAATCGCCCTTAACCGTCCAGTCATGCCCGATATCAGGGAAACTAAGGGGATGAGGTTCCCGCAGGGACGCCTCACCCCTTAGTAAGCCCGTCAGTCTCGATCAACTATCCATCGCCAATCTCGGCTCCGCCGCTCTAACCCCAAAGGCAGACCCACTTTTTTCACTCCCCCTCTAACATCAGATCTTTTGGCGCGCTGCTGCGCTGCACCTTGGTGGCCGCGAAATAGAGATAACCCGCCGCCATAAACAGCACGAACACCCCGGCAATCACCAAATTGAACCACAGCATCGCCAACAGACAGACCACCGCCAGCACCAGCGCAATGGCCGGAACCAGCGGATAGCCCGGCGCGCGGAAGCTGCGTGCCATCTCTGGGGCAATTTTGCGCAGGCGGAACAGGCTCAGCATACTCATGATATACATCACAATCGCGCCAAACACCGCCATGGTGATCATCGCCGCCGTCAGCGACATGCCTTGCAGATTAATCAATCCGTCGCTGAAAATCGCCGCGATGCCAATCACGCCGCCGAGCAAAATCGCCCGGTGCGGGGTCTGAAAACGTGACAGTTTTGCCAGCCCAGAAGGCAAATACCCGGCGCGAGCCAGCGCGAAAAACTGCCGCGAATAGCCCAAAATAATGCCGTGAAAGCTGGCAACCAGCCCGAACAGGCCAATCCACACCAGCATGTGCATCCAGCCGGAGTGCTCGCCAACCACCATCTTCATCGCCTGCGGCAGAGGATCATTGATATTGGAAAGCTTGCTCCAGTCGCCCGCGCCGCCGGCCATCACCATCACGCCAATCGCCAGCACCACCAGCGTTAAAATTCCGCTGATATAGGCTTTGGGAATGGTGCGTTTGGGATCTTTGGCTTCCTCGGTGGCCATTGCAGCGCCTTCGATAGCCAAAAAGAACCAGATAGCGAAGGGGATCGCAGCAAAAATGCCGGAAAACGCCGGTAAGCCGAAATGCTCGCCGCCCGCCCAGCCGTTGAGCACAAAATTACTCACGCTGAAGCCCGGCGCGACTACGCCCATGAACACCAGCAGTTCCAGCACCGCCAGCACGGTAACCACCAGCTCGAATATCGCGGCCAGCTTCACGCCGAGAATATTCAGCGCCATAAACACAACATAGGCTCCCAAGGCGGCCACTTTAGGGTTGAGGTCGGGAAACTGCACGTTCAGGTAAGCGCCGATAGCCAAGGCAATGGCCGGGGGCGCAAACACGAACTCAATCAGCGTCGCCATTCCGGCAATGAGCCCGCCAGTTTCGCCAAAGGCGCGGCGGCTGTAGGCGAAAGGCCCGCCGGCGTGAGGAATGGCGGTGGTCAGCTCGGTAAAGCTGAAAATAAAGCAGGTGTACATGGTGGCGACCAGCAGCGTAGTCACCAGAAAGCCCAGCGTCCCGGCTACGCCCCAGCCATAGCTCCAGCCAAAATACTCACCGGAAATCACCAGCCCGACGGCAATCGCCCACAAGTGTACCGTGCCCAGCGTCGGTTTAAGTTGTGATGTCATTGTGCTCTCCTGAACCAGTTGAAGGGATATTCAGAACATTTTGCTAAGGACGTTCTCCAGCGCGCCGACCAGAATCTCTGCATGTTCGGCGGTAAACACCAAAGGTGGACGAATCTTGAGGATGTTGGCGTGCGGCCCGGATGCGCCAATCAGCACGCCTTCTTCTCGCAGGGCGTTGACCACCGCCAGCGCGGTCACCGAGTCCGGCGCGCCGTCAGCCGTGACGAAATCTACGCTGACAAACAGGCCCGCGCCGCGCACGCTGCCGATGGCCGGGAAACGCTGGGCCAGCGCGCTGATGCCGTCGAGAATGGCTTTGCCCGCGCGGCCGACGCTCGGTATCAGGTTCTCCTGCTCAATCACTTCCAGCACGGCGAGGCCGACGGCGGAAGAGACCGTGTTGCCGCCAAAAGTGTTGAAATAGCTCGATTCGCTGCCGAAACGCTGCAAAATATGCGGCTGAATGGTGATGCCCGCCATCGGATGACCATTGCCCATTGGCTTGCCGAGGGAGACGATATCCGGCAGCACGCCGTGGCGCTGAAAGCCCCACATGGTTTCCCCCGAACGGCCATAGCCCGGCTGCACTTCGTCGGCGATGTACAGCGCCCCGGCGTCGTGGATCACGTCAATCGCCTCTTTCAAGAACCCGGCCGGGTCGAAGAAGCCGCCGTCGCTGGTGAAGAAGGTGTCAATCATCAGGGCCGCCGGTTTGATGCCGTGGCGGTGCATATCGGCCAGCGCCGCGCGAATATCATTGGCGAAGCGTTTGCCCACTTCCGCCGGATTGGCCGGGTTATGGATAGGGGCCGGGATCACCCGCGCATCGCCATTCACCTTAACGTAAGGGCCCATCGACGCCGATAGCCCGGCAATGGCTTTGGTCATGCCGTGGTAACTGAACTCGGTCACAATCACCCCGGTGCCGCCGGTAAAGTCTTCGGCAATGCGCAAGGCCAAATCGTTGGACTCGCTGCCGGTGCAGGTGAACATCACCTGACTCAGCTCGGCGGGCATGGTGCCGACCAGCTTTTCAGCGAAATTCAGCACATTTTCATGCAGGTAGCGAGTATGGGTGTTGAGGGTCGAAGCCTGACGCACCAGGGCTTCCAGCACGTGCGGGTGGCAGTGGCCTACCGAGGGCACATTGTTGTACACGTCGAGATAGCGGCGGCCTTCGGCGTCATACACCCACACCCCTTCACCGCGCACCAGATGCACCGGATTCTTGTAGAACAGCTGGTAGGCCGGGCCGAGCAAGCGGCGGCGGCGCTCAATCATCGCCAGATTCTCAGCCGGAATATTGCTGCTGGCTGCGGCGTCAAAGGCATTGGTTTTCAACATGATTATTTCTCCTGACAGGCGATGAAGTTCTGGTTGCCGGGCGTCCCGGTAGTGGAAGTGTTTTGATAATGCGCTGGTCACTACGGCAAAACTTGACCGTGGAATGGCGATTCGCGCGCCCTAAAGTCAAGTTCCCGCCTGTTGGCGGGCGTGCAACGTCTGCGGTCAACATTTGCTCTTGCCGGGTCAAGCAGCAAACGCCGCGGACTCTCATTCTGAAGGCAGATTCATTTGATTGATTGCCACCTGCCGGAGTGAACACTATGAATGCTAAACAGTCCGATACGCTTGATGCCGCCAGCCTGACCCAGTTAGCCCGCGAGGCGCTGCTGCGCTATCCCGCCGCTTTTCGCGGGGAGTTGTCTCTTTTGTGCCGCTCGGAAAACGCCACTTTCTTGGTGCGTGGCGACAGCGGCCAGCGTTTTGCCTTACGCATTCATCGCGGCGATTACCACCATCGCGACGAGATAGAGAGCGAGTTGGCGTGGCTGGACGCTCTGCGTCATACCGGCATCATGGTGCCAGAGGCGATTGTGGCGCTCGACGGTCATCGGGTGCAGACCCTGCCAGTGGGCGACGGCGAAAGCCGTAATGTCACCTTTTTCCACTGGATTGAGGGTGAGATGCCGACCACCGAGGTTGACCCTCGCGCCTTTGCCCAGTTGGGAGAGGTGACGGCACGCCTGCACCAACACAGCCGAAGCTGGGCCAAACCCGAAGGGTTCCGGCGCATCATCTGGGATCACGACACCATGGTTGGGCCGCAGAGTCATTGGGGGCGCTGGCAGGACGCGCCGGGGCTGCGCGAAGAGGATTTCCCGCTGATAGAAGAGACCATCGGGCACATTCATCAGGTGCTGCAAGACTATGGCAAAAGCAGCGAACGCTTCGGGCTGATCCACGCCGATCTGCGCCTCACCAACCTGCTGATGCATGAGGGCGAAACCCGAGTAATTGACTTCGACGACTGCGGCATGGGCTGGTATATGCATGACGCGGCGGCGGCGATCAGCTTTGTCGAGCACCACCCGCGCGCCTCGGAGTGGGTCGAGCACTGGCTTCGCGGCTATCAGCGCGTCTGCCCGCTGAGCGAGGCGGATCTGGCGGTGATCCCCACGATGATCGTCCAGCGGCGGATCCAACTGCTGGCTTGGCGCGGATCGCACGCCACCACCGAAATGGCGCAAAGTCTGGGGGATGATTGGGAAGCCGAAAGCCTGCGTTTGTGCCGCGATTATCTGGCGCGCCTGCCGCAACATCAGGCGCGGGCGTGAAGCAAGCTGCACGTTTTCTGTGCGCCGCTTGGGGCTTTGTCCAGCCCTGCGGCGCTAAGTCTCTGTCCTGACTGCATTTGTTCTTCCCGCCGTGCTGGTACGAAACTTGCAGAACTTCCTGACCTGTTTGCCTTATGGAGTGGAAGAACATGCACACTGAACCTTTACTTCAACCACTAACCGGCTTCACGCCGGGTTTGAACGGGGCGCTCAGCGCGCTGGGGCAGCACGAGGCTGGCAATCGCGGCGTGCTGGCCGCGGCGGCGTCGGGGCTTAGCGAGTTTATTCTGTCGAAAGGGGCGGATGTGGATCGCGTGCTCGGGCTGTGCCGCATCAACCCCGAACTGCTGCAACAGCCCACGCTGAGCCTAGGCTTGCCGAACTACTGTCAGGTGCTGGAAGAGGCGGCGGTGCAGTCGGGCTGCGATAACTTCGGTTTGCACTACGGCAGACAGTTCAAACCCCAGTCATTGGGGCTGATTGGCTACATTGGCCTCTGTTCTTCTACGGTAGAGACCGCGATTCAAAACGTGGTGAACGCCTTTCCTTTTCATCAACACAACACCTTGACCCGGCTGGTGGACAAGGGCGATCACTACCGTTTTGACTATCAGGTGCGCCACGGCAGTATTTTGTGTAAACGGCAGGACGCCGAACTGACGCTGGGGATGATCCTCAATCTGTTGCGCCACGGCTTAGGCAAAAGCTGGGCGCCGCGCGAAGTGCATTTTGAGCATCCGCGTCCGCACCAGTGGCACGAGCACTGCAAAATTTTCGACGCGCCGGTCTACTTCGACCAGCCTTACAACTCATTGCTGATCGCCAAACGCGATTTGCAGCGCGCTATGCCGGAGCGCGACCAAACCCTGCTGCTGGTGATGCAAGACGCCATTCGCCGACTGAACGCCGACGCGCCTTCTCAGCAGTCAATCGTCGACAGCGCCCGTTCGCGAGTGCGTCAGGCACTGCTGCGCGGCGAGCCAGTTTTGGATGAAGTGGCGGACAAAATGGGCCTGTCGGCCAGCTCCTTACAGCGCCGCCTGCGCGAGCAAAACCTAAGCTTTACCCAACTGGTGGACAAGGTGCGTTGCGAGCTGGCGACCCACTATTTACAGCAACAGCAGCTGCCGATTTCGGAAATGGCGCTGCTGCTCGGCTACTCCGAAGTCAGCGCCTTTTCGCGGGCATTCCGCCGCTGGTTTGGCGTCAGCCCGCGCCAGTGGCGGCAGGCCGGGGCCAGTGAGGAGTCCACTACAGCGCCATCTCGCGTTTAAACACTTCCAGCGTATGGGCTTTGACGCGAATAAATTCGGCATGGCTCATGATCTCGGCGTCGCGCGGGCGAGGCAGGTCGAAAGGTACGATTTCCGCGATGCGAGTTGGTCTGCGGGTCAGCAGCAGGATCTCATCGGCCAGAAATACCGCGTCCTCAAGATCATGAGACACAATCACCATCGTCACGCCGGTCGCCATCTGTACTTCCTGCAACTTGTCGCGGATAAACAGCGTCATTTCGAAATCCAGCGCTGAGAAAGGCTCGTCGAGGAACATCACCTCCGGGCGCGTCGCCAAAGCGCGCATGATGCAAACCGTCTGCTGCTGGCCGCCGGAAAGCTCATAAGGGTAGCGTTTGAGGTCAAAACGAATATCAAACATCGCCACCAGCTCCGCCACTCGTGCCTCCACCTCGGCCCTGTTCATGCCGTGGCGCACCAGCGGATAGGCGATATTGGCCCACGAGCTCATCCACGGGAATAGCGCGTCGCGGTAGTTCTGGAACACATAGCCGATGGTGGTTTGCGCCAGCGTTTTGCCGTCGAACAGCACCTCGCCCTGATCCAGCGGGATCAGCCCGGCCACCATGTTCATCAGGGTCGACTTGCCGCAGCCGTTAGGGCCGAAAATGGAGACAATTTTTCCGCGAGGCAGATCCAAATTAAAGTCGGTATACAGCGGCTGGCCGGCAAAAGATTTCGACAAGCCGCGAATAGTCACGTGGGTGTCGGGGCGAGAAGGGTACTGCGGCAGCTGCGGCCCCTTGTAGTCATCGCGAAGTGAGAGAGGTTGCGTCATGCTTTGCTACTCCAGTGAACGATACGTTTTTCCACCAGCAGGAAGGCCAGATTGAGCAGGTAGCCGATGGCCCCGGTGATCAGGATTGAGGCATACATGTCTTTGATATTGAACACTTGCTGGGCGTCGATGATGCGATGACCCAGGCCGGTTTCCGCACCGATAAACATCTCGGCGACAATCACAATTACCAGCGCAATCGACACGCCGGTGCGCAGGCCGACAAAGGTTTGCGCCAGACTCTCCATCAGCATGATGTCTTTGAAAATGTGCCAGCGCGAAATCCCCATCACCTTGGCAGCCATCAGCCGGGTTTTCTTGGCATTCATCACCCCATAGGCGCTGTTGAACAGGATAACCAGCACCGCCGCGAAGGCCGCGATGGCGATTTTGTTGGCGTCGGTAATGCCAAAGATCAGCATAAACAGCGGGATAAGCGCCGAAGAGGGCGTGGAGCGGAAAAAGTCGATGAGGAATTCCAGACTGCGGTAGACCTTTTCACTGCTGCCCAATACCACCCCCAGCGGCACGCCAATCACCGCCGCAAAGGCAAATGACATCAGCGTGCGATAGAGCGTCGCGCCGATATCCGTGCGCATGCTGGCGTCGGAAAACGACTGGAACATATAGCTCAGCGTCTCAACCGGCGAGGGCAGCAGCACCGGATTCAGCCATTTCGCGCTGACAGCTAACTGCCAAAACAGAAACAGCAGAACCGGGCCGATGAGCGGCAATAATTTCGTAGACCAGCGTGAAGTCATGGCGGTTCTCCCCGTTTAACCTTGATAAATCAGCGATGCCACGTCCACCGGCTTGCTGAAAATCTTGCGTTCAGTAAACACGTCATAGAATTTCTGGAACCACTTCAGGTTGTCGCCGTTGAGCTGCGGATACATGACGAAGCCCGGCAGCGGCACTTCGCTGACCAACGCAGGCTCTATGCTGGTATACCCGGCGATGTTGGCGCGGGCCTTGTCAGGGTTGGCTTGGATGAACTCCACGGCTTGGGCATAGGCGGCAATAAACTTTTTCGCCGCGTCCGGACTGCTTTTAATAAAGGCCGTATTCAGCGCCGCCGCGCCGCCAAACCACGGGGCATCGGCATCGCCCAGCACATATTTCGAGATAACCCCGGTTTCCAGCGTGCGCGACAGGTGCTTCATGCGTCCGACGGTGCCGGTAGGTTCGAGAGTGTAGACGCCATCAATCTGGCCCGCCGCCAGCGCTGGGGCGTGCTGGCCGACCGGCAGTTCAATCACCGAGGGGTTGGTGAAGCCGTTTTTCTCCAGAATAATTTTCGCCATAGTGACGTTCTGAATCCCCGGCCCGCAGGCGATTTTCTTGCCTTTCAGATCAGCAATCGACGTGGCCTTGCTGTCGAGTGGCACTAAGAATTCGTCCAGCACCAAGGTGCGATTCGACGGGTTCGAGCAGATGATTTTGAACAAGTCGGGCTGGGTGATTGCGCCAAGCCCCAGCGCGCCGGTCGCCGTGCCGTTGGCGCAGCCGTGTATGCGGCCGGTAAGCATGCCTTCGATAATCTGCTGGGCACTGGCGAACTTCACCCCTTTGACATTCAGCCCGGCCTGTTTGAAAAAGCCCTGCTCCAGCGCGACATAAAAAGGCAGGCCGCCAACAATCGGCCAGTAGCCGATACGGATTTCATCGTCATCGGCGGCAAAGGCGCTGGCGGGCACCATGCCGCCGAGGGTCATGGCTCCGCCGGTGATCGCCAGCCATTTCATCAGTTGGCGGCGGCGGGGATTGACGAGAGATGACTCAGGTTTGCTGTTTTTCATCGACTGGCCTCTTGCGGGTTAATGAGGGGTTGCAGCTTGTACCGCAACTTGTATACATAACCCTAAGCACAGGCCGTGCCATGTTGGTCAAAAGCAGAAAAGCCTGCATTTTCAGTAGACTAAAACAGGAGAGGTGCACCGCGCTGGTGCGCAAGATGTGAAAAGCTGGGTTATAGATGTGCAAATGGCTAGCGGTTGGCTAGCCATTGTTGGTTCTCAACGGGCGAAAATTAGACTTTAAACTGGCTGCTCAGACGGCTGACCCCCAGACCATTGACCTTGGTGACTTTGATTTGCACCGGGATGCGGTCTTTCATGGCCTCCACGTGGCTAATCACGCCGATGGTTTTACCCGAGGCGTTTAGGCTGTCGAGGGCATCCAGCGCGGTGTCCAGCGTGTCGGCGTCGAGGGTGCCGAAGCCTTCATCCAGGAACAGTGAGTCAATGCGAGTCTTGTCACTCACCAGATCGGAGAGCGCCAGCGCCAGTGCCAGACTGACCAAGAAGCTCTCGCCGCCCGACAGGGTACGGGTGTCACGCACCGCGTCGGCCTGCCAAGTATCTACCACTTGCAACTCCAGCGCGTCGCTGGTTTTGCGCTGCAACAGATAGCGACCGTGCAGCTTTTCCAACTGCTTGTTCGCCAGATACACCAGATGATCCAATGTCAGACCTTGGGCAAATTTGCGGAATTTCGCGCCGTCGCTTGAGCCAATCAGCGAGTTCAAATAGCCCCAGTCGTCACACAGCTGCTGTGACTGAGCAATCTGCGCGATCAGGTTTTGCTGCCCCTCGCGGCGTGCGACGTTGGTGGTCAGCTGGTTGCGGATCTCCCCCTGACGCTGCTGCAAGGCTTTCAGCTGCTGGGCCAAATGCTCGAGGCGTTCGGCCAGCGGCGCGGTATCGCTGTCGGTTTCGCTCAGGGTTTCCGGCCGCTGTTGGCGCTGCTGCTCGAGAGTGAGATTGGCCTGTTCCAGCAGGGCGCGATGCTCGGCCAGTTTCTGCTGAAGCTGCTCTTTGCGCTGCTGCAACTGCTGGCGCAGGGCGTCGTCGAGCAGCGCAAGGCTGACAGCCTGTTCGTCGGCGAAATTACTGGCGCTCAGCGCCTGCTTCCACGCACTTTCGGCCTGTTGCAACCGCGCGGTCAACTGCTGCTGAGAGGCGATTGCGCTAGCAACCTGCCCGGCCAGCCTGTCGCGCAGCTCTTGCGATTTTTGCAACTGCTCGCTGGCGGCCTGCAAGGCATTCTCGCTGGCTTGCAGCTGGGCGCGCAGCTGCTCGCGCACCTGAGCGATCTGCTGTTCGCCAAACAGCGCCACCCGCTGCTGGCGGAGCTTTTGCACGCTTTCGCCATCTTGAGCGACCTGCTGCTGAAGCTTTGCCAACTGCTGCTGTTGCTGGGCATGGCTGGTTTGCATCAGCGTGAAGCGTTCCGTTAATAAGGCGGCCTGCTGCTGGGCTTTGAGCTGCTCGCTCTGCGCCGCCGTCAGGGCATCTTTCGCCTGCTGTAACGCCCGCGCCTGCTGCTCGTGCTGACTGCTAAGTTGCTGACACTGCTGCTCTTCTTGGTCGCGCTCTGCCAGCCATTGCTCCAGCTGCGCCGCGTCTTGTAATTCAAAACTGAGATTGAGCGGGGCGCTCAGCTGCTGCCAGCTTTCGAGATAGGCTTTCTGCTGGTTTTGGTCCCGTAGCAGCTGGTTTTGCAGCCGCGCCTGCTGCTCTTTCAGGCTCTCGGTTTTGGTTCGCAGCTCGGTGCCTTGGGTGTGCAGCGCTTCGGTTTTGGCGCGCATTTCTGCCACCCGTCGCTCGGTGTCTGACGGCTTAACTGACTGATATTGCTGAATGGCCGGGTGCTCGGTCGAGCCGCACAGCGGGCAGGCTTCGCCGGTTTGCAGACGCGAGCGCTCGGCCTCCAGACGGACAATCAGCCTCTCTTGCTCGAGCAGTTTTTCGACGTCGGTCTGATGGGCTTTGTGTTGCTTAAACTGCTGGCGAATCTGCTCCAGCTGCTGCTCGGCCGCGGCTAATTCAGCCTGACGCTGGGTAAATTCTTGGCTCTGTTGCTCAACCCGCTGACTGATTTGCGGATACTGCTGGGAGAGGGAAAACAGCTGCTGGCGCACCGGGCGCAGGCGAGTCAGCTCCGACTGGCGCTGCTGCAGTGCCGTCAGTGGATGGCGTTGTTCCAGCTCGGCCTGCTGCTTTTGCTGGCTGCCCAGTGCGGCGGCGAGAGTGGCCTGCTGTGCTTGATGCTGCTGACTCTGCTGCTCCAGCTTCAGGCGATCCGCGCTGAGTTGTTCTAAGGTTGCCGCCAGCTCAGTCGCCTGCTTTTGGGTGTCGGCCAGCGCCTGTTGGCTGTCTGCCTGTGTTTTATCTAGCTGGGCAATCTGGTTGTCCAGCGGCTGCACCTGCTCGTCAATCAGCTTCTGCTGCTGCGCTTGGGTTTGAACCTGCTGCTGGCGAGCCGCGCGGGCCTGCTCGACGGCCTGCGCTAGAGGAGCCATCTGCTGAAGCTGGGCGGCCTGCTGCTCGCCCAGTTCTTTGAGATGCTGGCTGAGTGCCAGATTGTCCTGCCGCAGACGATTGCGGTCATTGAGCAGGGGGCGAAGTTTTTCCGCCGGTTCGCTCTGCGCCAGTTGCAGTAACTGCGGAGCGGCCTGCGCGGCTTCCTGTTCGCTGGCCTGAAGCAGTTGCTGATATTGCTGCTGCTTGAGCTGCGCCTGCTGCCACTGTTGCAGCCAGTTGAGGTCGCGCTGCTGCGCCTGCGACTGCTGGCTAAGCTGCTGTTCTTGCTGGTTTACCTCGGCCAGTTGGCCTTCCAAAAGCTGGCGCTGCTCTTCGCTAAGCAACTCAATGCCCGCCATGCGCTGGTGCAAGCCTTCAAGCTGGTTTTTCGCCTGCTTGTGCTGCTCGAAAACCTGCTCGGACAGCCGACCGTAAATCTCGGTGCCGGTCAGCTCTTCCAGCAGCTCGGCGCGGTCATTGGCATCGGCGTTGAGGAAGGCGGCAAATTGCCCCTGCGACAGCATCATCGACTTGGTGAAACGGCCAAAATCCAGCCCGGTGAGCTGGGCGATGGCGTCGAGCTTGTCGCGCACTTTATCGGCTAGAATTTTACCATCTTCCAGCAGCGCCAGTTCCACCTTAGGCGCTTGCAGGTTGCCGTCTGGCGAGTTCTTGGCCCGGCGCTGGCTCCAGAAGGCGCGATAGCCAACACCCTTAACTTCAAACTCCACCTCGGCCAGTGATTCGGCGGTGTGGCGGGTCATCAGCTCGTTTTGAGTTGGCGACACGTTAAGGCGCGGCGTCTGGTGATACAGTGCCAGACAGATGGCATCGAGCAGGGTGGTTTTCCCCGCGCCGGTCGGGCCGGTAATGGCAAAAAGCCCGTTGCTGGCAAAAGGCTCGGCGGTGAAATCGATTTTCCATTCGCCTTCCAGCGAGTTCAGGTTTTTGAACCGCAGGCTGAGAATTTTCATTGTGCGCCGTCCTCCGCTGACTCGCCGCTTTGTACTTGTTCTACGATTTGCGCGAACAGGGTGCGCATTCTGTTTTGGCGGCTTTCATCGACTTCGCTTTCCAGTGCCAGACGGCGCTCGAAAACTTCGCTGACGCTCAACTCGCTCAAGGTCTCTTTTTCCTGCTGCGAAATACTGTTCAGCCGCTGCTCTTTGCTGCGGCGCAGCAGCACCACTTCCACCGGCAGCTCGGCTGTGAGGGCCTGAATGCGGCGCTGAATGTCGCTCAGGTAGTCCTGCGTGGCGACCTCGATATCCAGCCACACCGGCAGGTCGCGGGCGGCGTCGGTAAACTGTTTCAGCTGCTGTTCGATTTCTGCCAAGGAGCCTTTGATCATCTGCATTGGTTGGAATTGCGGGATCTCCAGCGTGTCGATGCTGTTTAACTGGTCGCCGGTGAAATCCAATAAATAGACGCTTTTCACCTTACTCAGCTCGTCGAAGCTGAGGGCAATCGGCGAGCCGCTGTAGCGAATATGCTCGGTTTTCGCCACGCACTGGGCGCGGTGAATGTGCCCAAGGGCGACATAATCTACCGGCGGGAAAGCCTGCGCGGGGAAGGCGTCGAGGGTGCCGATATAAATGTCGCGCACCGAGTCCGAGGTGCTGACGCCGACGGTGGTCAGGTGGCCGGTGGCAATAATGGGCAGAGGCAGGCCGAGTTTCTGGCGTTCGGCCTGCGCCGCCTGGTAGAGCGCGTCATAGTGCGCGGCGATGGCTTCCTGTAACGCCAGCTGCTTGTCGCTGCCGGACTGCCCGGCCTGACTGGCAATCAGGTCGCGAGGGCGCAGGAAGGGAATGGCGCACAGCACTGCGCCCGGCTTGCCGTCGCGATGATTTAAGGTCAGAACCTGCTGGGATAGGTCTTCGCCCACGGTGGCAATCACCCGGGTATTCAGACAGGAGAGCAGCTCGCGGGACTCATTCAGCGTGGCGACCGAGTCGTGGTTGCCCGCCAGCACGATCAGCTGGCAGCCGGTGGTTTGCAGCTCGACCACAAATCGGTTGTACAGCTCGCGGGCGTAGCTCGGCGGCGAGCCGGTATCAAAGATATCGCCTGCCACAATCACGGCGTCAACCTGATGGCGTTCCACCTGTTCTATCAACCAGCGTAAGAATGCCTGATGCTCGGCGGCACGGCTTTTGGTGAAGAAATACTGGCCAAGGTGCCAGTCTGAAGTGTGGATCAGGCGCATGAATCTCCCGTCGGTGGTGTGCTGCAACAGTTTGCCGCAAAGTATAAACGTCAGGCTGGGGGCTGTCCTCGCTAAATCAGGCGGATTTCAACGACATGACGCATTAATGAAGGCTTAGCTACACTTAGTTTGGCTGCTGAGCGATTTTCATAAAAATGTCACAAAACTGACGCATAATCCCCTCCGCAATCAAACAATGATCGCTAACCTTTTGGCAGGACCTACGATGGCTAGACGTATTTTAGTGGTTGAAGATGAAGCTCCGATCCGTGAAATGGTGTGCTTTGTGCTGGAACAAAACGGCTATCAGGCAGTGGAAGCAGAAGATTTCGACTCGGCAGTTGCCCGGTTGATTGAGCCATTCCCCGAGCTTATTTTGCTCGACTGGATGTTACCGGGCGGTTCCGGCATTCAGTTTATCAAACATCTTAAACGTGAAGCCCTAACGCGTGAAATCCCGGTCATGATGCTGACAGCCCGTGGCGAAGAGGAAGACCGAGTGCGCGGCCTGGAAGTGGGCGCGGACGACTACATCACCAAGCCTTTCTCTCCGAAAGAGCTGGTGGCGCGTATTAAAGCCGTGATGCGTCGAATTTCCCCGATGGCGGTGGAAGAAGTGATCGACATGCAGGGGCTGAGCCTCGACCCTTCTTCACATCGCGTGATGGCGAACGAGCAGGCGCTGGACATGGGGCCAACAGAATTCAAATTGCTGCACTTCTTTATGACGCATTCTGAGCGGGTTTACAGCCGTGAGCAGTTGCTGAATAACGTCTGGGGCACTAACGTTTATGTTGAAGATCGCACGGTAGACGTTCATATTCGTCGCTTGCGCAAAGCGTTAGAAACCAGCGGACATGACAGAATGATTCAAACGGTACGTGGAACGGGTTACCGGTTCTCTACCCGTTACTGAGTCATTTATACCCTTGATACTTCAGGTTGTCTGGGCGCAAGGCCGCGCTCGGTAACTCCATGATTTTGGGTATAGTATGTAGGGGCCTTTCGGCTCGCCGCAGCGGAGAATCTGTGTGTTAGAACGTCTGTCCTGGAAGCGTCTGGCGGGGGAACTGTTTCTGTTCTGCCTGCCAGCATTGATCATCGGTATTTTCTTCGGCCATTACGGATGGCTGCTTTTTGCGTCGCTGCTGGCGGCGCTGGGCTGGAACTATTATAACCAGCTTAAACTCTCTCACTGGCTGTGGCTCGATCGCAGCATCACCCCACCAAATGGTCGCTGGAGCTGGGAACCGCTATTTTATGGGTTGAACCAGATGCAAATGCGTAACCGCCGTCGGCGGCGTGAACTCGGTCAACTCATCAAACGTTTTCGCAGCGGGGCAGAGTCTCTGCCCGATGCCGTGGTGCTGGCGACCGAAGAAGGCAATATTTTCTGGTGTAACGGCTTGGCTCAGGATTTGTTGGGATTCCGCTGGCCGGAAGATAACGGGCAGCATATCTTCAACCTGCTGCGTTACCCCGAGTTTCGCAGTTGGATTCAGAACCGAGAATTTAACCGCGCGCTGAATTTGCAGCTCAACAATGAGCACTACGTTGAGTTCCGCGTGATGCCTTATTCCGAAGGTCAGCTGCTGATGGTGGCGCGTGACGTCACCCAAATGCGCCAGTTGGAAGGGGCGCGTCGCAACTTCTTCGCCAACGTCAGTCATGAGCTGCGCACGCCGCTGACCGTGTTGCAGGGCTATCTGGAGATGATGGAAGACGCCAAGCTGGAAGAGCCATTCCGCAGCAAGGCGCTGGACACCATGCAGGAGCAGACGCGACGCATGGACGGACTGGTGAAACAGCTGCTGACGCTGTCTCGCATCGAAGCAGCCACCAACATTGATCTCAATGAGAAGGTGGATATGCCGCTAATGATGGGCATGCTGGAGCGCGAGGTGCAGACTTTAAGCAATGGTCGCCACGAGATTGTGTTCCGCGTAAACGATAAGTTGCAGGTGTTTGGCAATGAAGATCAACTGCGCAGCGCGGTGTCTAACCTGGTGTATAACTCGGTGAACCACACGCCGACTGGCACGCGCATTGAAGTCAGCTGGCAGCAAACGCCGCTGGGGGCGCAGTTTCAGGTCAGTGATAACGGGCCGGGCATTGAGCCACAGCACCTGCCGCGCCTGACGGAGCGCTTCTACCGCGTCGACAAAGCGCGATCTAGACAGACGGGCGGCAGCGGGCTGGGGCTGGCAATCGTTAAGCACGCGCTCAGCCACCACAACTCAAAGCTGGATATCATGAGCGAAGTGGGTGTCGGCACGCGATTTATGTTTACCCTGCCACAGCGTCTGGTGGTGCCAGCCAGTTCCACTACGCCGGGCAAAGTGAAAGATACGAAGTAATATTCTGCTGGCATAAATGTTAAAAAATAAAAGCTGCTCATCGGGCAGCTTTTTTCTTTTCTGCCAGAGGCTTACCCCAGCCTGCCAATCAGTAGCTCAACCTTTCATTAACACCTTATAAACGTGCGGGAAACGACCGGTTCTTGGTGATTTCGCGCAGTTTTAGCGGCAATAGTCTGTATCTTGTGCTTAATTTGATGAATAATCATACATATCATGTTTTGCATATCTCTAGTGACTTAGTGATATGCACTGCTTTTTGGTAAAAGTCTGGTCTAAGGCTCTGCTTTTTGGATCTCGGCTTGCCTTTTCACGACATAAACGTTTACCTTAGCGCCCGCTGTCGCTGAACTATTCCTGAATTACAACATTTCATCTGCATATCATCAGGCATTTTAGGCTTCTTTCTCTCCTCGAAATGGCATTGTCAGGCGGTTATCTCGCTCATTGACGTTATAACGAAAGAACAGGCGTTAGCATCGGTCACTTTATTCATTTGAACAGGCAACACGACACCAATCATGAGTACTCGTTTATCAAGCAAAGATATTTTGGCGTTGGGCTTTATGACCTTCGCCTTATTCGTCGGTGCCGGGAATATCATCTTCCCGCCGATGGTCGGTTTACAGGCCGGTCCCGCAGTCTGGTGGGCGGCGGCAGGGTTTATGATAACCGCCGTGGGCCTGCCGGTCATGACCGTGATTGCACTGGCTCGTGTGGGTGGTGGTGTTGACGCGCTGAGCTCGCCGATTGGCCGCGCCGCGGGCATTTTGCTGGCCACGGTTTGCTATCTGGCCGTCGGGCCGCTGTTCGCTACGCCGCGTACTGCCACCGTCTCTTTTGAAGTCGGGATCGCACCACTAACCGGCGACGGCCCGCTGCCGCTGTTCATTTATAGCGTCGTTTACTTCGCGCTGGTGATTGGTATCTCCCTCTATCCGGGCCGCCTGCTGGACACCGTGGGCCACTTCCTCGCGCCGCTGAAAATGGTCGCGCTGGGCGTGTTAGGCCTGGCCGCCGTGCTGTGGCCAGCGGGGCAGAGCATGCCTGCTGCCGAAGCCTACCAGCACGTGCCTTTCTCCAGCGGTTTCGTCAATGGTTACCTGACGATGGATACGCTGGGCGCGATGGTGTTTGGTATTGTTATCGTTAACGCGGCGCGCTCTCGCGGCGTGTCCGACGCCAAGCTGCTGACTCGCTACACTATTTTGGCGGGCCTGATTGCCGGTGTCGGCCTGATGCTGGTCTACCTCAGCCTGTTCAAACTGGGCGAAAATAGCGCCTCGCTGGTGCCTGACGCCACTAACGGCGCGGTTATTCTGCATGCTTATGTCGAACACACCTTCGGCGGCGTGGGCAGCTTCTTCCTTGGCGCGCTGATTTTCATCGCCTGTATGGTGACGGCGGTGGGCCTGACCTGCGCCTGCGCGGAGTTCTTCGCCCAGTATCTGCCGCTCTCTTACCGCTCGCTGGTGTTTATTCTCGGCCTGTTCTCTATGCTGGTGTCGAATCTGGGCCTGAGCCATTTGATTCAGATTTCTATCCCGGTGCTGACGGCGATTTACCCGCCTTGTATCGTGCTGGTGGTGCTGAGCTTCACCCTGCGCTGGTGGAATAGCACCACGCGCATCGTGGCACCGGTAATGGTGGTTAGCCTGCTGTTCGGACTGGTGGATGGCGTTAAAGCCTCGGCTCTGGCTGATATCATGCCAGCCTGGACTGCGAATCTGCCGCTAGCGGCGCAGGGCCTGGCATGGTTGCCACCTTCGCTGGTGATGCTGGTTCTCGCTGGGATTTACGACAAGATTAGCGGACCGCGCAGCGTGACGGCTCATCAGTAAATGACATTGGTGGTTCACTGGCGTCACGTTTCAGTCATATAATTGCGTTTGAAGAATGTTTCGCCAATCAGGCCACGGAAAACCCTTCCGTGGCTTTTTCATTGGTTTGAGTCCCTCATTAGCCTTGATGAACAAAGGAATTGGATAAATTCACATGCAGCAATCAGTTGAGAAAGAGCCGCCAGCGACTAAGTTAAAACGCGGCCTGACTACCCGACACATTCGCTTTATGGCGCTCGGCTCGGCCATCGGCACCGGCCTGTTTTACGGCTCGGCGGACGCGATTAAATTAGCCGGGCCAAGCGTGTTGCTGGCCTATCTGGTCGGCGGGATCGTGGCGTTTATCATCATGCGCGCGCTGGGTGAGATGTCGGTTAACAACCCGCAGAGCGGCTCGTTTTCGCGCTACGCGCAGGATTATCTCGGGCCATTGGCGGGTTACATCACCGGCTGGACTTACTGCTTCGAGATTTTGATTGTCGCCATCGCCGACGTCACCGCCTTCGGCATCTACATGGGCGTCTGGTTCCCCGAGGTGCCGCACTGGATTTGGGTGCTGAGCGTGGTGCTTATCATCGGCGGCATTAATCTGATGAGCGTCAGAGTGTTCGGCGAGCTGGAGTTCTGGTTCTCCTTCTTCAAAGTGCTGACCATCATCATCATGATTGTGGCGGGCTTTGGCATCATTATTTGGGGTATCGGCAACGGCGGGCAGCCGACCGGCATTCACAATTTGTGGAGCAACGGCGGCTTCTTCAGTCAGGGGATTATGGGCACCATTCTCTCGCTCCAGCTGGTGATGTTTGCCTACGGCGGGATTGAGATTATTGGTATCACCGCCGGAGAAGCTGAAGATCCGAAGAAGTCGATTCCGAAAGCCATTAACTCCGTGCCGTGGCGCATTCTGGTGTTCTACGTGGGCACGCTGTTTGTGATTATGTCTATCTTCCCGTGGAATCAGGTCGGGACGCAGGGCAGCCCGTTCGTGCTGACTTTCCAGCACATGGGCATCACCATTGCTGCCGGTATTTTGAATTTCGTGGTGATCACCGCCTCGCTTTCAGCGATTAACAGCGACGTGTTTGGCGTGGGCCGCATGCTGC
Source organism: Ewingella sp. AOP8-B2-18 (assembly GCF_052376015.1). Lineage (NCBI taxonomy): Bacteria > Pseudomonadati > Pseudomonadota > Gammaproteobacteria > Enterobacterales > Yersiniaceae > Ewingella > Ewingella sp. AOP8-B2-18. The sequence continues at coordinate 72,335 of NZ_JBQSVB010000007.1, forward strand.
ACGGCATGGCGGGTCAGGGCCACGCGCCGAAAATGTTCAGCAAGGTGTCGCGTCGCGGCATTCCCTGGGTCACGGTGTTGGTGATGATGGCGGCGCTGCTGGTGGCGGTGTATCTCAACTACATCATGCCGGAAAACGTCTTCCTGGTTATTGCCTCGCTGGCGACCTTCGCTACCGTGTGGGTGTGGATTATGATTTTGTTCTCGCAAATCGCCTTCCGCCGCAAACTGAGCAAACAGCAGGTGAGCGAGCTGGAATTCCCACTGCGCGGCGGGGTGTTTACCTCGGTTATCGCGATTATCTTCCTATTCTTTATCATTGGCTTAATCGGCTACTTCCCAACCACGCGCGTCTCTCTCTACGCCGGGCTGGTATGGGTCGCCGTGCTGCTTATCGGTTACGCGTTTAAACGCCGCAACGACCGCAAGAAGCTGGCGGCGCAAAGCTAAGCAAGCACTTACATCCGTTAAAAGAAAAGCCCCGCGCTCACATAAGCTCGGGGCTTTTTCATATTTATGTTTAACCAAAATCATTCGCGCTGTATCAAGGCGGCAACTGCCCGAATCCTCAGGAGCTTACATCAGTAAGTGACTGAGGTGAGGGCAGGCAGCCAACGCCGATACGGTGCGAAGGATGAAGGTTAAGGTTAATAGCCGATGGCGGCGCCAGCTGGTCGACGCACATCATTCGCGCCATACAGATAGCCTTCACGCACTTTGCCCGACACAGCCGAGTCATTGCCCGAGTTAGCCGGCGTCACGCCAACCGCACCCGGCAGGCCGACCATAATCAGCTCGGTCGCGCCCCATGGGGTCTGCTCAACCATCTTGTAGCCCATCTTGGCCAGAATGTTCAGGCTGTCGGCTGAAACGCCTCGCTGCTCGTAATACACCTCATCCGGTAGCCACTGGTGGTGGATACGAGGCGCGTCAACGGCTTCCTGCGGAGGCATGCCGAAATCAATCACGTTGAGGGCAGTTTGCAGGGTGATAGTGATGATGCGCGAACCACCCGGTGAACCTAGAACCATGAAGATCTTGCCGTCTTTGGTCACTAAGCTCGGGCTCATGGAGGATAGTGGGCGCTTACCGGGGGCGATGGAGTTACGCGTGCCCTGCACCAAACCGTAGAGGTTTTTCTCACCCACTTTGACCGTGAAGTCGTCCATTTCGTCATTCAGGAAGAAGCCGGTTCCTGGCGCGATAACCACGGAACCAAAGCGGCCGTTGACGGTGTAAGTGGTGGAAACCGCGTTACCCATGCTGTCGACAATCGAGTAATGAGTGGTTTCTGGCTTTTCGTGCGGCTCCATTCCCGGCTGAACTTGTTCGGAAGGCGTGGCCTTATCTGCCTGAATCTTCTTACGAATCTCTTCGGCGTAGCTTTTGCTGACCAGACGATCAATCGGGTTCTTGATGAACTCCGGGTCGCCGAGATAGGTGTTGCGGTCCATGTAGGCGTGGCGCATGGCCTCAGTCATATAGTGAATGGACGCCGCTGAGTTAAAGCCCATGCTCTTCAGGTCATAGCCTTCGAGGATGTTGAGGATTTCGCACATGGTCACGCCGCCAGAGCTTGGTGGCGGTGCTGAGACAAACTTGTAGCCGCGATAGCTACAGGTGATTGGCGCCGTCTCGGTGACTTTGTAGTTGGCGAAGTCGGCGGCGGTCAGGATGCCTCCACCCTTGTTTGACGCGGCTTCCACCGCAGCCGGGATTTTACCTTTGTAAAAAGCATCCGGGCCCTGTTTTGAAATGGATTCCAGGGTGTTGGCTAAGTCGGTTTGCACCAGTTTGTCGCCCGGTTGTAGGGCAGTGCCGTCTTTGCGCAGGAAAATGCGCGCGGCCTCTGGGTCTTCTTTGAAGCGTTTTACCGTCGTGTCGAGGATATCCGTGTCGGCGCGGGTGAGGACAAAGCCTTCACGGGCCAGTTTAATCGCCGGAGCCATCACCTGCTCGCGGGTCAGCTTGCCGTATTCGCGCTGGGCGGTGTCCATGCCGAGCACGGTGCCCGGAACGCCCGAGGCGAGATACCCATACAGGCTGGCGTCTTTTTTCACTTTGCCATCGGCGTCCAGATACATGTTGGCACTGGCGGCGGCTGGGGCGGTTTCGCGGAAATTGATAAAGGTGTCTTTGCCGTCGGCAAGGTGCACCGTCATGAAGCCCCCACCGCCGATATTGCCACAGCATGGGTTAACCACGGCCTGAGCGTAGCCAACGGCCACGGCGGCATCAACGGCGTTCCCGCCCATCTTGAGAATATCGACACCCACCTGAGATGCCAGATATTGCGAAGTGACCACCATGCCGTTTTTGGCTTCTACCGCGGGGTTGGACGCCGCGTGAAGCGAGCCGCTGACCAGCAATGCCATTATGGTTAACGGCTTTTTCCATTTAAGTAACATATAAACTCCTGTTTGATACCCTGTCTGTGCAGAACCTTCAGGTTCTTGTGTGATAACGCTTTTTTTCTATACAACGTTCATTCTTGCCGGAGGAAACCATGCAAGGCGCAGGCCAATCTATCGCGCCACGTGGCAGGCAAAAATGAGACGTATTTAGGTTAGATGGAATAGGACTGATCGGGCAGAGTTTTATGAAATAAATGTGAAGACGGTGATGACTATGCGGGAAAAATGCGGGAAAAAAATCCCCAAAAAAAACGGCCAGCTAGGCTGACCGTTATTGCTCTGTTATTTTTTTTAAAGCCCTGAGGCTTAATAAAAATTACAGGTTTGATGCGTTTTCTGAAAGGTATTTAGCTACGCCGTCTGGAGAAGCGCCCATACCTTGTTTGCCTTTTTCCCACTGAGCTGGGCACACTTCGCCGTGCTCTTCGTGGAATTGCAGCGCGTCAACCATACGCAGCATTTCATCGATGTTACGGCCCAGTGGCAGGTCGTTAACAACCTGGTGGCGAACCACGCCTTCTTTGTCGATCAGGAAAGAACCACGCAGCGCAACGCCAGCGTCTGGGTGTTCGATACCGTAGGCTTTCTGAATTTCACGTTTGATGTCAGCAACCATCGCGTATTTAACTTCGCCGATGCCGCCTTTCTCAACAGGGGTTTTACGCCATGCGTTGTGAACGAATTCAGAGTCGAAAGAAACACCAACAACTTCAACGCCACGCTTCTGGAATTCTTCGTAACGGTGATCGAAAGCGATCAGCTCAGAAGGACATACGAAAGTGAAGTCCATTGGCCAGAAGAACAGAACAGTTGGTTTGCCCGCAGTGTGTTTTTTGAAGTTGAAGTTATCAACAACTTCACCGCTACCAAGTACAGCTGCTGCTGTGAAATCTGGGGCCGGACGAGTTACCAGGACCATAAGTACTCCTATTGGTGAGGTAAAAGAATTAGGGGTGTATAAATCGACAGCCAGTATAGAGGCTGGGGGGAAGCGAATAAACCCCATCAGACCAATCAATCAGATAGTATTCGACTATCAGTCTGTGGAGTAAGTCGCAAATCTTATTATGAATAAGCGGCTGATTTGCAGGGAATTGTGTCGCGATTCACGATTAATTTCACCTTAAGTCAAATTTCCTGCTGTCTGGCTTGCAGCATCATCTGCGGATAAAACTGCCAAAAAAGTTGTTCCAGCGCGTCATAATTCAATTCGAGGTCGTGATATGAGCCAGCCAGCGCGCTGAGTTTCGGGCGGCGGGCGGCCATATTCGACAAGGCATTGCCGATATTGGGCAGCGCGGCATAGCTTTGCATCCAGCGATCTGACCACAAATAGCGATTCAGATTGATAAAACGCTCCGGCATTCCGTCCAGCTGCGGCTCAATCTCTTGGCGGCAAGCTTCGATAAAGGCTTCCAGTTCAATGTCCGGCGAGAGCGTGGCCCAGTGGCGACACAGAAAGTGGTCCCACACCATATCCAGCGTGATAGGCGCGACGCGGCGGAAATCATCGCGGAAATAGCTGCGGGCGATTTTCACTTCCGGCAGGGTGTCGGTCATGACGTCGACCCGCCGATGCATGCGAATACCGCTGACGATATCAGCGGAAAATAGCGAGTCAGGATTGCCACGGACGAAGTCGGCCAGCAGGTTTCCGAGTAGCGAACTGTTGGCGAGTGAGGCCAGATGGAGATGAGCTAAAAAATTCATCCGCACAGTATAATGCAAGAAACATGATCAATGACATGTCAGGATATGCCTTTCTTGAGGTAGAAGCTTGCAGCAAAAGGCCCGTACCACTAGACTAAGCCGCCTGTTTTTGTCCGTTAACTGAAGTGAAAAGCCATGCGCGTTGCCGATTTTTCTTTTGAACTCCCCGAGTCCCTGATTGCCCGCTATCCGCAGACCCAGCGCAGCGGCTGCCGTTTGTTGTCGCTGGACGGGCCAAGCGGCGAACTGACGCACGGCATTTTCACCGACCTGCTCGACAAGCTCGACGCCGGTGACCTGCTGGTCTTCAACAATACCCGCGTGATCCCCGCCCGCGTCTTTGGCCGCAAGGTCAGCGGCGGCAAGATTGAAGTGCTGGTAGAGCGGGTGCTTGATTCCAAACGCATTTTGGCTCACGTCCGTGCTTCAAAGTCGCCTAAACCGGGCGCAGAACTGCTATTAGGCGATAACGAAAACATCAAAGCCACCATGGTGGCGCGCCACGATACGCTGTTCGAGCTGGAATTTAATGAAGATCGCGATGTCTTCACTCTGCTGGAAGAGATCGGCCACATGCCGTTGCCTCCTTATATCGACCGCCCGGACGAAGACGCCGACCGCGAGCTGTATCAGACGGTTTACAGCGAGCGCCTTGGCGCCGTTGCGGCACCGACTGCCGGTTTGCACTTCGACCAGCCGCTGATGGACGCCTTGAAAGAGAAGGGCGTGGAGTTTGCTTTTGTGACGCTGCACGTTGGCGCGGGCACCTTCCAGCCAGTGCGTGTGGACACTATTGAAGACCACGTAATGCACGCCGAATACGCTGAAGTGCCACAAGAAGTGGTCGACGCGGTATTGGCCTGTAAAGCGCGCGGCAAGCGCGTGATTGCGGTGGGAACCACCTCAGTACGCTCACTGGAGAGCGCCGCCAAGGCGGCAGAAAACGCGCTGATTGCGCCATTCTTCGGCGATACCAAAATCTTTATCTATCCGGGCTATAACTATCAGGTGATTGACGCGCTGGTGACCAATTTCCACCTGCCAGAATCGACGCTGATCATGCTGGTTTCCGCGTTTGCCGGATATAAAAATACCATGAATGCTTACCACCAGGCGGTGGCGGAGCAGTACCGGTTCTTTAGTTACGGTGATGCGATGTTCATCAACCGTAATCCTCTGGCTCCGCAAGAAGCGGTCGGCCAGTAACCATTGGCCCGGACGCATTCGATGCATTCGGGCTTTCTTTTTCTGCGGATAACACCGCGGAGTAACCTCATCAGACTGTTTCTCTGATGTGCAGATAAAATAAAGCCCGCATTACCATGCTGATAATCTATATATATCATTAGCTTACTATAGATGTTGTTGATGAGTTTTTTCTGGCAACCCATCGTGTGCCAAAAATGTGACAATCCCGCTAAATCTCCTCAAATGCTCATCGCTCAAGTGAGCATATTTATTGACCATTTCCAGTTTTTCCCATCCACCCGACTCCTTCGGCATCATTAGAGGGGGCCGTTCTGAACGTGCCAACTTGCTCAAGTATGGCGGAATCAGCTTTGTGTTTATCGCTGTACCACCATTCGTACAGAGTGTTTGGCTTGAACCTTTCGCCGCACACCTTATACTTTCGGCTTCTGGGTAGTTTCATCACCCTTCTCCTTCTCAATATCCAGCCCGTTCATAGCCCACCAATCGCTACAGTCACTGCATGCGTAGCACTCATCTGGGCTTAGTGGGATGCCACAGCCTGCGCATCGATATTCTTCAGTCATGCCGCCTCCAACGTAAAATCAAATCCAAGTTGGCCTGAGAACGCTTCGCAAGACTCACTGCAAGAGCCGGTATCTGGTTCCGCGAGATGGCACCGTGTGCCTCGATGTTTCTTACATGGGCCTGCTTCATATCGCTCAGGCCACTGGATGCATTCAGTGGGGTCAAGCAAAGCTTGTTCACGCCAATGACACCTACGAATCCAATGGATTGGATACAGCACCTACGCACAAATACAACGCGTTTGGCGACCGCGGCGATGTGGTAGGAGCTTACTGCACAGTTAAAACCTCTGGTGGTGACTACCTTACGGATGAGATGAGCGTGGCAGATATCCGCGCCATTCAGGAAATCAGTAAGTCTAAAAACGGGCCATGGAAGACTCACTGGGCAGAGATGGCCCGCAAGACCGTAGTTAAGCGGGCGAGCAAGTACTGGCCACGAGCCAGTCGTCTGGATGCTGCAATTCAGGTGCTAAACGATGAGGAAGGAATCTTCATTGAGCCAGTGATGGCACACACGTCTGAGGAGGTTATTCAAGACCAAGAGGCGCAGCGCAAGGAAGAGCTATTCCAGAAGGTAAGCGACCTTTGCGATCAGATGGAAGTTGCTGAGGATTTCCCTACGCTAAAAGCCATTTTCGCCGAGGCCTACAAGGCCACTACAGGGATGAAGCTGCAAAAGGATGTTCAGCAAATTTACGCAGAGAAAAAGGCGAAGTTTGAGGAGGCAGCATGACGCAGCTTTACGCAATAGCCAATGAGTACGCCAGCCTTACTGCTCAGGACTTAGACCCTGAGTTTATCGCCGACACTCTTGAAGGGATTCAGGGCGAGTTCGAGGACAAGGTTACTCAGTTGCTGGCAATCATAAAAAACGAATCCGCATATGCCGAGGCCCTCAAGGATGAGGTCAAGAACCTCTCTGAGCGCGCCAAGGTTGCAGAGAGTAAGGTTGCCAATATTAAGGCCTACATCGCTACCTCGATGGATACAGCGGGCAAGAAATCCATCCGCGCAGGACCGCACTCAGTAACCTTTCGCGCGACAAGCAAAACGGTAGAGATTTTCGATGAAAGCAGGGTGCCGATTGAGTTCTTTGAATTTGTTACTTCCAAAAATTCGATCTGACGGCAATGAAATATCACCTCAAGGCTGATAAACCAGTGCCGGGAACGGAGTTGAAGGCTTGAAAACGCCAACGTTCCAATTATTGGTATGCCGACGATGTACTACGGCAAGGGACAGACCAACCCACCTAGCGATCAAGATACAACAAACTACAGTGTTGGCGCTCCGTATCGTTCCGCCGTTCTCAGGCTGTGTGCGGAAAAATGTGTTAAGTTTGTCGACCTTGGCCCGGTGCCGTGTAACTGGAATAACACAGCGCTGGGTATACCTTTCGGTGATTCAATTGCATATGACAATATCCATCCGACACCGATTGCTCGTTATCTCATTGCAAGAGCATTTGCAGGTTTAATACTCGGTCTTTATGTGACAAACAGAGATGACAGTTACGGCGGGATGTTGCCTGCTGGTGGATTAGTTAACGGCTGGACAATGTCAACAAACCCGGTTGGTTATTCTGTAGATAATGATGGACGTGTTTTCTTCTACGGATCATTCAAGCAGCCAACGACAAGCCCAGTACCAGATAGCACCTTGCTTTACTTTCTTCCTGAAAATCTTCGCCCGCGCTCAGACGCATACTGCGCCGTTGCCAACGAATTCACTACCTTTCGGGTAGTTGTCGGAGTGGATGGTGGTATTAAGGTGTATGTAATGACCGGGGGATTAACTCCAGCCATGGATGGCATCGTGCTTAACACGCGTAGAAGGTTGGGCGTGCAATAAAAAATGGGATATCCATGGAAGCATGGGTATCCCTAATTATTAAGCCTCAGAATCAACGGTCTTGCGTACTTTTCTAATTGAAGGGGCAAGTATAAACCTTTGCATTAAAAACCACGCAGCCAGATAAAGCTCACCATGAAGAGGAATCATATAGAGCGTTATGGTTGCTTGGGCGGCCATAGAAAATGCAAAAACGCTGTTGGGATTTCTTCTAAAGAATTCATAGGCTGACCAGGACATAAAGCCAACGAAGAACCCTGAGATCATCACTCCAACCCATTCAAAATCAAGATACAAAAACGACCATGAACTGAATGCTGGGTAGTAACCTTGCTCTGCTGCTCCTGGATACAATGCATCTTGAATCATTAATTGACCATAAATTACAGGTTTGTCTGGGGCTATGAATCTAGGGACGTACCCCCAAAAGCTACTTAAAAATGACTCACCTAATTTAGGACCAACCTCTGAATATCTAGCAACAAAATCTATTGTTTTCTGAAAGTAATCAAAGTAGGCAAGTGCACCAAATATATTATTCGTAGTCCCCTGAATTAGCTGTATAGATAAAAATGTGGCAAGTAAAGAAACACCAAAGATAGCAAATCTAAATAATTTAACTTTATTAATAAAGTGTGAATGGTAGAAGATTAGAAGTAATAAAATTATCAGTATGTTTTGCTTTGAACCAGTAAAATAACTAACAATCAAACAGAAAAATATATATGGAGATAACTTTAATAACTCTCGGGTTGTTTTCGGTTTTCTTGTGTAAAGTATGTAGATCAGGAATAATGATATACTCCAAACCCAAAAAAGATAGAAATTACCCGCACCAAATTTATTTTCAATATATGCATCACGCGATGATGTTATCCATTTTAAGCCTCCCCCACCAATTTTAGCTAAGAGAAGAAAGTTAATTACCATGAATGCAATTATCATTATTGATGAAAGCATGCTTTTTCTCATCAACTTGTTTGAGTCATTTAAATTGAACGCAAACACAAATCCTTTAAAGAATGCGTAAGCGACCTCCGATCTAACAAAAAATGGAGTGATAAAGCAAAAAACATACAAAAAATGCAACATAATTGCGTGAGTTATGTCGCTATCCTTATAGGCGGTAGCTCCACTAATGAATATCATTGCACAGCTAAGAATCACCCTCAGGCCGCTATCAAATGCAAGGTAATATGATGCTGGATTGAATGGATTTTCGTAAAATTTTGAAAATATAACTATCAAACTAAAAACAAAGATTGCCAATGTTGATAGTGCGATATATGAAAGTATGTAATCCATGGTGTTTTCTATGTATCAGGAGTTATATAAAATTTAACATACAGTCAAACTCAAGTCCAACCCGGCATGTGATTTTTAAAAGCCAACAAGTGCCGTTATTGGTGGCATAATACAATTTACATGAACACTGTAGAGAACTTTTCATGCATCAATTCAACAAATAATGGAATGCTCTGGATGTCACTTATCACGGTAGATACAATGCACATAATAATCCCAAGCCATATCGTCTTAGATGTATCCTTTACTTCTTTCTTGTGTTCACTGGAAATTGATGATATGGCAACAAGTTCTTCGCCACTTGGCCTGATGTTAAACCTGTGGTAACCCTCTCTCGTTAAAGCGGATGATATCATCAATAATGCTATAATGAGACCCATTGTTCCTGAACAGGTGAATATGGCTATATTCACCATGATCATGGCAAGGACACCGTCAGCGCCTATTGTAATAAACCATGACCGCATCATAAACTTCCGCCCGCCAAAGAAGAACAATATGCGCCTTGGGTAAGCTTCGTTCGGTGCGCTTGATTTAGCAGAATTCATGCAAATATCTCTCTTCATTATTCTTATTCGTGGGCCTCTTTTACCTTCAAGGGACAAAATTCTCAAGAAAAATCACAGTTCGTCTTTTATTCGCTTTTCATATCTCGTGCGAACATCTGGGTGATTATATGGATACTGAACGATGCTAGGAGTGGAGAGTTCGATGATGCGCCGGTGATGTGATGGGGCATATAAAGGGCAAAAAATTAACGCAAGATGACGAATGCCGCCTTGCGCGAATGCTCTGCTTACTGTGACGAAAATGTGCCACAAAAATGACACACAGATGCATAAGATGACAAAAATTAGCAAAGCGAAACTTTAGCGACGGGCTTGTGGTGCGGCTTTGACTGTTAGTTTAGACTGTACGGCTTTTGTAGGTCATCAGACTGTTTCTCTGATGCTGGAGGCACTGTGAAGTACGAATTAAGCACTACTGATGGTCGCGCACGTCGCGGACGTCTGGTTTTCGAACGTGGCGTGGTTGAAACCCCGGCATTTATGCCAGTGGGTACTTACGGCACGGTAAAAGGCATGACCCCGGAAGAGGTGAAAGAGACAGGCGCGCAGATCCTGCTCGGCAACACTTTCCACCTCTGGCTGCGCCCTGGTCAGGAGATCATGAAGTTGCACGGCGACCTGCATGACTTTATGAACTGGCACGGCCCAATCCTGACTGACTCAGGCGGTTTCCAAGTGTTCAGCCTGGGCGCGATGCGTAAGATCAAAGAAGAGGGCGTGCACTTCCGTAACCCGATTAACGGCGATCCGGTGTTCCTCAGCCCTGAAAAATCGATGGAGATCCAAAACGATCTCGGTTCTGACATCGTAATGATCTTTGACGAATGTACGCCATACCCGGCGGATTGGGACTATGCCAAGCGTTCAATGGAAATGTCTCTGCGCTGGGCGAAACGCAGCCGCGATCGTCACAACGAATTGAATAATAAGAATGCTTTGTTCGGTATTATTCAAGGTAGCGTTTACGAAGATTTACGAGATGTATCATTAAAAGGGCTGGTAGATATTGGCTTTGATGGTTACGCTGTGGGCGGCTTGGCGGTAGGTGAGCCGAAAGAGGACATGCACCGTATTCTTGAGCATGTTTGTCCGCAGATCCCGGAAGATAAACCGCGTTATCTGATGGGCGTCGGTAAACCAGAAGATTTGGTCGAAGGCGTGCGTCGTGGCGTCGATATGTTTGACTGCGTAATGCCTACGCGTAATGCGCGTAACGGTCATCTGTTCGTCACTGACGGCATCGTGAAAATCCGTAATGCCAAGCATAAAGATGATACCTCGACCCTCGATGAGCATTGCGATTGTTACACCTGTCGCAATTACAGCCGTGCCTACTTGCATCATCTCGACCGTTGCAACGAAATACTGGGTGCGCGCCTGAACACCATCCACAATCTGCGCTATTACCAGCGTCTGATGGCGGGTTTACGCCAGGCTATCGAAGAGGGTAAATTAGAGCTGTTTGTAAAAGACTTCTACGAGCGTAAAGGGAAAGAGGTTCCACCTCTTAATTTCTGAGCCTGAAGTGTTAACGACGAGTTCTATTTAATGATTTACCGGCGTCGCTTTTTGGCGGCGCTTTTAAATGAGTCGCTTAAACAGAAACAGACGTTATATCGTTATGTTTCATAACAACAATGAGGGAATTTAAATGAGTCTTTTCATTTCCGATGCAGTCGCAGCTACCGGCGCACCGTCACAGGGAAGTCCTTACTCTCTGGTCATCATGCTGGTCGTTTTTGGTCTGATTTTCTATTTCATGATCCTGCGCCCGCAACAGAAACGCTCTAAAGAACACAAAAAACTGATGGACTCCATCGGTAAAGGTGACGAAGTGATGACCACCGGTGGTTTGATCGGTCGCGTAAGCAAAGTAGCTGAAACTGGCTTCATTGTTATCGCGCTGAACGACACTACTGAAGTGATGATCAAGCGTGACTTCGTGGCTGCCGTTCTGCCGAAAGGTACGATGAAGGCTCTTTAATTTTCGATTTTCCCGAAGGGAACTGCCGTGTTAAACCGTTATCCTTTGTGGAAGTATCTGATGCTGATCGTTGTGATCATCGTCGGTCTGCTATACGCACTTCCCAACCTTTATGGTGAGGATCCGGCTGTTCAAATTACTGGCGCTCGGGGCTCCGACGCCAGTGTTGCAACGCTGGACCAAGTCAAAAACGTATTAGATCAAGACAAAATTCCAAGCAAATCTATTGCACTGGAAAATGGTCAAATCCTTGCCCGCTTTAAAGACACTGATGTACAGCTGCGCGCTCGCGAAGCCCTCACCAGCGCCCTGGGCGACAAATTTGTTATTGCTCTGAACCTCGCGCCAGCAACGCCGCGCTGGTTAAGCATGATGGGCGCTGAGCCAATGAAGCTCGGTCTTGACCTGCGTGGTGGTGTTCACTTCCTGATGGAAGTTGACATGGATACCGCGCTGAGCAAGCTGCAAGAGCAGACCATGGACAGCATGCGCAGTGACCTGCGCGAGAAAAATATTCCTTACGCCACGGTCCGTAAACTCGACAACTATGGTGTCGAAGTGCGTTTCCGTGATGCCGCAACTCGCGACAGCGCCGTTAGCTATCTTTCCCCGCGTCACCGTGATTTAGTCATCACCGCCAGTGGCGACAATGCCGCGCGCGTCGTGATGACCGATGATCGCCTGAGCGAAGCCCGCGAATACGCCGTTCAGCAAAACATCAACATTTTGCGTAACCGTGTAAACCAACTGGGTGTGGCTGAGCCGCTGGTACAGCGTCAAGGTTCAGACCGTATCGTGGTTGAGCTGCCGGGGATTCAGGACACTGCCCGCGCCAAAGAAATTTTGGGTGCGACGGCAACGCTGGAATTCCGTCTGGTTAACACCAACGTTGATGCGACTGCCGCTGCTTCTGGCCGCGTGCCGGGCGACAGTGAAGTGAAAAATACCCGTGATGGGCGCCCGGTTGTCTTGTACAAGCGCGTGATCCTGACCGGTGACCACATCACTGACTCCACCTCCAACATGGACGAATACAACCAGCCGCAGGTTAACATCTCCCTCGACAGCGCTGGCGGCAACGCCATGTCTAACTTCACCAAGGACAATATCGGTAAACCGATGGCGACCCTGTTTGTGGAGTACAAAGACAGCGGTAAGAAAGATGCGAACGGCCGTTCGATTCTGGCTAAGCAAGAAGAAGTTATCAACGTCGCGACTATCCAGTCACGTCTGGGTAACAGCTTCCGCATTACCGGCGTTAACGATCCGAATGAAGCTCGCCAGCTCTCCCTGCTGCTGCGCGCGGGTGCGTTGATTGCGCCGATTCAGATTGTCGAAGAACGTACCATCGGTCCAACTTTGGGGATGCAGAACATCACCCAGGGTCTGGAAGCCTGCTTGTGGGGTCTGGTGGCGTCAATTCTGTTTATGGTGGTTTGGTATCGTAAGTTTGGTGTGATTGCGACAACCGCGCTGGTGGCTAACTTGGTTCTGATTGTTGGGATCATGTCCCTGCTGCCAGGGGCAACGCTGACCATGCCGGGTATTGCCGGTATCGTACTGACCCTTGCGGTTGCAGTTGATGCCAACGTACTGATTAACGAACGTATCAAGGAAGAGCTGAAGAACGGGCGTTCCGTTCAGCAGGCGATCCACGAAGGCTATAAAGGCGCGTTCTCCAGTATCGTTGATGCCAACATTACTACCCTGATCACGGCGATTATTCTTTATGCGGTGGGTACCGGTTCGATAAAAGGCTTTGCTATCACCACGGCTATCGGTGTTGCAACCTCGATGTTTACATCAATCGTCGGAACCCGTGCCATCGTCAACCTGCTTTACGGCGGCAAACGCATCAAAAAGCTGTCTATCTGAGGAGTGCGTTGTGGCACAGCAACAATATACTGTTGAACAACTGAACTACGGCCGTAAAGTCATCGACTTTATGCGCTGGGACAACTTGGCCTTCGCCATTTCTGGTCTGTTGTTGATCGTTTCCATCGCGATCATCGGTGTTCGCGGGTTTAATTGGGGTCTGGACTTTACCGGCGGTACGGTAATTGAGATCAGCCTCGATCAACCCGCTAACCTTGATGACATGCGTGCATCAATGGAGAAAGCCGGGTTCACCGACCCTGTGGTCCAAAACTTTGGTAGCAGCCGCGACATTATTGTCCGTCTGCCGCCAACGTCAGGCACTGCGGGTCAGGAACTGGGTAACAAAGTCATCGGACTTATCAACGCCGACATCGACAAAAATGCGTCAGTAAAACGTATTGAGTTCGTGGGTCCAAGCGTAGGTAGCGATCTGGCTCAGGCCGGTGCGATGGCGCTGTTGATTGCGCTTATCTGTATCCTGATTTACGTTGGTTTCCGCTTCGAGTGGCGACTGGCGTTGGGTGCGGTTATCGCGTTGGCGCACGACGTCATCATCACCATGGGCGTGTTGTCACTGTTCAGAATCGAGGTTGACCTGACCATCATCGCTTCCCTGATGTCGGTTATTGGTTACTCTCTGAATGACTCCATCGTGGTTTCGGACCGTATTCGTGAGAACTTCCGCAAGATCCGTCGCGGTACCTCTTACGAAATCATGAACGTGTCCCTGACCCAGACCCTGAGCCGTACCATCATGACCTCAGCGACCACGCTGATGGTTGTTCTGATGCTCTACATCTTTGGCGGCGCGTTGCTGGAAGGCTTCTCACTGACCATGTTGATCGGTGTATCAATCGGTACGGTTTCATCTATCTACGTGGCATCCGCGTTAGCGCTGAAACTTGGCATGAAACGCGAACACATGTTGCAGCAGAAAGTTGAGAAAGAGGGCGCAGATCAGCCTTCGATCCTGCCTTAATCTGTTCAGCATCAGCCATGAAAAAGCCTCGCAATTGCGAGGTTTTTTTTATGCTTTCTGAAGGCCGTTATTTGGCGGCGGCGGGCTCTTGAACTGCTTGTACCGGGCCAAGAATATTATGCAGGCGAACAAAGCCGAGGGTTTCGACGCGAATATTCTGGAAGGTCACGTCGATAACCTGCTCCGCGCTCGGCAGCAGGGTCGGGACGCTGGCGATATTTTGCGTTTGCATATCCACGGTCAAAGGCTTGCCAGTGACTGGGTCAAGCTGTCCCCAGTCCAGCGAGGCGGTGAACGGCGGCAGTGGCTGTCCCGACACGCTTTTAATCCGCAGCTGGCCTTGAACGCCGCTGGCATCTGGAGAAACATTGGTCAGGATTACGCTTAACTCACCAATATCACTCTTCACCACCGCCGCGCTTTTTGCCGCAGGCAGGATATACAGGCCATCGGTTGACTGGCGGTTGAGCAGGGTTTGCTGCTCCAGCGCGCTGGCTAAATCGGTCAGACGCTGTAATTTTTGGTTTAACTGGCCGACTTCAGATCGCAGCTCTGTCACTTGTGGGTCTTGTTGGGCACAACCTGATAATGCCAGCAGGGCTGAAGCAGCTAAAGTTGCGCGAAAATAGCCTGTCATGTCGGTGAGTTCCTTTTCTTGCGCTCTGAGAGCGAGTTGCTCAGAGCCAGTAAAATCATAGGGTGAAGGGGGAAACGTGCAGCTCTTCCCGCTCAAACAAGGGGTTAAGTTTAACCCGATGTGCACCAAAGTAGCGACAGCCTTTGTTGTCGCGCCACTTCGCGCTAAACTAACCCCCCATCAAGACCGCCATCAGGAACTGCTATGCATTGCCCATTTTGTGCTGCTGTTGATACGAAAGTCATCGATTCCCGCCTGGTTGGCGATGGATCGCAAGTTCGCCGCCGTCGCCAGTGTCTGGTTTGCCACGAACGCTTTACTACTTTTGAAGTGGCCGAGCTGGTGATGCCCCGCGTGATTAAAAGCAATGACGTTCGTGAACCCTTCAATGAAGACAAACTGCGCCGCGGTATCTTGAAGGCGTTGGAAAAACGGCCTGTAAGCTCAGATGATGTTGAAATGGCCATCAGCCACATTAAGTCACAATTGCGGGCTACGGGAGAGCGCGAAATCCCTGCCAAAATGATTGGCAATCTGGTGATGGATGCACTTAAAAAGCTGGATAAAGTCGCCTACATTCGCTTTGCTTCGGTATATCGCAGCTTTGAGGATATCCGCGAGTTCGGCGAAGAGATCGCCCGTCTTCAGGATTAAGGATAGATATGTCCACAGAATCATTGCATGCAGATGAAAAATACATGGCTCGCGCCTTTGAGCTGGCGCGACTCGGCCGCTTCACCACCACGCCAAATCCAAACGTCGGCTGCGTCATCGTCCGTGATGGCGAAATCGTGGGGGAGGGGTATCACATTAAGGCCGGTGGGCCACACGCCGAAGTTCATGCGCTGCGCATGGCGGGCGAAAAAGCCCAAGGCGCCACGGCTTATGTCACCCTCGAACCTTGTAGCCACCACGGCCGCACGCCTCCCTGTGCCGACGCGCTGATTGCCGCCGGCGTGGCGCGCGTGGTTGCCTCCATGCAAGATCCTAATCCAGAAGTCGCCGGGCGTGGCTTATACCGTTTGCAACAAACTGGCATTGAAGTCAGCCATGGATTGATGCACAGCGAAGCCGAAGCCATCAACCTCGGCTTCTTAAAGCGTATGCGCACCGGCTTCCCTTATGTGCAGCTAAAAATGGCGGCGTCGCTGGATGGCCGCACGGCGATGGCGTCTGGCGAAAGCCAGTGGATCACCTCAGCCGCCGCGCGTGCCGACGTGCAGCGTTTTCGTGCTCAAAGCTCGGCCATTCTTAGCTCCAGCGCCACGGTGCTGGCGGACGACCCTTCACTCAACGTCCGTTGGGACCAACTGGATAGCGACACTCAGCGTATTTATCCGCAGGAGTCCCTGCGTCAGCCGCTGCGCATTGTTATCGACAGTCAAAATCGCGTGACGCCACGGCACAAAATGGTCAATCAGCCGGGCGATACTTGGCTGGCCCGCCTTGCCGCCGATGAGCAAACCTGGCCTGAATCCACCGAGCAGTGGGTGGTTCCGGGGCGAGATAACCGGGTTGATTTAGTGCTGCTGATGATGCAACTGGCCAAGCGACAGATAAATAGCATATGGGTTGAAGCCGGGGCAGAGCTTGCCGGGGCGCTGTTGCAGGCCGGTCTGGTGGATGAGCTGATCGTCTACATGGCACCAAAATTACTGGGTGAAAACGGACGTGCACTTTGTGTGCTCCCCGGCTTGCAAAGCCTGTCCGATGCGCCACAATTCACCCTCAGCGATGTGCGTCAGGTGGGAGCAGATTTGCGTCTGCGCCTGAAACCTCAGTACTAATCGGCACGTATTCGAGCCGTAAAAACGTCGCAAAAAATATCGGGCAGATAAGCTTCGGCTTCTCTGCCACGCCTTTTGATGGAATGTGTTTATAAATCGCATGTCCAGACAAGGTAATAATATGATAGAATCCGCCCCCCTGCGGCTGGGCTGGGCCGGGGCTGTCAAAAGCTGAACTCTTGAACCCATTTAAAGGAAAACCTATGAACGTTATCGAAGGTGTTGTAGCCACGCCGAACGCGCGCGTAGCAATCGCTATTGCCCGTTTCAACAATTTCATCAACGACAGCCTGCTGTCTGGCGCGGTTGATGCTTTGAAACGCATTGGTCAGGTTAGCGATGACAACATCACCGTAGTGTGGGTTCCAGGCGCTTATGAGCTGCCACTGGCCACTCGTGCTCTGGCGAACAGCGGCAAATATGATGCTGTTATCGCACTGGGTACCGTCATCCGTGGGGGCACTGCCCATTTCGAATTCGTGGCTGGCGAATGTAGCTCTGGTTTAGCCAGCGTTGCGCTGAACAGCGAGATCCCAGTGTCGTTTGGCGTGCTGACTACCGAAAGTATTGAGCAAGCTATCGAACGTGCAGGGACAAAAGCCGGTAATAAAGGTGCTGAAGCAGCCCTGACCGCGCTTGAAATGATTAATGTTATCAAGGCTATCCAGGCCTGAATCTAGTTAAGGGGAAATCCGTGAAACCTGCTGCTCGTCGCCGCGCCCGTGAATGTGCCGTACAGGCGCTTTACTCTTGGCAGTTGTCGAAAAACGACATTGCCGATGTTGAATTAGAATTCCTGACCGAGCAGGATGTCAAAGACGTCGACATTACCTATTTCCGCGAATTGCTGACCGGTGTTGCTACCAGTGCAGAGAAGCTTGATGCGCTGATGGCTCCATACCTGTCTCGCCAGCTCGACGAATTGGGTCAGGTGGAAAGAGCAATCCTGCGTCTGGCTCTGTTTGAACTGAGCAAGCGTCAGGACGTCCCTTATAAAGTGGCCATTAACGAAGCGATCGAACTGGCGAAAACCTTCGGCGCTGAAGATAGCCACAAATTTGTTAACGGCGTACTGGATAAAGCGGGCCCGCATATCCGCAAAAAGTAACAGTACAGCCCGTTCACAAGTCACAACAATAAATGCATGTTGGTCATACAGCCTTTAGTTTGGTTGAAGATTTTGTGAAGTTACATCGCTTACCATGGCGTTGACCAACCTGTTGAGGCCGGATATCCGGCCTTAGTCATTTTTCTCCCTCACCATTCAGTTGGCAGGCACGCCGGTGTTGCTCCTTGCGCAGCTAGGCACCAGCTCGAATGATATTGGGTGACTCAATCTGGAATTTTACTATGGCATGCGGCGAATTTGATTTAATAGCTCGCTACTTCAACCGGTACAGAACGGCTCGCCGGGATGTTCAGTTAGGCATTGGCGACGACTGCGCTCTGCTGACTGTCGCTGAAAAGCAGCTATTAGCAGTAAGTACCGATACCCTGGTAGAAGGCATTCATTTCCTCAAAACTATCGATCCGGCCGATCTCGGTTATAAAGCATTGGCAGTGAATCTCAGTGATTTAGCCGCCATGGGCGCCGATCCGGCGTGGGTATCGCTGGCATTGACCCTGCCGGAAGTGAACACCGAGTGGCTGGAAGCCTTTAGCGATAGCCTGTTTGATCAGCTCAATTACTACGGTATGCAACTGATTGGCGGCGACACCACCCGTGGCCCATTAAGCATGACCCTGACCATTCAGGGGCTGATTCCTATGGATCGCGCCTTAACGCGCAGCGGTGCCGGCGTCGGTGACTGGATCTTCGTTACCGGCTCGCTGGGCGACAGCGCGGCAGGCCTGGCCCTGCTGCTGGATCAGCTGACCGTCGACAACGCCGAGCATCGCGACACTCTGCTGCAACGCCACCTTCGCCCGACGCCGCGCATTTTGCAGGGTCAGGCACTGCGTGGTTTAGCCACCGCGGCGATTGATATCTCAGACGGCCTGATTTCAGACCTTAAACACGTGTTGTCGGCCAGCGGCTGCGGCGCGCGTATCGACTTAGACGCGCTGCCGTTGTCAGAAGCACTTCTGGGCAGCGTGGATGGCGATCGGGCGCTGAAATGGGCACTGACCGGCGGTGAAGACTATGAGCTTTGCTTTACCATTCCCGAAATCAACCGTGGCGCACTGGACGTGGCTCTCAGCCATCTGGGCGTTGATTTTACCTGCGTCGGGCAGATGGCTCCGCTGTCTGAAGGCATCACCTTCTTGCGTTCAGGCGAGCCGGTGGAGCTTGACTGGCAGGGGTTTGATCACTTTTCAGCGGGAGTTATTGTGTGACCGTTAGTCATAAAAAGCGACCTGAGAACTACAAAGGTAAAACCGGCG
The DNA here is from genome assembly GCF_052376015.1 of Ewingella sp. AOP8-B2-18. Lineage (NCBI taxonomy): Bacteria > Pseudomonadati > Pseudomonadota > Gammaproteobacteria > Enterobacterales > Yersiniaceae > Ewingella > Ewingella sp. AOP8-B2-18. The sequence continues at coordinate 91,611 of NZ_JBQSVB010000007.1, forward strand.
ATCATAAACGCGATATGGCCGCCGCGAAAAAGCGCCTCAATCTGCGCAACCCGTGGCACTTGCTGGCTACCGGCTTTGGTAGCGGGCTTTTCCCTTACGGGCCGGGCACTGCCGGTTCGATTGCCGCGATCCCCTTCTGGATCGTGCTGACCTACCTGCCGTGGCAGCTTTACTCGCTGGTGGTGATGTTCAGCATCTGTATCGGGGTTTACCTCTGCCGCCAAACGGCCAGAGACATGCAGGTTCACGATCACGGCAGCATCGTGTGGGATGAGTTTGTCGGCATGTGGATCACGCTGATGGCGCTGCCAGTAAACGATTGGCAGTGGGTCGTCGGCGGTTTTGTGGTGTTCCGCATTCTGGATATCTGGAAGCCGTGGCCTATCCGCTGGTTCGACCGCAATGTTCACGGCGGCATGGGTATCATGATTGATGATGTTATCGCCGGGATTGTTGCCGCAGGCATTATCTATTTGGTTGGGCATCACTGGCCGATTGGCCTGTTTTAAGCCGACTTGAAATGTGAAAAGGCGCTGAGCTTCTGGCTTCAGCGCCTTTTTTACGCCTTCCCCTCACCGCGATTATTTATAGCCCGTCGCCTCATGCGGCTGATAGGCCATCTCCAGCTCGGCAATCTCTTCTATCGATAGCTTCACTTGCAGCGCCGCAATAGCGTCTTCAAGGTGCGCAGGGCGCGAGGCACCGATGATTGGCGCAGTAACCGCAGGCTTGGCCAACAGCCACGCCAAGGCAATTTGCGCCCGCGGCACGCCGTGGTCCTCAGCCACTTTCTCCAGACGCTCGGCAACTTTGGCATCAACAGCATCCGTGGCGTCATACAGCTTTTGGCTGACTTCATCGGAAACCGATCGCGCCGTGGTTTCGCCCCAAGGCCGCGTCAGTTTGCCTCGCGCCAGCGGGCTCCATGGCAGGACGGCGATATTCTCCTGCACGCAGAGCGGGTGCATGTCATTTTCCTCTTCGCGCTGGATCAGATTGTACTGATCTTGCATCGAGACAAACGACGCCCAGCCGTTTTTCGCCGACACTTCGAGCGCCAGCTTGAATTGCCGGGCATGCATGGAAGACGCGCCGATGTAGCGCGCCTTGCCTGCTTTCACCACGTCATTCAGTGCTTCCAGCGTCTCTTCGATGGGCGTCTCATAGTCCCAGCGATGGATTTGCAGCAGGTCCACGTACTCCATGTCCAAGCGCCGCAGGCTGTCATCAATGGATTGCAGAATTGAAGCGCGAGACAGCCCCGGCTTGAGGCCGGTGACGGCATTGTAGACCTTGGTGGCGACCACCAGGTCTTCACGCCGGGCGTACTCTTTCAGCGCGCGGCCAATAATTTCTTCGCTACTGCCATCGGAGTAGTTATTGGAGGTATCGAAGAAATTAATTCCGGCGTCCAGCGCCTGCTTAATGATAGGGCGGCTGCTCTCTTCGGGCAGAGTCCAGGCGTGAGAGCCGCGGTCCGGCTCGCCAAAGGTCATACAGCCCAAACACAGGCGTGACACCTCAAGATCGGTTTTTCCTAGTGTAATGCGTTGCATCATTCCTCCTGCTTGTTGTTTTTATTCAAGAACAACCTGTGCAGATTCATAGCACGCTATAAGTGTAGTTCAGGCAGGACGGAGAGCAGGATAACGGCGGGAGTAAGTGTGAAGCTCCCCTCTTTAAAATAGCTAAAGAGGGGAGATGCGGCGGCGGTTAGGCCAGCCAGTCGTTGATTTGGCGTTCGATGCCTTCGGCATCCAGACCAAGATCGCGGCGCACTTCGTCCTGTGTGCCTTGAGAGACGAAGTGGTCCGGCAAACCAATATTCAGCACCGGCACCATCAGGCGTTTGGACATCAGCAGCTCATTCACGCCGCTGCCCGCGCCACCCATGATGGCGTTCTCTTCCAGCGTTACCAGCACTTCATGGCTAGAAGCCAGCTCGAGCACCAGAGCTTCGTCGAGAGGTTTAACGAAACGCATATCGACCAGCGTCGCATTCAGCTTTTCGGCCACGGCGTTGGCTTCTGGCAGCAGGGTGCCGAAGTTTAGGATGGCGATTTTCTCGCCTTCGCGACGCACAATGCCTTTACCCATTGGTAAGGAGGCCAGCGGCGTACACTCCGCGCCGGTTCCGTTGCCACGAGGGTAACGCACCGCCACCGGACCCTCTTGATAGTGGTAGCCGGTGTGCAGCATCTGGCGACATTCGTTCTCATCGCTCGGCGTCATGATGACCATGTTCGGGATGCAGCGCAGGAAGGACAGGTCAAACGCGCCCTGATGGGTCTGGCCGTCGGCACCGACGATACCGCCACGGTCGATGGCGAACAGCACCGGCAGGTTTTGAATCGCCACGTCGTGGATCACCTGATCGTAGGCGCGCTGCAAGAAGGTCGAGTAGATGGCGACGATCGGCTTGTAGCCGCCGATAGCCAGCCCGGCGGCAAAGGTCACCGCGTGCTGCTCGGCAATCGCCACGTCGAAATACTGCTGTGGATATTCTTTGGAGAAGCGCACCATGCCGGAGCCTTCGCGCATCGCCGGAGTGACCGCCATCAGCTTGCTGTCTTTGGCGGCGGTTTCGCACAACCAGTCGCCAAACACTTTAGAGTAAGTCGGCAACCCTTCTTTGCTTTTCGGCAGCGTGCCTAACAGCGGATCAAATTTCGGCACGGCGTGCCAGCTGATCGGATCTTTCTCGGCTGGCTCATAGCCTTTGCCTTTCTTGGTCATGATGTGCAGCAGCTGCGGGCCTTTCAGCTCGCGCATGTTTTTCAGCGTCTGCACCAGCGCCAGCACGTCGTGGCCGTCGACCGGGCCGATATAGTTAAAGCCCAGCTCTTCGAACAGGGTGCCCGGCACCATCATGCCTTTCAGGTGTTCTTCTGTGCGGCGTACCAGCTCCTTAATCGGAGGAATGCCGGACAGCACCTTCTTGCCGCCTTCGCGCAGGCGCGAGTAAAGCTTGCCGGAGAGCAGTTGTGCCAGATGGTTATTCAGCGCGCCGACGTTCTCGGAAATCGACATTTCATTGTCATTGAGCACCACCAGCATGTCTGACTTGATGTCACCCGCGTGGTTCATCGCTTCAAATGCCATACCGGCGGTGATGGCGCCATCACCAATCACACAGATGGTCCGGCGGCCTTTGCCTTCGCGCTCGGCGGCCACGGCCATGCCTAAACCGGCACTGATCGAGGTGGAGGAGTGACCCACGGACAGGGTGTCAAACTCGCTCTCTCCGCGCCACGGGAAGGGATGCAGGCCATCTTTTTGGCGGATAGTGGAAATTCTGTCGCGGCGGCCGGTCAGGATTTTGTGCGGATAGGCCTGATGGCCGACGTCCCACACCAGACTGTCGAATGGCGTGTTATAGACGTAGTGCATCGCGACGGTCAGTTCAACCGTGCCCAAACCGGACGCAAAATGCCCGCTGGACTGGCTGACGCTGGCCAATAGGTATTGGCGAAGTTCGTCGCAGAGCTTTGGCAAGCTCTCTTTAGGAAGCGAACGGAGTTCTTCGGGATTCTCCGCCAGCGCCAAGGTCGGGTATTTGGCTAATTCAAGACTCATGAGTTGCTCATAGTAAGTTCAACGGCATATAGGCTGCCTCGCGGGCGTTGTTGCTTCCATGTCACAACGCCCATGGCCCGGCTATATCAATTATCGCGTTCAATCACGAAGCGGGCTAATGCGTGCAGCGGTGCCGTATTGTAAGAAAGTGCGGCCAGCTGTTCTAATGCCGCGACCGCTTCTTGATAGAGGTCTTTGGCTTTCGCTTGTGCGCCATCCAGTCCCAGCAGTGCGGGATAGGTACTTTTGCCGAGTTGCTGATCGGCTCCCTGACGTTTACCGAGTTTTTCGGTGTCGCCAATCACGTCCAGAATGTCATCCTGAACCTGAAACGCCAGGCCAATGGCTTGGGCATAAATATCCAATTGAGGAAGCGCAGCGCGGCCTTTTTCACCCGCGGCTAACGCCCCCATGCGTACCGCGGCGCGGATCAGTGCGCCGGTTTTGTGGCGATGGATCTGCTCTAAGGCTTGCAGATCGATCTGTTGACCTTCAGCCGCCAAATCCAGTGCCTGACCGCCACACATGCCGGCAATACCACTGGCCGCGGCTAATTCAGACATCATTGACAGGCGATCTTGCAACCGCACTTCGCCCATCGGGCCGTCGGCCAAAATAGTGAAGGCCAGCGTTTGTAAGGCATCACCCGCCAAAATGGCGTTCGCCTCGCCAAATTTAATGTGGCAAGTGGGTTGACCGCGACGCAGGTCGTCATCATCCATGGCGGGTAAATCATCATGGATCAATGAATAGGCGTGGATGCATTCAATGGCTGCCGCCGGGGCGTTCAGTGAGTCCAAATGCAAACCAAACAGCTGACCTGTAGCATAGACCAAATAAGGGCGCAGGCGTTTTCCACCCAACAACGCACCGTGGCGCATGGCCTGAGCCAGCGGCATCTCGGCAAAAGGTTGGGCATCTATGTAGGAGGTTAGCGCCCGATCGACACGTTTTTGCGCCGAACGGAGCTGGCTGTTGAAATCAATGCCTTCGGCTTGTTGTGCAATATCAGCCATGACAGATCACTCAGCGTCCGGGGTAAAAGGTGTCAGCGGGGCGTCATTGTCGCTATCCAGCAGGATTTGAACGCGTTGCTCGGCTTGTTGCAATTTTTGCTGTCCCTGACGGGCCAATTGCACGCCGGTTTCGAACTCATTCAGCGCGTCTTCCAGCGGCAATTCGCCAGATTCGAGGCGAGAGACAATCTGTTCCAGTTCGGCCAGAGCAGTTTCAAAGTTGGCGGGTGCTACAGCTTTTTTCGGCATAATTCTCTTTCAAACTCGTTGGTCAGATAGGTTGGGCAGCAGCGTGACGCTGCAATGTAAGTCATCGCCCTGGCGGGATTACGTCTCGACGTCATACCCGATGTGTGGTTTTGTGCGCAGAGACCCTATTTAAAGTGGTATACTTTGCGCCGCTGAATCTGGCTCAACAAAATTATCGTTAAGCTATACGGCTATTCAACGCTGAAAAGCCAACAGGCTCTATTACTCGTTAGTGTTAGTCGGCGTTGGGCTTAACAATAATAGGCGCTTTCAGCCTGATCCAGCCACTCATTCCCTGTTTTCTCACTGCTAACAAAAGACTGCTATGAAGTTTATCATTAAATTGTTCCCAGAAATCACCATCAAGAGTCAATCTGTGCGTTTGCGCTTCATTAAGATCCTCGCAAGCAGCATTCGCAACATCATTAAACCTCAGGATGAGTCATTGGCTGTGGTTCGCCACTGGGATCATATCGAAGTTCGCAGTAAAGACGAAAGTAAACACGACTTGATTATCGAATTGCTGTGCCGCATTCCCGGCATTCGTCACGTCGAAGAAGTGGAAGATCGTCCTTACACCGACATGCACAATATCTTCGAGCAGGCGCTGGAAGCTTATGGCCCTGAAGTTGAAGGCAAAACCTTCTGCGTGCGCGTGAAGCGCCGTGGTAAACATAGCTTCAGCTCCGGCGACGTCGAGCGCTATGTTGGCGGTGGTTTGAATCAACACGTTGAATCTGCGCGCGTTAATTTGACCAATCCGCAGGTGACCGTGAAGTTGGAAATCAACGACGACCAGCTGGTGCTGATCAAGAGCCGTCACGAAGGTCTGGGCGGCTACCCGATTGGGACGCAGGAAGACGTGCTGTCGCTGATCTCCGGCGGGTTTGACTCCGGCGTGTCGAGCTATATGTTGATGCGTCGCGGCTGCCGCGTGCATTACTGCTTCTTCAACCTTGGCGGCTCAGCCCATGAAATCGGCGTGAAGCAGGTGGCTTACTACCTGTGGAACCGTTTTGGCAGCTCACACAAAGTGCGTTTCATCGCTATCGACTTCGAGCCGGTGGTGGGTGAAATCCTTGAGAAAGTCGAAGATGGCCAGATGGGCGTGGTGTTGAAACGCATGATGGTGCGCGCAGCTTCGCAAATCGCCGAGCGTTACGGCGTTCAGGCGCTGGTAACGGGCGAGGCGCTGGGGCAGGTTTCCAGCCAAACGCTGACCAACCTGCGTCTCATCGACAATGCGACAGACACGCTGATCCTGCGTCCGCTTATCTCTCACGATAAAGAGCACATCATCAATCTGGCTCGCCAAATTGGCACTGAAGACTTTGCTAAAACCATGCCGGAATATTGCGGCGTGATTTCTAAAAGCCCGACCGTGAAAGCCGTTAAAGAGAAAATCGAAGCCGAAGAGCAGATGTTCGACTTCTCGATTCTCGACAAAGTGGTTAGCGAAGCGCAGAACCAGGATATTCGCCAGATTGCTGAACAAGCCGCGCAGGAAGTGAAAGAAGTCGAAACCGTGGCTGAGTTAGTAAGTACTGACATTCTTCTGGATATCCGTGCGCCAGACGAAGCGGAAGAGAAGCCGCTGGAGCTGGAAAATGTCGAAATCAAGGCCGTGCCTTTCTACAAGTTGAGCACCCAGTTCGCCGATTTGGACCAGAGCAAAACCTACTTGCTGTACTGCGAGCGCGGCGTGATGAGCCGCCTTCAGGCGCTCTATCTGCTTGAGCAGGGCTACACCAACGTTAAAGTTTACCGCCCTTAAGCCTTATCGCGCGCTAAAAACAAAACCCGGCCATGCCGGGTTTTTTTATGGTTTTTTCTCAATGCCATCAAAAGGATAGTGAGCGGTTACTCACGCGCCCCTTCGTCAGTGAAATTATAAATTCCCGGAGACATGACCAGCTGAGCGGCAATCTCCGCCGCTTTTGGCCGGTCGAACAGCAGTTCGATCAACTTTAGGGTGAACTCCATCGAACTGCCCGGCCCCTGACTGGTGAGCAAATTAACCCGAGGGTCATGCATCACCCGGCGATCTGACCATTTGTTGGCGGCGATTTTATCTTTCAACCCTGGAAAACCGGTGATGTTGGCGATAGGGAATAAGTCGTGATACTCCAGCACCAGGGCTGGCGCGGCGCAGATGGCAGCGACAACTTTACCGGCAAAGTGCATCTGGCGAACGGTTTCCACCAGCAGCGGGCTGTCGCGGAAGCACTCGGCGCCTTTCACGCCGCCCGGCAGAACAATGGCGTCAAAGTCGTTATCGGCGACATCCACCAGTGGGGCATCGGCCAGCAGCCGCACGCCGCGCGAACAGGTGATTTCCAGCGCGCCGTCGCCCGCTACGCTTGCCGTGGTGACCTTTGCGCCGGCTCTAACCAGCAAGTCGATGGCCGTGACGGCCTCAATTTCCTCACTCCCAGGTGCCAGGCAGACCAGAACCGAAACGCTCATAGCCATTTTCCTTTCTTTTAACGGTATCGAATAAGTGACTGTTCACCGGCAGAGTCAGCCCGTGCTTGCGCCCGCGGCGGATAACATAGCCGGTAATATAGTCGATTTCTGTGTGACGCTGAGTGCGAATGTCCTGCAACATCGACGAGTGGTTGGCGGCCGTGGTGTCGATCACCTGATACACATAGCTCAACAGGGACTCTGCGTGAGTTTGATATCCCTCAATCGCCATCACTTCCGCCACTTCGGCGCAAATCTGCTCTATTTCACTGCTAAATCCCAGCAAGTCGCCATTAGTACAATTATGCACGGCGGTCAGAGGGTTAATCACGCAGTTAACCGCCAGCTTGTTCCATAGAGAAGGATAGATGTTGTTATGCCAGGCCACGTCGGGCAGGGCGTCATGCAGCACGTCGGCGATATGACTGGAAGCCGCGCCTCGCGCAGAAACCGGGCCGATATGGGTTATCCCGGCGGCAACGTGCAGAATGGCATTGCCCTCGTGGCGTGCGGCGTGGGTGGTCGCCCCTTGTAAAATGGACAGGCGGCTGGCCGGTAACTCATCAATGGTACCCATGCCGTTATGCAGCAGCAGCAGAGTGCAATTGTCGTTGAGTATCGGCATTAGCGCGCTCACCGCGCCGGAAACTTGCCAGGCTTTTAGCGTCACCAACAGCAGTTCGCTTTCGGCCAAATGCTGCGGGTCATTGGTTGGGAGGTTACGGTTGAACGCCACGCCGTCCGGCGATATCACGTTAACGGCAACAAAAGGCTGTGGAATGCGTACCCAACCTTGTACGTCATGGCCTTGTTGGTACAGGGTAGATAGCCAAAGCTGCCCCAGGGCACCGCAGCCAAGAACTGTAATTTTCATTATGCCTCCTGAGCAATCAGATCTAACATACTCAGTAAATCGAATTTAATGTTTCTAATTTGTTATTAATTTGTATTTTTTAGTATAGCATTCTGTGCTGTGTGTCACATATTTTCGCCCATCGGCACCATCTTAACGGCCAGCCTAATAAAAACCGACGGCTTATTTTTGGCTTCAATGAGCGAAGGCGGTATTATGCACGCCATCATAAGACTTATCATCATAACGACATGGGTTAAAGCCCCAGGGAGAAGCGATTATGCCGTCATTCGACATTGTTTCTGAAATCGACATGCAGGAAGTGCTCAACGCGGTCGACAACGCTAGCCGTGAACTGCAAACCCGTTGGGATTTCCGCAACATTCCCGCCAGCTTCGAGCTGAATGAGAAAAACGAAACCATTAAAGTCGCCAGCGAATCTGATTTTCAGGTGAACCAGCTGGTTGATATTCTGCGTGAAAAGCTGGCGAAACGCGGCATTGAAGGCGCGGCGCTGGAGATCCCTGAGAAGATGGATCACAGCGGCAAGACCTATAGCGTAGAAGCTAAACTGCACTCAGGGATTGAATCTGCGGTAGCGAAGAAGATCGTGAAGCTGATTAAAGACAGCAAAATCAAGGTGCAGACTCAGGTTCAGGGTGACGAAATCCGCGTGACCGGTAAAGCGCGTGATGACCTGCAAGCCGTAATGGCGCTGGTGCGCAAAGGCGATTTGGGCCAGCCTTTCCAGTTTAAGAACTTCCGCGACTGATTGCCCTGCGGCAAACAAAAAAGGACGCCCTGTGAGCGTCCTTTTTTATTATCGAATCAAAGTATTAGATTACAGCGACTAGCTGTTCCAGCGCTTTGCGATTGGTCTGTTTGGTATCTACTTTGACATAAGCACTCAGCTCTTCCGGCACGACAATCGCCTCGGCGACGCCCGGCTGGGCTTTGATGCGTGCTTCCAGAGCCGAGTCTTTAACCGCCAGCTCAGACAGCGTAATGCGCAGGCTGCTGACGTAAGGCGGCTCGCTCATGGTAGCGCTGACCATCAGCCACACCACGGCAATGGCTGCGCAAACCAAGAAGACTGCGCCAGCGCCGCCCGCCCCATAAACATAACCCCCTAGACTGCCGCCGATGGCGACGCCGATAAACTGGCTGGTGGAGTAAACGCCCATGGCCGTGCCTTTATAGCCCGCCGGAGACTCTTTGCTGATAAGCGAAGGCAGAATGGCTTCCATCACGTTGAACGCTAAGAAGAACAGTTGAATGCCGGCAATCACCACCCACAGGCGCAGACCGGCGTACCACAGCACCAACTCAGCCAGTAGCAGCACCGCCACGCAGCCCATGAAAACTTGCTTCATGTGGCGCTTGGATTCGGCATAGATGATGACTGGAATGACGGCCACGAAGGAGACCAGCATAGTCACCAGATAGACGCGCCAGTGCTCACTCGGCGGGAAGCCCGCGTGCTCCATCACTTGTGGTAGCACCACGAAGCTCGACATCAGCAGAATATGCAGACAGAGAATGCCGAAGTTAAGCTTCAACAGTTTCTTGTTCGCCAACACTTTGCCAAAGCTGCCTTTCACCATGCTCGATTCACGGTTGAGGATGTGGGTTGCCGGAGCCGGGACCACCAACAACGTGATAACAATGGCAATAATCGTCAGCAGGGCTATGGCCCAGAACAGGGCGTGCAGGCCCCAGGCATGGGTAATGATGGGGCCGAGCACCATGGCGATAGCAAATGTGATACCAAAACTGATGCCGATAAAGGCCATGGCCTTGGTGCGGTTCTGCTCGCGCGTTAAGTCAGAGAGCAGCGCCATCACTGCGGCGGCAATCGCGCCGGAGCCTTGCATCGCACGGCCAATGATCACGCCCCAGATTGAATCTGTTGATGCAGCAACCACGCTACCGATACAGAAGATAATCAGCCCGAAAACGATCAGCGGCTTACGCCCAACGCGATCGGAGAGCAGGCCAAAAGGAATTTGGAAGACGGCCTGTGCCAGTCCATAGATACCGATAGCAATGCCGATAAGTGTTTCACTGGCACCCGCGAGCGCCATACCGTAAGTGGTCAGGACGGGTAGCACCATAAACATGCCGAGCATGCGCAAAGAGAAAACTATCCCTAGTCCCCACGTCGCCCGGCTTTCCTGCGGGGTCATTTGGTTATCGTTCATTACTACCTCAAGACTAAAACCTGCGACATTGTAATGTCTTTAACTTGTGCCGGTAAATTGCTGGATGTTTAGCAGATATTACCGCCGCCAGTGGGCCAGAAGCACAACGTTATGAAAATTCTGACTGGATAAAGCAGGGGAGGGCTCAAAAAAATGACCAGTATCGCTACTGGCCATTGTTGTGCTGTATGTCGCTAAAGAACTCAGCGCGTCATGCTTACCAGACGTAGGTTAACAAGTTGTTCGGCGAAGCGGCGTTGAAGTCGATAGACATCATGACGCTCAGCGAAGTGATCGCGATAATCGAGAAGACAAACAGCTTTCTTGCCCACACGATGTCGTTTTCGGTTTTGTAACCTTTCAGCGCCATGCCCAACCACCAGACGCTCACGGCGGCAGCCACAATCAGGTATTTATAACCCGCGTAGCCGCTCAAGGTCAGCATCAAGGTCGCCACCATAAAAGCAATGATGTAGACGGTGATGTGGTGTTTAGCCACTGAAATGCCTTTCACTACCGGCAGAACCGGAATGTTGGCAGCCTGATAATCTTTAAAGCGGAAGATGGCAATCGCGTACGAGTGCGGCATCTGCCACAGGCTGAAGATCAGCAGCAGGATCAGCGCGCCCATATCGAACTGGCCGGAAACGGCACAGTAACCGATAACTGGAGGCGCTGCCCCTGACAAGCTGCCGATCAGCGTGCCATATACCGATTTGCGTTTCATATACAGGCTATAAACCCCGACATAAACCACAAAACCCATCACAGCCAGCCACATCGCCAGCGGATTGGCACCGATATACAGCAACGCAAAGCCCGCAATACCCAAAATGGTAGCGTAAACCAGGGTTGTTTTCGGCGGAATCAGGCCCTTAACCAGGACCCGGTTCTTCGTTCTTTCCATAATCTTGTCGATATCGCGGTCGATAAAGTTGTTGAAAACACAACCCGATGCGACAACCAACGAGACGCCCACTAAGGTGGCGAGAAAGAGAGGGAAGTCGATGCTGCCTTTGGCAGCAAGGAGGAATCCCCCGACGACAGAAATTAAATTACCGAAAATAATTCCTGGTTTCGTTACTTGCAGGTATTGCTTAATCATCACGTGCAGCTCGGCTCTTTAACTGACCATCATATTGAGGTTGAGGTTATACATAATCCACAGTGAGCCCACAACGACGATAAAGATAATCACAGCGGTGAACAGAAATGCCACCAGGTTCCAGCGTGCTTCCGATGCAGTACTTAAGTGCAGGAAGTAAACCAGATGTACAACGATCTGGATAATCGCAGATGCGACCACCGTGCCAATGATAAGCGAATGTGAAGCTGTATCGCTCATTACCATGGCAAACGGGATAACCGTCAGAATAACTGACAGGATGAAGCCAATCAGGTATGACTTCACGCTGCCGTGGCTTGCGCCGCCATGGGAAGTGGTAGAATGACTCATGCTAATACCCCCATCAGATAAACAACGGTGAATACGCAGATCCATACCACGTCCAGGAAGTGCCAGAACAGGCTCAGGCACATCAGGCGGGTTTGGTTAACTGCGGTCAGGCCGCGACGGCTAACCTGTACCATCATGGTGATGATCCAGATCAGGCCACAAGTTACGTGCAGACCGTGGGTTGCTACCAGCGCGAAGAACGCTGACAAGAAACCACTGCGATCCGGACCGTAGCCTTCTTTAATCAGGTGATGGAATTCATAGAGTTCCATCGCGATGAAGCCAAGACCAAACAGGAAGGTCAGGAACAACCAGCTGTTAACAGCTTTTACGCTGCCTTTAGTCATGCCCAGCATCGCCATGCCGTAAGTAATACTACTGAACAGCAGGAAGAAGGTTTCTACCAGTACGAATGGCAGTTCAAAAATATCTTTACCAGACGGGCCGCCAGCGGTCCCGTGCACCAGTACTGCGTAAGTTGCGAACAAGCTCGCGAACAGTACGCAGTCGCTCATCAGGTAGATCCAGAAGCCGAAGACTTTGGTTTCACCTGCGTCGTGGTGCCCATGCTCTGCATGGGCTGCGTCGTGGTTAGTCAGGGTATCAGTTGCCATGTTTCAAGCCTGCTTTGCTGATTTGTTCAAAATGTTGGCTCTCAATACGTTCGATTTCTTCAACCGGCACGTAGTAATCAACATCTTCATCGAAGCTTTTCACAATCCAGGTTACAACCAGTGCGATGAAGCTAACCAGCGCCAACCACCAGATATCCCAGATTAATGCAAAACCGCTTACCAGGCTGAGCATCGCAATGATGAAGCCTGCGCCGCTGTTACGTGGCATATGAATTTTTTCATATTTTGCTGGTTTAACATAAGCTTCGCCTTTCTCTTTCATGTCCCAGAACGCGTCGCGGTCGTGTACCTGAGGTACTACTGCGAAGTTATAGAACGGAGGAGGAGAAGAGGTTGCCCACTCCAGAGTACGTGCGCCCCACGGGTCACCCGTCAGGTCACGGTTCTGGTCGCGGTCACGAACACTCACAACGATCATGATCAGTTGGCAAAGAATACCGATTGCAATCAATGCTGCACCACAAGCTGCCACGACCAGTAATGGGTGGAACTCAGGGTCGATATTCTGGCTAACGCGGCGAGTCATACCCATGAAGCCCAGTGCATAGAGTGGCATGAAGGCGACGAAGAAGCCGATGATCCAGAACCAGAATGAACGCACACCCCATTTTTCATTCAGCGTGAAGCCGAAGGATTTAGGGAACCAGTAAGTCAGGCCAGCGAAGCAACCGAATACCACACCACCGATAATAACGTTATGGAAGTGAGCAATCAGGAACAAGCTGTTGTGCAGCACGAAGTCTGCGCCTGGAACAGCCAACAGAACGCCGGTCATACCACCTACAGAGAAGGTGATGATGAAGCCGATGGTCCATAGCATCGCAGCGTTAAGCTGGATACGGCCTTGGTACATGGTGAACAGCCAGTTGAAGATTTTTACCCCTGTTGGGATAGAAATAATCATCGTCATGATACCGAAGAAGGCATTGACGTTGGCACCTGAACCCATGGTGAAGAAGTGGTGCAGCCAAACAACGAACGACAACACGGTGATGGCGATAGTTGCCCATACCAGTGAGGTGTAGCCGAACAGACGTTTTTTGGAGAAGGTCGCAGTAACTTCTGAGAACACACCAAATACTGGCAGAACCAAGATATACACTTCCGGATGGCCCCAGGCCCAAATCAGGTTGATGTACATCATCATGTTGCCGCCCATATCATTGGTGAAGAAATGGGTGCCCAGATAGCGATCCAGGGTCAGCAACGCAACGGTTACGGTCAGAATTGGGAACGACACGATGATCAAGACGTTGGTACACAACGCAGCCCAGGTAAATACCGGCATTTTCATCAGCGGCATACCAGGCGCACGCATCTTGAGGATGGTGGCGAAGAAGTTAACACCGGTCAGCAAGGTACCAATACCGGATATCTGAAGACTCCATATCCAATAATCGACCCCGACACCCGGACTGTACTCCTTACCTGACAACGGCGGATAGGCCAACCAACCGGTCTGCGCGAACTCACCAACCCCCAGAGAGATGTTGATCAGTACAACGGCAGCGGCGGTGAACCAGAAGCTGATGTTGTTCAGGAACGGGAATGCAACGTCACGAGCACCGATTTGCAGCGGCACAACCACGTTCATCAGACCGATAACGAAAGGCATCGCCATGAAGAAAATCATGATCACGCCGTGCGCGGTAAAGATTTGGTCGTAGTGATGAGGCGGTAGGAAGCCCGGTTCTCCCGCAGAGGCGAGGACTTGCTGGCTACGCATCATGATGGCATCGGCAAAGCCACGCAACAGCATGACGAAGGCCAGAATGATGTACATGATACCTAATTTTTTGTGGTCAACGGAGGTGATCCATTCGTTCCACAAATATTTCCATTTGCCGAAATAGGTGATGCCGGCCAGAACGGCCAAGCCACCAATAATTATCGCGGCAACGGTGACCACGATAATCGGTTCATGATACGGGATCGCATCAAGTGTTAATTTTCCCAACATCGTTTATTCCTCGGCTCCGGCTGCGTGAGCATGATCGCCCATGTCCATGCCTTTCATGTCAGTGCCGGCTGGCATTGGCATTGTCTGGCCTTTGTGCATGTTCATATCACCCATGAATTTGCCAATAATTTCTTTGAACAATTCAGGTTTGACGCTTGCGAAGTATTCAACCGGGTTGTCGATACTTTGCGCTGCCAGTTTGTTGAAGTCGTCAGTGGTTGCCAGTTGGTTTGGCGCGCTCTTCACTTTCGCAACCCATGCGTCAAAGTCTTCACGCGTAGGAGTAGCAATGGTGTTGAACTTCATGCCAGAGAAACCGCGGCCACTGAAGTTTGACGAGATGCCTTTATAGGTACCAGCTTCGTTTGCAATCAAATGCAACTGAGTCTGCATACCCGCCATCGCGTAAATCTGTCCGCCTAACTGAGGAATAAAGAACGAGTTCATCACAGAATCAGAAGTGACTTTGAACTGAACCGGAACATCTTTAGGGATAACCAATTCGTTAACAGTTGCGATGCCTTGTTCTGGATAAATGAACAACCATTTCCAGTCCAAAGAAACCACTTCAACTGTCAGGGTCTTTTGGTCAGATACGATAGGCTTGAACGGGTCAAGTTCGTGAGTGGTTTTCCAAGTTATCGTTGCCAGGATGGCAATGATGATAATTGGAACCGTCCAGACCACGGCTTCGATTTTGTTGGAATGGGACCAGTTCGGGCTGTACTTAGCGTTTGTATTAGAAGCGCGATACTTCCATGCAAATGCAAAGGCCATGATAATAACTGGTATAACCACGATCAGCATTAATCCGATTGCGGTCAGTATCAGCGTTCTCTGCTCGAGTCCAATTGCTCCTTTGGGATCCATCAATGCCGTATTGCAACCACTTAACATTAAAGCAGATGCAAATAAGGACAACATCCCAATACTTTTATTGTATTTCTTAAGTCTCATCTAACGACCTCAATAAATCAGGGCTCTATTGTCGCTCCATGTGTGCGGGCATTTTACGGGAAGGTTGCAGTACTGTAAACACGCTTAAGGAAGTGTCAGCGGGCCACTGCCACTTTATGTTAACGAAGTCACACATGTCACGGAGAGTGACAATTTCTCAATGTCAACAATATGTTGCGTGGGGTTCTTTCACTATGGTGAGTAAAAACAAGGTATAGCAGTAATGCTTAATATTTAATGCGAAGTGTAATGTTCTTGGTAGGTTTAATTAATGTTAACGCAATGTATAAATACGGTGAATTTAAAAATAAAAAGCAGGTAAAAAAAAAGTGTATTTGAAAGATGCTGTAACTTATTAATTATATTTTATTGAATGAAGTTTATCTCAGCGCAGGGAAATGTTACTTAATTTGAGCTTGGTTTTGGCCTCGCCAATGCCCTTGAATCGCCCCGCCAGCCCTGATATACCCATGATTTACACCGATATATCAGGCCAGAATTCGACTTAAGGGACAAGGGCGAACTGTCTTAAACTCGACGCAGGCGGCGCAGAGCCACAAAGTCGAGAATGCTGCCGAGCGCGATGCCGAACAGGCAAATCACAGCCCCGGCTTCGATCAGTTTCTGCGGCAGAGAGGTGAAGGTGGTCCACTCCAGCGAGTTGGTGATCAATAGCACCAGCCATGCCGCTAACAGTAAGCAACCTACCATTAAGATGCGCAGCGCCAGTCGGTAATGGCTGGCGAATAGAGTGCGTGGTAAGAACTCGTCGGTGTTTTGCGTGTGTTCAAGGGTTTGGCGGCAGATAGCCAGCAGTAGCAACCCCGGCACGGCGGCGGCGATGGAGAAGAGATAGAACAGCGGCCAGCCATGTGCTTCGACAAACCAACCGGCGATTGGCCCGACGTACACCCGACCAACGGCGGACAACGCCGAGAGCAGCGCAAACTGGGTGGCGGAGAACGACTTATTGCATAGCGTCATTAACAGCGCGACGAACGCGGCGGTGCCCATTCCTCCGCACAGATTTTCGAAGAAGATCGCCGCGCCCATAGAGTAGATGTGCTTATCCGTGACCGCCAAAATCCAGTATCCCGCGTTGGAAACGGCCTGCAAAATGCCGAAAATCATTAACGCGCGGAACAGGCTGAGGCGCTGCATCACCATGCCGCCATACAGCGCGCCAATAATCGTCGCTAACAGACCAAGGGTTTTGTTCACCAAGCCCACTTCCCCGGCGTCAAACCCCACGCCGCGAATCAGGAAAGTAGTACTCAGGCTCCCCGCGAACGCGTCGCCCATCTTGTACATCACAATCAGCAGCAGAATCAGCCAGGCGTTGTTGCGGCTGAAAAAGTCTTTGAGAGGGGCTACGACTGCAATTTCTATGGTACGAGGTGCTGGCTCAGAGACATCAGGCTCCGGCGCCATAATGGTGGCCACCACGCCAATCAGCATCAGGCCCGCCATCAACCAGTACATGTGTTGCCAGCCGAGGTAGCGATCGGCTATCCACAGCGCCAACCCGCCAGAAACCAGCATCGCCAATCGATAGCCCAATACCGACACGGCCGCACCACTGCCACGCTCGGCGGCGGGCAGAAGATCCGTCTTATAGGCATCAAAAACAATATCTTGCGAGGCGGAAGCAAAGGCGATCAGTACTGCCAACGCAGCCAGCCAGAACAGCTCTTTCGCCGGATCGAGATAGCCCATAGCGAAAATCGAGGCCACCAACAGCAGCTGGGTGAGGATTAACCATCCACGACGGCGGCCGAAGAAAGAGGGGGTGTAGCGGTCCATCATCGGGGACCAGAGGAACTTGAAAACGTAGGCCTGGCCGACCAGAGAGAAAATCCCAATGGTTTTTAAATCGACATTCTCGACGGTCATCCAGGCTTGCAGCGTGCCCGAGGTCAATGCCAGAGGTAAGCCGGATGCAAACCCGAGCAGCAGTAATATCAGCGTATTGCGCTGTGTGAAGATTTTGAAGTACTGGCTTACCATTAAAATGTGTTCCCGCAGACCGATAGAGTAGAGGCGCTGGGGAATGATAAATGAAGGCGGGAAATAATGGTAAAAACAATTCTGCCCGACAGTGCCGGGCAGAAGAGTCAGTCAGCTTAGCCGGTTGAGATTAACGGGCGTTGGCTTTGATGAAGTCACTGATGCTGGTGTCTTGAGCCATGTCGTTGATGACATCGCCCAGCGTGCTGTTAACCGCATTGGTGATTTTGTCGTTGGTCGCAGTAAGCGCACCCTGCACATTGTAAGTAGAACGGTAGTTTTTAACCTGTTTATTACCATTTTTCGCCGTAGCGATGATGGAGATATCAGCCTTGGTGGTGATGTTGTAGCGCAGGTTGCCTTCTTGCACGTCAGCAAACAGTTTGTTCACCACCACTTGCAGATCAACGGCGCCGTCTGCACCAATCATGTAACCGCGCGCGGTCATTTGCTTTTCCAGAGACTCTTGCAGCAGGAAGCGCAGGTCACGAGATGGGGTCAGGGAAACCAACTGGCCGTCACGGTTCACTTTAGCCAGCGCCTGATCCTGACGTTGGTCAGCACCATTAATGCTGATAGTGATGCCCTGAAGGGTAGGATCCTGCGTTGGCAGAGTGATTTTTGGCGAAATATTTAAGGTGTTGGTGCTGGTAGCGCAACCTGCAAGCATGAACAATGCTAATATAGGGAAAATGATTTTTTTCAACATGTTAGGTTCTCAATTAATGCATCTGATTCCAGATGTAAAATGGGATCGATTACTGATAGTGGTTACATCATAACATCGCCATTTTTGGGTGTAAGCCCTGACTGGTGGTAAAAGCGACATTTGATTAAATTTAAAGCAAACTGACTTATTGATATCTAATGGTTTCGCCTAAAATGCAGATTAATGGCTAAATACCATTAGGTAAGACAAACCGATTGCCTTTTTTATCAATCGCAGCAGAAATTTTGTTTCTGTAACATACTAATAAATCGCAAAGCCGCCTATCCTTAATAGTGTGACAGATGGTCAAGTAAGGATGCAGTTCCCTGCTAACGGCGTAAGGAGATTGCTATGATTCGCGAGCAAATAGAAGCAAAATTAGTTGCAGCGTTTGAACCTGCGTTTCTGGAAGTAACTGATGAGAGTTATCGTCACAATGTCCCAGCCGGTTCAGAAAGCCATTTCAAAGTAGTAGTGGTGTCCGATAAATTTGTCGGTGAGCGCTTCCTTTCACGTCACAGAGCGATTTATGGCGTACTTTCAGAGGAGCTTGCGGGGAGTGTTCATGCCTTGGCATTACACACTTATACGCAAAAAGAGTGGGAAGGCTTACAGGATACAGTATTAGCTTCGCCTGCTTGTCGAGGTGCCGGAACCTTAGCCTAATCGCGAAGGATCTTGCTCCCAAAAATCATAAAATTCCCTTCTAGGGTACGGTATCACTGGAACTTTCTCCACAAGATGCGGTATTAGTAGGGGCAAATTCTGAAACGGCCTGCGGGCCGTTTCTGTTTTAAACGAGAAGAATAAGTGGCTGGCAGGCGACAGGGTTGTTTAAGCCTTTGCATCGACTACGTTTTCCGAGGGATCGACCGCAATGCGAGTTTTCCTCCCACGCAGTAGATTACCGTCCTCGACTCGCCGTCTATGCGCCGCTATAATGTCGCGTCTTATTTTTCCGGAATGGTTTCGGGACGCTTTCGAATACAGGGCTACGTTCTTAATCAGGACTGTCCCGGTTCTTAGAAGTCGTTTTCAAGGTAAGTTCGTTCTTTTCCACGCTTCTCATCTTGAGAACGACTTCTGGAGTTGACCGAGCACTGTAATTTTTTTGAGGTAACAAGATGCAAGTTTCTGTTGAAACCACTCAAGGCCTTGGGCGCCGTGTAACTATTACTGTTCCTGCTGACAGCATTGAAAAAGCAGTGAGCAGCGAACTGGTCAACGTATCGAAAAAAGTACGTATTGACGGCTTCCGTAAAGGCAAAGTACCAAAACACATCATCGAGCAGCGTTACGGTGCTTCCGTTCGTCAGGACGTTCTGGGTGATCTGATGCAGCGCAACTTCGTTGACGCGATCATCAAAGAGAAAATCAATCCAGCCGGCGCACCTAACTATATTCCGGGTGAGTACAAACTGGGCGAAGACTTCAACTACAGCGTTGAATTCGAAGTGTACCCAGAAGTTGAGCTGAAAGATCTGGAAAACATCGAAGTTGAGAAGCCAGTTGTTGAAGTTAACGACGCTGATGTTGACACCATGCTGGAAACGCTGCGCAAGCAACAAGCTGACTGGAAAGAAACTGACGCTGCCGTTACTGCTGAAGACCGCGTAACTGTTGATTTCTCAGGTTCTATCGACGGTGAAGATTTCGAAGGCGGCAAAGCCTCTGATTTCGTACTGGCTATGGGCCAGGGCCGCATGATCCCAGGCTTCGAAGAAGGTCTGGTTGGTCACAAGGCAGGTGAAGAATTCGTCATCGACGTAAACTTCCCAGAAGATTACCACGCTGAAAACCTGAAAGGTAAAGCGGCTAAGTTCGCGATCACCCTGAAGAAAGTTGAAGAGCGTGAGCTGCCAGAACTGACTCCAGAGTTCATCAAACGTTTCGGCGTGGCTGATGGTTCTGTTGAAGGCCTGCGTGCTGAAGTGCGTAAAAACATGGAACGCGAGCTGAAAGGTGCTGTTCGTAACCGCATCAAAACTCAGGCAATCGACGGTCTGGTTAACGCTAACGAAATCGACGTTCCAGCTGCACTGATCGACGGTGAAGTTGACGTTCTGCGTCGTCAGGCTGCACAACGTTTCGGCGGCAACGAAAAACAAGCGCTGGAATTGCCGCGTGAGTTGTTCGAAGAGCAAGCTAAACGTCGCGTAGTTGTTGGTTTGCTGTTGGGTGAAGTGATCAGCCAGCACGAACTTAAAGCTGACGAAGATCGCGTTAAAGCGCTGATCGAAGAAATGGCTTCTGCTTACGAAGATCCATCTGAAGTTGTTGAGTTCTATAGCAAAAACAAAGAGCTGATGAACAACATGCGTAACGTTGCGCTGGAAGAACAAGCGGTCGAAACTCTGTTGTCAAAAGCTAAAGTGACTGAAAAAGCCACTACCTTTACCGAGCTGATGAACCAGACTCAACCTGCATAATTAATTTGCCGGTGACTGAGCCGTTTCCCCAGTGGTTAACGGCTCGACATAAAAGCCCGCGGTTTTTACTGCGGGCTTTTTTATGCTCTACAGATGACATTTTTCTTTTTTGCTGTTGTTTTTGCACTATATTTATCAACGTAAGCAAAGAGAGTAGGCCAGCAAGTGGGTAGTGGAGGCCGCTTTAACAGGCTCTGCTATTGTTAAGCCAATCAATGAAAAATGCGGAGCCAGAGAAAGAAATCTCCCAGCGGGCTTGAAAAGGGGTGTTCGTTCCCCCAATTGTTAAATACAAACCAGGTAGCTTTGCTGCTAAATTCAGACTGATAACAACCGTCAGCCGTGATAACGGCGACTTGGCCGCTTGAGCGTAGTCATCAATGCCTATCTCAAGTAGAATCGGTTTTAACTAGCGCCAAAAGAGAATTCTATTAGGAGACGGTTATGTCATACAGTGGTGAACGAGATCAATTTGCACCGAACATGGCTCTGGTACCCATGGTTGTTGAGCAGACTTCACGGGGTGAGCGTTCTTACGACATCTACTCCCGTCTGCTGAAGGAACGTATTATTTTCCTTACGGGCCAGGTTGAAGACCATATGGCTAACCTGATTGTGGCTCAGATGCTGTTCTTGGAAGCAGAAAGTTCAGAGAAAGACATTTTTCTGTACATTAACTCTCCGGGCGGCGTGATCACTGCAGGGATGTCTATCTACGACACCATGCAATTTATTAAACCGGATGTGAGCACCATTTGTATGGGCCAGGCCTGTTCAATGGGCGCATTCCTGTTGACCGCGGGTGCGAAAGGCAAGCGTTTCTGCTTACCAAACTCACGCGTAATGATTCACCAGCCGCTGGGTGGCTATCAGGGACAAGCAACGGATATCGAAATCCATGCTAAAGAGATCCTGAAAGTAAAAGGTCGTATGAATGAGCTGATGGCGAAACATACGGGCAAAACTCTTGAAGAAATAGAGCGTGACACTGAGCGCGACCGTTTCTTGTCTGCTGAAGAATCTGTAGAGTACGGTTTAGTTGACTCCGTATTTACCCATCGCGTCTGACGACTTATTTCTGCCGGACTGATGGTCTATAGTTAAGTCATGCTGTGGCGCGTATGCGCAGTGTTGGTTGCTGCAATTACGCGTCAATTCGTCTTTGACGGAACTGACATTGGTCAACGATATGGCAGCAGTTTAAAATAGTCGTGCCGCAGTCACCCTGCGAAACAGATATTAAAGAAGAGGTTTACTGATGACAGATAAGCGCAAAGACGGTTCAGGAAAGCTGCTGTACTGCTCTTTTTGCGGCAAAAGCCAGCATGAAGTTCGCAAGCTGATTGCCGGGCCGTCAGTGTATATCTGCGATGAATGTGTCGATCTGTGCAATGACATTATTCGCGAAGAGATTAAAGAAGTTGCTCCGCATCGCGAACGCAGCGCACTGCCAACGCCACATGAAATCCGCCAACACCTCGATGATTATGTCATCGGGCAAGAGCCTGCGAAAAAGGTTCTGGCCGTTGCGGTTTATAACCACTACAAGCGCTTGCGTAACGGTGATACCAACAACGGTATTGAACTGGGCAAGAGCAACATTTTGCTGATCGGTCCAACAGGTAGCGGTAAAACGCTGTTGGCTGAGACTCTGGCTCGTTTCCTCGACGTTCCTTTCACCATGGCGGATGCCACCACCTTGACTGAAGCCGGTTACGTGGGTGAAGACGTTGAAAACATTATCCAGAAACTGCTACAGAAATGTGATTACGACGTACAGAAAGCGCAACGCGGTATCGTGTATATCGATGAAATCGACAAGATTTCCCGCAAGTCTGACAACCCATCTATCACCCGTGATGTTTCAGGTGAAGGTGTTCAGCAGGCGCTGTTGAAACTGATTGAAGGTACGGTTGCTGCTGTGCCTCCTCAGGGCGGTCGTAAGCATCCGCAACAAGAGTTCTTGCAGGTTGATACCTCAAAAATTCTGTTCATCTGTGGCGGTGCTTTTGCTGGCTTAGATAAAGTGATTGGTCAACGCATTAACACCGGTACAGGTATCGGTTTTGGTGCAGAGATCAAAGGTAAAGCTGAGAAAGCCACTGAAGGCCAATTGCTGGCTCAGGCTGAACCAGAAGATTTGATCAAATTTGGTCTGATCCCTGAGTTCATCGGTCGTTTACCCGTAGTGGCTACGCTGAGCGAGTTGAGCGAAGACGCGCTGATTCAGATCCTGAAAGAGCCGAAAAATGCCCTGACTAAGCAGTATCAGGCATTGTTCAATCTGGAAGGTGTCGAGCTAGAGTTCCGCGACGAAGCACTGGTGGCGATTGCTAAGAAAGCGATGATCCGTAAAACCGGTGCTCGTGGCCTGCGCTCTATCGTTGAAGGGGCACTTTTGGACACTATGTACGACTTGCCATCCCTCGACAGCGTCGACAAAGTGGTAATCGATGAATCCGTCATCGCGGGTCAATCCGAGCCGTTGATGATTTATGGCAAACCCGAGGCACAGCAAGCATCTGGCGAATAATTCACCAGCTGTTCCAGTGGGTTAGTTAATAAATGGGGGATTTTGTCCCCCATTTTTTTTTACTCGCATTCTTGTCGTTGAATGTCAGATATTCATCCCCATATACTCCAATAACGACTTGCTGAAACCCGTCTGACTCGTGTTTCACGAGATTTCCTTAACCTGGCGGAAGCTAAACTAAGAGAGAGCTCTATGAACCCTGAGCGTTCCGAACGCATTGAAATCCCCGTATTGCCTTTGCGCGATGTGGTGGTTTATCCGCACATGGTGATCCCGTTGTTTGTTGGCAGGGAAAAATCGATTCGGTGCCTTGAAGCCGCGATGGATCACGACAAAAAAATCATGCTGGTGGCACAGAAAGAAGCCTCTACTGATGAGCCGGGCGTTAATGATCTCTTTTCTGTAGGCACCGTTGCCTCCATATTACAGATGCTGAAACTGCCCGACGGCACCGTGAAGGTGCTGGTTGAAGGGTTACAGCGTGCGCGCATCACCACGTTGTCTGACAACGGGGAGCATTTCGCGGCACAGGCTGAATATCTCGAATCTCCGGCTGTGGACGAGCGCGAACAGGAAGTTCTGGTGCGCACGGCCATTAATCAGTTTGAAGGCTATATCAAACTGAATAAAAAAATTCCGCCGGAAGTGCTGACTTCGCTTAACAGCATTGAAGATGCAGCCCGTCTGGCTGACACCATCGCCGCGCATATGCCGTTGAAACTTAGTGACAAACAGTCCGTTCTGGAAATGTTTGATATCACTGAGCGTCTGGAATATCTGATGGCGATGATGGAATCGGAAATCGACTTGTTACAAGTTGAGAAACGCATCCGTAATCGTGTCAAAAAGCAGATGGAAAAGAGCCAGCGTGAGTACTATCTGAATGAGCAAATGAAAGCCATTCAGAAAGAATTGGGTGAGATGGATGATGCACCTGATGAGCACGAGGCGCTGAAACGCAAAATCGAAGCGGCGAAAATGCCGAAAGAAGCGCGTGAAAAAACCGAAGCTGAGCTGCAAAAACTGAAAATGATGTCCCCGATGTCCGCCGAAGCGACCGTGGTTCGCGGCTACATCGACTGGATGCTTCAGGTGCCGTGGAATTCACGCAGTAAAGTGAAAAAAGACCTGCGTAAAGCCCAGGAAGTTCTGGATACCGACCATTTTGGCCTCGAACGTGTCAAAGACCGTATCCTTGAATATCTTGCGGTGCAAACGCGTGTCAGCAAAATCAAAGGGCCAATCCTCTGTCTGGTTGGGCCTCCGGGCGTGGGTAAAACCTCTCTGGGTCAGTCCATTGCGCGTGCAACGGGCCGTGAGTATGTGCGTATGGCGCTGGGCGGCGTGCGTGACGAAGCCGAAATCCGCGGCCACCGTCGTACTTACATCGGTTCTATGCCGGGTAAATTGATCCAGAAGATGGCGAAAGTTGGCGTTAAAAACCCACTGTTCCTGCTCGATGAGATTGACAAAATGTCTTCCGACATGCGTGGCGATCCGTCGTCAGCTCTGCTGGAAGTGCTTGATCCAGAACAGAACGTGGCCTTTAACGATCACTATCTGGAAGTCGATTATGACCTGTCAGACGTGATGTTCGTGGCGACCTCCAACTCAATGAACATTCCAGCTCCGCTGTTGGACCGTATGGAAGTGATTCGTCTTTCCGGCTATACCGAAGATGAAAAGCTGAACAT
Organism: Ewingella sp. AOP8-B2-18; assembly: GCF_052376015.1. Taxonomy (NCBI): domain Bacteria; kingdom Pseudomonadati; phylum Pseudomonadota; class Gammaproteobacteria; order Enterobacterales; family Yersiniaceae; genus Ewingella; species Ewingella sp. AOP8-B2-18. Next base: position 116,352 of record NZ_JBQSVB010000007.1, read on the forward strand.
CGCCAAACAGCACCTGCTGCCGAAGCAAATTGAGCGTAACGCCCTGAAGAAAACCGAGCTGACAGTGGATGACAGCGCGATCATTGGCATTATCCGTTTCTACACCCGCGAAGCCGGCGTGCGTAGTCTGGAACGCGAATTGTCCAAGCTGTGTCGCAAAGCGGTTAAACAGCTGCTGCTGGATAAGACTCTGAAGCACATCGAAATCAACGGCGATAACCTGAAAGATTTCCTTGGCGTGCAGAAAGTGGATTACGGCCGTGCAGATACCGAAAACCGCGTAGGTCAGGTGACTGGCCTGGCGTGGACCGAAGTGGGCGGCGAGCTGCTGACCATCGAAACGGCCTGCGTACCGGGTAAAGGTAAGTTGACCTACACCGGTTCACTCGGCGAAGTGATGCAAGAGTCGATTCAGGCCGCGCTGACCGTGGTCCGCGCTCGTGCGGACAAGCTGGGCATCAACGCTGACTTCTACGAAAAACGTGATATTCACGTTCACGTACCAGAAGGTGCGACGCCGAAAGATGGCCCGAGTGCCGGTATTGCGATGTGTACCGCATTAGTATCTTGCCTGACAGGTAACCCGGTTCGCGCCGATGTTGCTATGACTGGCGAAATAACTTTACGTGGTCAGGTTCTGCCAATCGGCGGCCTGAAAGAGAAGCTGTTAGCTGCTCACCGCGGCGGTATCAAAGTAGTGCTGATCCCTGATGACAACAAACGTGACCTGGAAGAGATCCCAGCCAACGTTTTAGGTGATTTGGAGATCCATCCGGTTAAGCGTATTGACGACGTTTTGAATCTTGCTCTGCAAAATCCAGCGTTCGGCGCACTTCCGGTAGCGGCAAAATAGTGATCTCGACCATCACAGTTCAATAAAACTCAGGCTGGCAGGTGAAATCCCACTTGCCAGCCTTTTTTTGTGTCGTTAAGTTAGTCAGTTGTCAGCGCGTTTAAGACTGGTTTCGGTTGCTTGCATAGCCCTGACAAGCTTGATATAAAAGCTTCGCTGTCATATTCGCAGGGAAAATGCGACGTGACGATAGTATTTCAAGAGGGGATGAATAGAGTGAATAAGTCACAATTGATCGACAAAATTGCCGCCGGTGCTGATATTTCTAAAGCGGCTGCTGGACGTGTATTAGATGCAGTACTGGGATCGGTAACTGAAACTCTGAAATCAGGGGAAGAAGTTGCACTGGTTGGTTTTGGTACGTTCTCTGTACGTGAGCGTTCTGCGCGTACCGGCCGTAACCCACAGACTGGTAAAGAAATCAGCATTGCTGCGGCAAAAGTGCCTGGTTTCCGTGCTGGTAAAGCGTTGAAAGACGCCGTTAACGGTTAATTACCTGCAGGTCAGGCGTCAAACCTGCGTGACAAAAGCGAGCATGGTGCTTTTACTCTCAGGTCTGGTTGTTAAACAATAACCTGACGTCACCGGGCTGGTAAGGTAAGATACAAGGCGCATCGAATTCGATGCGCTTTTTTTATTACAGCGGAGTGTTGCCTCACTATGATGGACAATTTACGCGCGGCCGCCAATCACGTCGTGCTCAAAATCATTCTGGCCCTGATTATTCTGTCCTTTATTTTGACAGGGGTGGGCAACTACCTGATCGGCGGTTCAGGCGACTATGCAGCGAAAGTGAATGGTCAGGAGATCGGACGTGCTCAGTTGGAAGAAGCTGTGCAAAACCAGCGTAGCCGACTGCAACAACAGCTTGGAGAGCAATTCTCTGCGCTGGCTGGCAGCGAAGGTTATATGCAACAACTGCGTCAAGAGTCCCTGAATAACCTGATTGACGTCACTTTGCTGGATCAGTATTCCAAGAAGCTAGGCATCACCGTTAGCGATCAGCAGATCAAAGACGCGATTCTGGCGACCCCACAATTCCAAACTGACGGCCGTTTCGACAATGCCAAGTATCTGCAAAGTATCCAGGGTATGGGTTACAGCGCGGACAACTTCGCCAAATTGATGAAACAGCAATTGGTTAGCCAGCAGTTAGCACAGGCATTTGGTACTTCAGACTTCGTTTTGCCGTCTGAAACCAGCGCCATGTCAGACTTGCTGCTGCAAGAGCGTGATGTTCGCACTGCAACGCTGGACACCGCAGCCCTTGCGGCCAAGCAGCAGGTTAGCGACAGCGAAGCGCAGGCTTTCTACGACCAGAACAAAAACAACTTCGTTTCTCCTGAAGCAGTCAAAGTGAGCTACATCGAAATGGATGCTGCTGCTTTGCAAGGAAAAACGACAGTAAGCGATGCAGATATCACGGCTTACTACGACCAGCATAAAAGCGAGTTTGGTCAGCCGGAGCGCCGTCGTTACAGCGTTATCGTGTTGAAAAACCAAGCTGACGCCGATGCGGTTGCCGCTGAACTGAAAAAAGGCGCTGATTTTGCCGAGCTGGCAAAAACCAAGTCTATCGATACCTTGAGCGGTAAGCAGGGTGGTTTGATGGATTGGGTTGAGCCTGAAACCACGCTACCAGAGTTTAAAAGTGCCAATCTGACCACCAAAGGTCAGGTATCCGGCGTGATTAAGTCTGACAGCGGGTTCTTCATTCTGCGTCTGGAAGATATTAAACCAGAGCAAATCAAGCCTTTGGCTCAGGTTCGTGACAGCATTGTTGATAAGCTGAAACAAGATAAAGCGACTGACGCTTACTACGCGTTGCAGCAGAAAGTTAGCGAAGCCGCGAACAACGACAACGAATCTTTGGCTTCTGCTGAAGAGGTGGCTGGCGTTAAGGCGACTCACACCGACTGGTTCACTCAGCAATCTATTCCTGCGGCCATCAACTTCAAACCTGTCATTCAGGCAATCTTTGATGGCGGCCTGATTGGTCAAGACGGTACGCCGGGCAGCAACTCTGACATCATCACCGTGGATGGCGATCGCGCCTTCGTGGTACGTGTTGATGCTCACAAGGCGGAAGGCGTTAAACCTTTTGCTGAAGTGAAAGAGCAGGTTGTGACTATGGTGAAACGCCAGAAAGCTGAAGATCAGGCACGTTTGGACGGTGAGAAGCTGCTGACGGCTCTGAAAGCAGGCAAAGGCGATGAAGCTCTCAAAGCTGCTGGCCTGAGTTTCGGCGACGTGCAGAAGGTTCAGCGTTCACAACAGCCTTCGGCTTTCGAGCAGAATGTCTATGCGCTGCCTCATCCGCAAAAAGACCAGCCGGTTTACGGTTTGTCTCAGGATGATCAGGGCAATAGCGTGCTGGTTGAGCTGACGGCGGTCAACGCTGGTAAGCTGCCTGACAATGAAATCGCTCGCTTCGAGCAAGAGTTGCAGCAATCTTCTTCTAACGTGACCTTCGACGCTCTGCTGTCGAACCTGCGTCAGGAAGCAAAAATTAAGCTGGGTTCTGGCGCACAACTCCAGTAAACCTCGCAGCGTTATGCAACGTGTTGCAACAAACAAAGGCCGCTTTCGCGGCCTTTTCCACATTTTGAATCTGCCAATTGTTGCCCGAATAAACTTGCTGCACTCTGTCCGTGCTGAAAACACATGGAGGATACAGCATGAAAAAATTGGGTATTACATCACTGTCACTGGCCTTAGCGCTTGGCCTTTCCACTCTGCCGGTTATGTTACAGGCAGCCCCCGCGGCCACCAGTAAGGTTGCTACGACGGCATCTACGGCCACTCAAGCCCCGACCAGCAAGGTTGAAGCTTCTAAGGCTAAGCAGGAGAAGGCCACGACCACTGACGACACCACGGTGAGCATCAACACGGCTTCCGCAGAGGACTTCGCCCGCGTGATGAATGGCGTTGGCGTTAAGAAGGGGCAGGCTATCGTTAACTACCGTGATGACTTGGGACAGTTCACGGAAATCGAACAGCTACAGGAAGTCCCGGGGATTGGTGCCGCGCTGTTTGAGCGCAACAAGGACCGATTGAAATTGTGACGAAAGTCGCGGCGCTGACCTGTTCACGGTTAGTGCCGTTTTCTTCTGCTAATCTCAAAAGACATCTGACCAGTTGTCAGGATTTAATGACTATTTTGCAGGAGCCGGAAAGCAATTATGCATACATTTATTACCGTTCGTGGTTTTCATATTGATGTTTATCAGCACGTTAACAATGCCCGTTATCTGGAATTTCTAGAAACAGCACGTTGGGAGTGGCTGGATAACAAAAGCGGATTTAAATGGATGAGCGAGAATAACATCGCGTTCATCGTGGTAAACATCAACATTAACTACCGCAAACCCGCCACGCTGGGCAACGTGTTGCGTATCGACAGCAGCCTGCAGCAGCTGAATACCCGCAGCGGCGTGCTGGAGCAAGTAGTCACCCACGATGGCGATATCGTCGCTGACGCCACGCTGACCTTTGTGTGCATTGATCTACGCACCCAGAAGGCGCTGACGCTGGAAGGCGAGTTGTTGGAAAGATTGCGCGAGTTAGAGCTGAAAGAGGAAGAGGCGCGAGGAGGCTGAGGAAGGCGTGAACGACCGGGCTAAAGAGTTAGCCCGGCCAAGAGAGCGGATTATTTCAGCCCGGTTTTCTGCTTCAGGCTAGCCATAACGCCGACTTTGTCTTGCTGATACTGCTGCAGGCCATTGGCGCGCAGGTTACAGGCGGCGCATTCGCCACAGCCATCACCCGCGATGCCGTTGTAGCACGTCAGGGTGTGATGGCGAATCAAATCCAGCTGTTGGTAATAATCGGCCAGGGCCCATGTCTCAGCTTTGTTCAGCCACATCAGCGGCGTGTCGAAACGGATATCGCGCGCGATGCCCAAGCAAACAGCGTGTTTCAGCGCTTTGACGAATTCGTCGCGGCAATCCGGGTAGCCGGAGAAGTCGGTTTCACAGACGCCCGTTATGACGGCTTCAGCCTGAACTTGATAAGCATAAATAGCCGCCAGAGTGAGGAACAGAATATTGCGGCCCGGCACGAAAGTGCTCGGTAAGCCGTTTTCCTCAGTTTCGCCCAGCGCCGGCACCGGAATGTTGTCACGGGTCAGGCTGCTCACTGCCAGCTCGTTAAGTAAACCCACGTCCAAAACTTTGTGAGCTTTGGCGCCCAGTTCTACAGACAGCTTCTGAGCAATGTCGATCTCAGCGCGATGTCGTTGACCATAATCGAAGGTAATGCAATGTACTTCGTCATATTGCGTCAAAGCCTGAATCAGACAGGTGGTTGAATCCTGACCGCCGCTGAAAACCACTACTGCTCTTTTCATGTTTTTATCCATTTGTACTTGAATCAATTGCCACCGATTTCGGCAAATTCTATGAGGCTCATGTTACTTTTCTTTGGGATCGCTGAACAGCATCAATCATAGACTGTCACGAGAGCGGCGGGGGGATCCACGCCTGACAAAAATCGAACCATCCCCACGCGGTGAGCTGTACGCCGTTGACCCGCGGCGGCGCGCTGACCTGATATTGATAGTTGAACAGCGGCGTAATAGTGCCGCGCTTCATCAAATGGTAAAAATGGTCGCGAAGTTCTTCAGCGCGAATGTCGGCCAGAGGGAGTTGTTGAATAGTCTTAAGGCGCTGCGCCTGCTGCTCCAACTCTTCATCACTCAGAATACCCGACCACAACATATCCTGACGCAGCCAGTTCTCTAAAGTGGCCTCCGGCGCTTCGCCGATCAGACGGTCGCCCAAAAGAATATCGGCCTCATTGATACCACTTTCGTCATCCCACACGCGGCCCTGATGATAAACGATTTCTAACTCACAGTTCTCGGCGCGCAGTGCCTCTTGCAGCGCCTGCGCGACAAACTCCAACTCGACCGGCGGGTGGAACAGCAATCTCAGGGTTTTCGGTAAGATGACGTCATCGGCATGATGCTCGGGGATCGGCCATTCCGGCAGCATCTCACTGCTCGGCTTCACCAAGTCATGGTCAATAGGCAGATTATTGAGCAGGCCAGAGCGCTGGATAATCATCACCACCTTTTGCGCCTGTTCAGAGGTTAAATGCTGCCGACGCAGATTGGCGGCGATGTAGCAAAAACCCAGGCTGGTGCTGCGTTTGACCGGTTTGACATCCGCCAGTTCATCCTGCTCCCCCAGCATGATACGCACCGGGTGCTGGCAACTGACATTATCCCGCTGCGCGAACAGCTGCGGGGTTATCCAGAACTCAATGGCGGCAAGGAAAGGGCGCTGCAAGTGGTAGTAGGCATGCTGCTCGAGGCGCACCAGCTCGGCGGCAAAGCTGGCTAAACGGAAAGGCCCCGCGCCGCAGAAGGCATCGTCGGGGTGAGACAGCAAACAGCTAAGATCAGCCAGACGGTGCGCCAGCCAGTAGTCCGGCACCTCGAGGTCAAATTGCAGGCAGAGCGCGTGGGGCAGTTTTATCTCCGCTACGGCGGCGAAGGCGTGCCTGCTGCGTGGCGAAAGGCGCAGTCGCTCCAACTGCTGGCGCAGCTGCTCGGCACGGATCGGCTCGCCGTTGTGCCAATAAAGCTGGCTGCGCAGGAAGAAATACCAGGTTTTGCCGTTATTACTGATTTGCCAATGGTGCGCCAAATCAGGCTGGGGCAGCGGATCCCCGGTGGTGAAGCGAGTTAGCCCGGCGTGCAAAGTATGCGCCAAGTGCTGCTCGGCGCGGCCGGTCAGGGTTTGCGGGTCCAGTGGCTGCATGCTGCGATAGTAGGGGATACGCAGGGTCGGCGCGTCGGCCTGCCACTGGCCGCCAAGGTGGGGAGCGAGCAGGGCGTTTAAATGATTCGGGTCGACTTCGCTAAATTGCAGCGCCGCCGAGTGTTCACCGTTTTTCAGCAACTGCTGTAAGTAATTTCCCCGTAAACTTTCTGGCGTATACAGGCAGTGTAGCTCGGCGCGTTTGCCACGACCGGCTTGCGAATGCCAGTTTATCCAGCCTGCGTGCTGAAATTGCGATAGCAAAGTGCGGGTGTGGCGTTCGCTACAGCAGAAGATTTCCGCCAGCTCGCCGACATTCACCGTGGCGGGCTGACTGCCCACGCTGGCATACAGCCGTTGAAACTGATTAAGACGATTTTGCAAACGCATGCCACACCTACTCCCCTCTGAGAGAAACTCGTGGCTTGAGCATAACTCAGCGGCTGGCGGGAGACATGGAGCAAATTCACGGAGTGTGAGCTAAATCAGGAACACTATTTTTAAAATGTTCACTATTACTTCCGCAAATCGAGTTGCATACTCAGTTTGCTTACTTTCCACACCAAGGCGGCTGAAATTGTTCATCCTGCCCGGTGGGATAATCGCGAGGTGTTATGTTTCGTTTGGCTGCATTTGATATGGACGGCACGCTGTTAATGCCTGATCACCGTTTAGGTGAAAAGACACTGGCCACGCTGGCTCAGCTGGCTGAGAAGCCCATGACGCTGACTTTTGCAACCGGGCGTCACTACCTTGAGATGAAAGACATTCTGGCGAATCTCGGCCTGGAGGGTTATCTCATTACCGGCAACGGCACGCGCATCCACAATCTGCACGGCGATCGCCTTTACGCCAGTGATTTACCCGACGACTGCGCCGAAGAACTGCTGAGAACCCAATGGGATACCCCGGCCAGTCGCCACGTTTTCCGTGATGAAGGTTGGTTTACCGACCTCGACGACCCTAAGTTGCTGATCCCCCATGAGTTCAGCGGATTCCGCTATCAGCTGTGCAACTTTGCCGAACTGCCTATCAGCGGCAACAGCAAAGTCTGCTTCTGCGCACCGCACGACGTCCTGCTGCAACTGGTGCCACAGTTGGAAAGCCACTTTGGCGGACGCATTGATTTATGCTTTTCGGCGGCGGACTGTCTGGACATCATGCCAGCTGGGAGCAATAAAGGGAGCGCCTTGGCGTTTCTCACCCAGCAATTGGATATCGAAATGGCCGAGTGCATGGCCTTCGGCGACGCCATGAATGACCGCGAAATGCTGGAAAGCGTGGGTATGGGGCTGGTAATGGGCAACGCCCTGCCGGTCCTCAAACAGCAGGCTCCACACTTACAAGTTATTGGACATTGCCAACATCAGGCGGTGTCCCACTTTTTACAACATTGGCTGCATTCACCACACCTCACCTATTCCCCCGAATATTAAGGTTATTTCAGCCAGCCGGGCTATCTGTCCCGGCTTTTTTCTGTCTAACGGGCATGTGTCACAAAACTGTCATATGACTTTCATATAGTTCGCCCATTCTCCGCCACGCGTCTTTTTCTTATTTTCGCTTTTATTTATAGTCCAGACAGGTAGTTAACCTTTTAAGGATAAAATAATGATCACTACTCCACGAGTAACCCGCGTTGCTCTTGCTTTAGCTTTTTTGATTTCTGCCAACGTGTCCGCCAGGGCCATCGATACCGTTCAGCCACAGGCTGATTATCAACAATATATTTCCGAACGCCAAACCGTTGATTTTCTGATTCAAGATGCGCTGACGGCGTTTAAATCTCCGGCGCGCGTGTCCGACGCTGGCTTTACTGGCAAGCTGCCAACCAATATGGAAATTGTCGCCGACAGGCTGCAACAGGCCAGTAAGTTAGAGCCTTACCGTGCCGATCTGCTGTTCAGCACCGCCAGCGCGTACATCTACAATAACAACGTGGATAAAGCCCTTGAGCTGTACAAACAGATTCTGGAGATCGCGCCGGACGACGTTGACGCCCACAGCTACATCGCGGCTTGGGATCGTTTCAAAGGTGACACTGCCGGAACCGACGCCCAGCTCGCCGCATTGCAGCAGCTGAATCCGGGTCGCGTGGACCAACTGAAGAAAGTGTTCGCGGTAATTGACCACGTCACCACCATGCCGCTGCGCGACCATCTGCCTGCTGACGAAGCCAAATCCTTCACCGGGCCGACGGCGATTGTGACGCTGGGCTACGCGCTGGACCCAGATGGCTCGATGAATAAAATCCTGATTCAGCGTCTGGAGAAAACGCTGGAGCTGGCTAAACAGCTGCCTGACGCGATGATCGTGGTCACCGGCGGCGTGCCGCAGAACCATCAAACCGAAGGTAAACTGATGGCGCAGTGGCTGGTGGAGAAGGGCGTGGACAGTAAACGCATCTATCAGGACAACTTCGCTCGCTCGACGGTGGAAAACGCGCTGTTCAGCCGTTACGCCTTGGCTAAACACCGCATCAAGAATGCCGTGATTGTCAGCTCTGGCAGCCACGTGCGCCGCTCGCAGGCTCTGTTCACCATCGCCAGTTGGGAAACCGGCCCGCGTGACATTAAGTATGTTTCGGTGGCCGCCATCGACAAGCCGCTGGCTGAGATGCAAAGCGTTTCTCAGGGCGATAAGCAGGGGATTTACCGCGATGCGCTGAAAACCATGGGGTTGTGGAGCTTCCGCAGCTATCCATTGGAAGAGCGTTAATAGCCTGATACACAGAACTTTGATCCACAAAACATTGATGCAAAAAAGGCGACCTCAGGTCGCCTTTTCACTTTTGAGCAGTCTTAGCGGATGCCCGCCAGCTGCGCGCTGTAGTGGCTGATATCGCCGATATTCGCCGCCACCCATTCCGGATCGAAATAGGTATTCAGGTAGCGCTCGCCGCTGTCGCACAGCAGGGTGACGATGGAGCCGGTTTCGCCTTTCTCGCGCATCTGTTTCGCCAATTGCAGCGCGCCCCAGACGTTGGTGCCGGTTGAACCGCCGACTTTGCGACCCAGCACCACTTCCAGCCATTGCACGGTCGCCACGCTGGCGGCGTCGGGCACGCGCATCATGCTGTCGATAACGCTCGGAATGAAAGACGGCTCGGCACGCGGTCGGCCAATGCCTTCAATCTTACTGCTGCACTGCGCGGTGACGCTCGGGTCGCGCTGCTGGTAATAGTCGTAGAAAACTGAGTTTTCCGGGTCAACTACCACCAGTTCGGTGTCGTAGCCCTGATAGCGAATATAGCGGCCGAGCGTGGCCGAGGTGCCGCCGGTCCCGGCGCTCATCACCAGATAACGCGGCACCGGGTTAGGTTCCAGCGACATCTGGCGGAAGATGCTGTCGGCAATATTGTTGTTGCCGCGCCAGTCGGTGGCTCGCTCGGCATAGGTGAATTGATCCATATAGTGACCGTTCATTTCGCGCGCCAGCTGCTCGGAGGCAGCGTAGATCTGGCTGGAATTTTCTACGAAGTGACAGCGCCCGCCGTAGAACTCAATTTGCTGAATTTTACGCGGCGCGGTGCAGGATGGCATAACTGCGATAAAGGGTAGGCCGAGTAAACGTGCAAAATAGGCTTCGGAAATGGCGGTACTGCCTGAAGAGGCTTCAATGATCGGCGTATTTTCGCGGATCCAGCCGTTGCACAGCCCGTAAAGGAACAGCGAGCGGGCCAGACGGTGCTTCAGGCTGCCCGACGGATGGGTGCTTTCATCTTTCAGATAGAGCGCGATGCCGGGGAAATCGCTGAGGCTCAGGCGCATTAAGTGGGTATCGGCTGAGCGCTGGAAGTCGGCGTCGATTTCTTTTATGGCGTGGTTTACCCAAGCATTAGTCATGATGAAGTCCGTCGGCAAAGAGATGTTGATTGCGCTTAGATTAACGCATTGTGCAGAGAAATAAGTTACTCTTTAGCCCATAAATGAAGACCTAAAGAGAATGATTTTCTCTCAGGAGGCGACTTGGTAGATAAAATTGACCGCAAGCTGCTGTCGATGCTGCAACAGGACTGCACCCAGTCCATCAATGTGTTGGCTGAGGCGGTGAACCTGACCACCACGCCTTGTTGGAAGCGTCTGAAGCGCCTCGAGGATGAGGGCATTATTCGTGGCCGGGTGGCGTTGCTGGATAACGAGAAGCTGGGGCTGGATCTCACGGCCTTCGTGCTGATAAAAACTCAGCACCACAGCAGCGATTGGTACCAACATTTTGTCGGTCAAGTGGCAGCATTACCCGAAGTGTTGGGCTTTTATCGCATGGCGGGGGAGTACGACTATTTGCTGCAAGTGCAGGTGGCCGACATGAAAAGCTACGACAGCTTTTACAAACGTCTGGTAAACGGTGTGCCGGGATTGATCGACGTGACCTCGAGTTTCGCGATGGAGCGGATTAAATCCACCACCGAGCTGCCGCTGTAACCAGCTCTTGAACTGGCAAGCCGTGAAGGCCAGCTCGAAAAAAGTTTCATCTGTCTGGCATGTTAAGGATGGTATTCTTGCCGCTGCTTGATAATAAAAATCTTAAGAATATGGATAAATCTGCGTGAGACTGTTTGCTCAACTGGGTTGGTATTTCCGCCGCGAATGGCGACGTTACCTCGGGGCCGTTGCATTGCTGATCATTATCGCTATTTTGCAACTGCTGCCGCCGAAATTGGTCGGTATTGTTATTGATGGCGTGACCTCTAAACAGATGACTTCCGGCGTGTTATTCGCCTGGTTGGGTCTGATGCTGGGCACTGCTATTTTGGTTTACCTGCTGCGCTACGTCTGGCGCGTGCTGCTGTTCGGTGCCTCTTATCAGCTGGCGGTGGAGCTACGGCAGAATTTCTTCAAACAGCTGAGTCGTCAGCATCCGGCGTTTTATCTGCGCCATCGCACCGGTGACCTGATCGCTCGCGCCACCAATGACGTCGACCGCGTGGTGTTTGCCGCCGGTGAAGGGGTGCTGACGCTGGTGGACTCGCTGGTGATGGGGCTGGCGGTGTTGATCGTCATGGCGACGCAAATCAGCTGGGAGCTGACGCTGCTGTCGCTGGTGCCGATGCCTATTATGGCGATTGTGATCAAACGCTACGGCGACCAGTTGCATCAGCGGTTTAAAACCGCGCAGGCCGCGTTCTCTTCCCTCAACGATCAGGCGCAAGAGAGCCTGACCAGTATTCGCATGATCAAAGCCTTCGGCCTTGAGAATCACCAGTCTTCGCAGTTTGCCGATGTCGCCGCAGATACCGGCGTGAAGAACATGCACGTCGCGCGCGTGGATGCCCGTTTTGACCCGACGATCTATGTCGCCATCGGCATGGCTAACATGCTGGCGATTGGCGGCGGCAGCTGGATGGTGGTCAATGACCACCTGACGCTCGGCCAGCTCACCAGTTTCGTGATGTACCTTGGCCTGATGATTTGGCCCATGCTGGCGCTGGCGTGGATGTTCAACATCGTTGAGCGCGGAAGTGCCGCCTATAGCCGTATTCGCAGCCTGTTACAGGAAGCGCCGAGCGTGGTGGATGGCAAAACGCCTCTGCCTGCCGGGCGTGGCACGCTGGAGGTGAAGATTGATGATTTCCACTATCCAGAGAACAGCCAGCCTGCGCTGCACGCCGTGGACTTTGTGCTCAAGCCGGGCCAGATGCTGGGCCTCTGCGGCCCGACGGGTTCAGGCAAAAGCACCTTGCTGGCTTTGATTCAGCGCCAGTTCGACATCACGCAGGGTGACATTCAGTTCCACGGCCTGCCACTGCCAGAAATCCAGCTGGACGACTGGCGCGGGCGCATGGCGGTGGTCAGCCAGACGCCATTCTTATTCTCCGATACCGTCGCGCAGAACATCGCGCTCGGCCGCCCTGATGCCACCCAGCAGGAGATTGAAGAGGCCGCGCGGTTAGCCAGCGTCCATGAAGATATCCTGCGCCTGCCGCAGGGCTACGAAACGGAAGTCGGCGAGCGCGGCGTGATGCTCTCCGGTGGCCAGAAGCAGCGTATTTCCATTGCCCGCGCCTTGCTGCTTCAGGCTGAAATCCTGATTTTGGACGATGCGCTTTCCGCCGTCGATGGTCGCACCGAGCACCAAATTCTGCATAACTTGCGGACCTGGGGCAGCGACCGCACGGTGATCATCAGCGCCCATCGCCTGTCAGCGCTGGTGGATGCCAGCGAAATTCTGGTGTTCAGCAATGGCACCGTGGCCGAACGCGGCAACCACGAGCAGCTCTCCTCAAGGCCCGGCTGGTATCGCGATATGTATCGCTATCAGCAGTTAGAGGCTGCGCTGGACGATGTTCCGGCGGATGACCTTCCAGTGGATCAGCTTCCTGTGGATCAACAACCCCCGAGTTTGGTTGACATAAAACATGATTAAAATTCAGAAAAGCTGGCCGACGCTCAAAAGGCTATTGAGCTACGGCAAGCCTTACAGCAAACCCCTGTCGATAGCCGTGTTGATGCTGTGGGTGGCGGCGGGCGCCGAAGTGCTCGGGCCGATCCTCATCAGCTACTTTATTGATAACTATGTGGCGAAGGGCCAGTTGCCGCTGGGCATGGTCAGCCTGCTGGCGATAAGCTTTATCGTGCTGCAATTCCTCGCCGCCGGCCTGCATTACTATCAGGCGCTGCTGTTCAACCGCGCCGCGGTGGGCGTGGTACAGAAGCTGCGCACCGACGTGATGGACGCCGCGCTGCGCCAGCCTCTCAGCGCTTTCGACACCCAGCCGGTAGGGCAGTTGATCTCCCGCGTCACCAACGACACCGAGGTGATCCGCGACCTGTACGTCACCGTGGTATCCACCGTGCTGCGCAGCGTGGCGCTGATTGGCGCCATGCTGATTGCCATGTTTAGCCTCGACTGGCGGCTGGCGACCATCTCTGCCTGCATCTTCCCGGCAGTGTTTATCGTGATGGCTATCTATCAGGTGTACAGTACGCCGGTGGTGAGACGCGTTCGCAGCTATCTGGCTGATATTAATGACGGTTTTAACGAAGTCATTAACGGCATGGGCGTTATTCAACAGTTCCGCCAGCAGAAGCGTTTCGGGCAGCGTTTGACCAATGCCAGCCAGTCCCACTACGCGGCGCGCATGCAGACGCTGCGGCTGGAAGGCTTTCTGCTGCGCCCGCTGTTGAGCCTGTTTGCCTCGCTGATCCTCTGCGGCCTGCTGCTGTTATTCGGCTTCAGCGCCGAAGGGACGATTGGCGTCGGCGTGCTTTACGCCTTCATTAACTACCTCGGGCGTTTAAACGAGCCGTTAATTGCGCTGACCTCGCAGCAGTCTATCTACCAGCAAGCCGTGGTGGCCGGGGAGCGCATTTTTGATTTGATGGATCGCACCCAGCAGCAGTACGGCAGCGATGACAAGCCGCTGTGCAGCGGCGAGATTGATATTCGTAATGTCAGCTTCGCCTATCGCCCGGACAAATGGGTGCTGGAGAATATCTCCCTGCAGGTGCCGTCGCGCGGCTTTGCGGCGCTGGTTGGCCACACCGGTAGTGGTAAAAGCACCTTAGCCAACCTGCTGATGGGCTACTACCCGGTGAATCAGGGGGAGATCCGCGTGGACGGCCGCCCGCTGTCCGAGCTTTCCCATACCAGCCTGCGTAAAGGCATCGCCATGGTGCAACAGGACCCCGTAGTACTGGCGGAGTCGGTTTTTGCCAACGTTACTTTGGGCCGTGACATTGATGAAGAACAGGTGTGGCACGCACTTGAAGTGGTGCAACTCGCGCCGCTGATCCGCGCAATGCCGGATGGCATCAACACCCGTCTCGGCGAGCAGGGGAATAATCTGTCGGTCGGGCAGAAGCAGTTGCTGGCCATGGCGCGCGTTCTGGTGCAAGCGCCAGAAATTTTGATCCTTGACGAGGCAACCGCCAACATCGACTCCGGCACAGAACAGGCGATTCAGCGCGCGCTGCGGGCTATTCGCCAGCAGACCACGCTGGTAGTCATCGCCCACCGTCTTTCCACCATTGTCGATGCCGATAACATTCTGGTGCTGCATCGTGGGCAGGCGGTAGAGCAGGGTAACCATCTCCAGCTGTTAGCCGAAAAAGGCCGTTATTATCAAATGTATCAGTTGCAGCTGGTGGGCGAGGAGCTCGCCTCTTCGCAACACGAGCAGCCAGTCGCTGAAAACGGCTAAGCCTCTCGCGGTGACCTGACGCCCTCCGGTCACCGCGCTTCTTTTCTCTCCTGTTTCCCAAGCCTTGCCCTTTAGCGTTGCACCAACTTCATGCAGCCTTTCTTTAGGTCAAATTTCCCTTGCACTGAAAAATAGCGTCGCGCACTTAAACAGTGCGCGATGGGCTGGGCTATTTGCACCATTTTGAGCCTCGCACCTGCTGCGACTATTCCGAAATCCCGCCTTTAAGCCACAAAACGCCAGATCTCAGCTCTTAAACAACTCTGGCACAGCCTTTGCTTTATCCATTGCGTATCGGCGAGAGTCCTCTCGCGGCAGGCTCTTAATTCGAGGAGTGGCAACATGAAGCTGGTTACTGTGGTGATCAAACCTTTTAAGTTGGAAGACGTGCGTGAAGCACTGTCAGCTGTAGGAATTCAGGGCCTGACCGTGACGGAAGTCAAAGGGTTTGGCCGCCAGAAAGGACACGCAGAGTTATATCGCGGCGCGGAGTACAGCGTTAACTTCCTGCCAAAAGTAAAAATCGATATTGCGATCGCCGACGATCAGCTTGATGAAGTGATCGACGTGATTAGCAAAGCGGCCTACACCGGTAAGATCGGCGATGGCAAAATTTTTGTTGCTGAACTGCAACGCGTTATTCGCATCCGTACCGGCGAAACCGACGAAGCAGCACTGTAATTTCAGCCTTATTACTTTAAATCACAATTTGCAGTCTTTGAGAAACGGGGTGGGTTAACAATGAAAAAACTTCTCGCGATGATGGGGCTCGGTGCAACTGCCCTGTTGCCATCGATTGCCATGGCTGCTGCACCTGCGGTGGCTAACGGCGCAGATAACGCCTTCATGATGATCTGTACCGCGCTGGTACTGTTCATGACGGTTCCGGGCGTGGCGCTGTTTTACGGCGGCTTGCTGCGTTCCAAAAACGTCTTGTCTATGCTGACTCAGGTCATCGTGACCTTCGCGCTGGTTTGCGTACTGTGGATGCTTTATGGCTACAGCGTCGCGTTCAGCGAAGGTAACGCCGTGTTTGGTGGCTTCAGCAACGCTATGCTGAAAGGCATCGGTCTTGACTCTGTTACCGGCACCTTCTCACAGCTGATTCACGTTGCGTTCCAATGTTCCTTCGCCTGTATTACCGTGGCGCTGGTGGTTGGCGGACTGGCAGAGCGCGTTCGCTTCTCCGCGGTACTGATTTTCACCGTGATTTGGCTGACTTTCTCTTACCTGCCAATCGCACACATGGTTTGGGCGGGCGGTTTCTTGGCGGCTGACGGCGCGCTGGACTTCGCGGGCGGTACAGTTGTTCACATCAACGCCGCGGTTGCTGGCTTGGTGGGCGCATACATGGTGGGCAAACGTGCTGGTTTCGGCAAAGAAGCCTTCAAACCGCACAACCTGCCAATGGTCTTCACTGGCGCATCAATTCTGTATGTTGGCTGGTTCGGCTTCAACGCCGGTTCTGCCAGCGCAGCAAGCTCTATCGCAGCCTTGGCCTTCCTCAACACTGTTATGGCGACCGCGGGTGCAATCCTGTCTTGGACGCTGGTTGAGTGGATGGTGCGCGGCAAACCTTCACTGCTGGGCGCAAGTTCCGGTGCTATCGCGGGTCTGGTCGCTATCACCCCGGCGTGCGGTACCGTAGGCGTTGGCGGTGCATTGATTATCGGTCTGGTAGGCGGCGTTGCTGGCCTGTGGGGCGTGGTTACGCTGAAACATTGGCTCAAGGTTGATGACACCTGTGACGTGTTTGGCGTTCACGGCGTGTGCGGCATTGTTGGCTGTATCCTGACTGGCGTGTTCTCATCCAGCTCTCTGGGCGGCGTGGGTTATGCAGAAGGCGTGACCATGGGTCACCAAGTGTGGATCCAGCTGCTGAGCGTGGGCGTGACCCTGATTTGGTCTGGCGTGGTTGCCTTCATTGCTTACAAAGTGGCAGACGTGCTGGTTGGCCTGCGCGTTCCTGAAGAACAAGAGCGCGAAGGTCTGGACGTAAACAGCCACGGCGAAAACGCTTACAACCAATAATTGGTTAAGCGTCTGATTTCAAAGAAAGTAGTGCGCTAAATTCTGTTCGACAGAAACATAATAAAAAGCAAACACAACAACCTATCCGGCGTGCTGATAAAGACTTAACGGATAATGATGAAAGCAAAAAGGGGCGATAGAGATATCGCCCCTTTTTTATGTATTTTCGATGCAGTTTCAACCCGACTTAAGGGATTTCGCGCTGGCGAATCACACCCTCTTGCACGGTAGTGGCAATCAGCACGCCTTCGCGAGTGTAGAACTGCCCGCGCACAAAGCCGCGCGCGCCCGATGCCGAAGAGCTCTCAACGGCATACAGCAGCCAATCGTCCAGCTTGAACGGACGGTGGAACCACATGGAGTGGTCAATGGTGGCCACTTGCATGCCCGGCTCAAGGAAGCCGACGCCGTGCGGCTGAAGAGCCGTGGGCAGGAAGTTGAAGTCCGAGGCATAACCCAGCAGATACTGATGCACGCGCAGGTCATCCGGCATCTCGCCGTTGGCTTTAAACCATACCGCGCGGTGTGGCTCTTCTTTACTGCCTTTTAGCGGATTGTGGAACTTCACCGGGCGCATTTCGATCGGTTTCTGGCCGATAAACTTGTCGCGCACTTTCTCAGGGATCAGGTGAGCAAGGCTCTTGGCGATATCCGATTCGGAGATTAAGGACTCCGGCGGCGGCACGTCCGGCATGGTGTTCTGATGCTCGAAGCCCTCTTCATGGCTCTGGAATGAGGCGGTCATATAGAAGATCGGCTTACCGTGCTGGACGGCTTTTACGCGGCGGGCGCTGAAGCTGTTGCCGTCGCGCAGGATTTCGACGTCATAAATAATCGGCTTGCTGCTGTCGCCGGGGCGTAAAAAATAGCTGTGGAAAGAGTGAATACCACGGTCGCTAGGCACGGTTTGCTTGGCAGCGTAGAGAGCCTGCCCAACTACCTGCCCGCCAAAGACCTGACGCAAGCCAAGATCTTCACTTTGGCCACGAAACAACCCTTCTTCGATTTTTTCCAGATCTAGCAGATCCAGTAATTTTTTTAGTGCCTGACTCATAGGTGGCCTCATGAAAGTTAGCCTTTTGCCGCCTCGGAAAACTCTGATAAATCAATGTGCAGCATCAGGAACGATGGGGTATCTCATTCATAATAGTGGATAAAAGCATGGCTCAGAAGCTGATTTTGGTCAGCGACAGGAAAAGGTCAGTTTTTTGTGCCATGATTAATGCGCAAGGTGGTTAAAGCCACTACTCATAGTCGGCGTTTATTTGAGCTTGTCGACAAGCGAATAATAAAAAGGAGAACGATCAATGAAACTTTGGCAGATTGTAGGTGGAACCGCGCTGTCTCTCACACTGGCCGGTTGTGCATCGCACCCAGCACCAGCACAGGAAGCACCCGCCAATACGTCGGCGAGTCCGTCCGGGCCAGCTATCACCGGGCCAAACGTGTCGGGTACGGTTAACATCTCACAGCGCGTGGCCTTGCCACCTGATGCTGTGTTGACGGTAACTATGTCTGATGCTTCTCTGGCTGATGCGCCTTCACGCGTTATCGCGCAGAAAGTGGCACGCACTGGTGGGAAACAGGCTCCATTTACCTTTATCCTGCCTTACAATCCGCAGGATGTCCCGCCAAACGCACGCGTTATCTTGAGTGCGGCGGTGACGGTGAATGGTCATTTGGCCTTCATTACGGATAGCATCAAAGAAGTGGTTAACCGCGGTCAGGGTACCAAAGCTGACTTGCAGTTAGTCCCAGTAGCCTCAGTGCCTGTGACGACCAAGCCAACCGGATTAGGGCCAGAAAGCAACCCTAACCAACCGGGTCTTGAAACTCCTCCAGGTGCGCCAGGTGCTCCAGCCCCGACTCAGCCAATGTATTAATAGTTAATTAATACCGAGTCAGTCGAGCAAAAGAAAAACACCGCCCAGGCGGTGTTTTTTTATGACCAGGATTCACCATTTCCAGCCATATTTTTCCAGATCAATCTGCCCGCCTTCGAACATAATGCCTTCTTCGAGCAGGGCCTGACGCTGGCGCTTAAAATCCTCCCCTTGCTGGGAAATTTCGCCGTGGCGATTAATCACCCGGTGCCAAGGCAGGGTGCTGCCCTCGGGCAATTTGCGCAGCACGCCGCCGACCTGTCTCGCAGCGCGCGGCGACCCGGCCAACTGGGCGACATTGCCATAAGTTGTCACTTGGCCGTAGGGGATGGCGGCGATGATCTGTAGGACGCGATGGCGAAAGTTATCTGTCTCCGACATGGTTGGCTCCTTGTGGGTTGCATTGCCATTATGCCGCAAACTGCTGCTGGATAAACGAGGTATCAGGCGTGGTTGTATAAGAAAACAACGGTCGTCGGCGGTTAACTTGCAATTGCCACGGCCATCACTGATAATGCCCACCGCTTCGATTATTCAGCAATGAGTCGCGAAGCCAACAACGACAATGGAGGCCCTGTTGGTTCTCCCGCAACACTAACTTGTTAACTCGGTCAGGTCCGGAAGGAAGCAGCCATGGCAGGTGTCGTGTGTGCCGGGATGTAGCTGGCAGGGCCTCCACCATTTCAGGCCTTCCGCGTTTTTCGCTCACTCCCTACTTAGTATTGATTCCCTAACTTTATTCACTTATCGCTGAGTTATTGGCGGGATTTGTCGTGCAAAAAAAGCTGGGGCTCAGCCCAGCTTTAGGTCTTAGCGTGCTTTATTGGCTTGAGCAATCACTGAGCCGGCCAGCGTTTTGGCGACCTCGCTTGAGGAGGCGCTTTTTAAGGCTTTGGATGCGATAGCTTCCATCTCGGCACCGGTTTGGTTTTTAGAGCTGGCCTGTGAAAGCACCGAACCCGCGAGGCTTTTTTCTAGATCAGTTGCCTTGGGGTTGTTAAGCGTTTCTGATGCGAGGCGTGCGACGGTTTTCGAGGATTGTTTATCGTTGCGTGTCATGTTTTTCACCTATCCATGTGGTAAATAATCAAATATGTAGTATTCCATATATCTATTAATAGCTATATATGGTGTTTCATCTTAGGGCGATATGTTGAATTTCTACAACAGTATTTTGGTTTTTATGCTTTTTATAGGCATAAAAAAGGGCACGATGAACGTGCCCTGATGAGGGATCCCTGCCGCCGTCAGTGGTGGACTAAGGTCGCGAAGTAGTACGCCAAAGGGACAGCCAAAATATACAGGCCAATCGGCACTTCACGGGCTTTCCCGGCCACGACTTTGATGATCACATAGAACAGCAGGCCACCGGCGATCCCCGTGCCGAAGCTGTTTGAAATCAGGGTGATCATCACCATCATCAGAACTGGCAGGCCATCAGTAAAGTTGCCCAAATCGACTTTGCGCAGCCCGCTGAACATGTTCAAACCAATCAGAATTAATGCCGGTGCCGTCGCCTCTTTGGGGATCATCAGCGCAATCGGCGTAAACAGCAGCATCAGCAGGAACATCAAGGCCGCGGTCAGCGCCGTCAGGCCAGTTTTGCCTCCAGCTTCGGCGGCGGCTGAGGATTCAATCAGCGCCGTTGCAGCAGGGATGCCGACAATGGGCCCGAGTGCCGCCGCAATAGAGTCAACCACGAATGGACGATTAATGTTAGGCATGTTGCCTTGCTCGTCGAGCAACCCGGCCTCGCCGCCAACGGCCAGCGTGGTACCCATGGTGGAGAAAAACTCAGACGCGAAGAAGATAAACAGGAAGGGCAGGAAGGCGATATTAATCGCGCCCATCAAATCGACTTTACCCAGCAGCGGCCCGACGGAGTGCGGCAGGGAGAACCACTGCTGCGGCAGGTGGGTGACGCCAAAAGGAATGCCAATCAGCGTAGCGAAAAGAATGGCCCACAGCAGCGCGCCGGGGATTTTTCGCGCCTGAAGAGCGACTGCTACCAACAGGCCGAGCAGGGCGATAATGGCGCCCGGCGCGGTGAAGTCACCCAAGGCTAAAGCGTTGGTTTTCACCGTCGCGGCCACCAAACCGGCATTGCGGAAACCCAATAAAGCCACAAAAATACCAATCGACGCCGTTAAGCCAAGCTTGATGGATTGCGGAACGGAGCGAGTAACCACTTCGCGCAGACCCAGCACCGTCATTACGAAAAACACGATGCCCGACCAGCAGGCGATGCCCAGCGCGATGGGCCAGCTGATGCCGTCCCCGGCCAGCGTAATGCCGACTAACACTGAACCGCCGATGCCCGGCCCGACCATAAACGGCAGGTTGGCATAGAACGCCATCAGCAAGCTTCCCAATACAAAAACGATAATGACGCCGGTGGTGGCCGCGCCTTTATCGATGCCGCCTGCGGCCAGCAGGCTTGGGATGACAATCAATAAATAGGCGGCGGCTAAGAAGCCAGTAATGCCCGCCAGACACTCAGTTTTAGCTCGGGTGCCGCGCTGCTGTAGTTTAAAACGACGCTGTAACCAGCTTTCTCCGGCTGGCGCAGCGGCCTGTTTAACAGAACTGTCACTCATGTTGGAAATCCCCTGAAACTTTATGTTTTTTATGATGTTGCGGTTGCTATCACTGTGTTGCAGTACGGCTAAATCTCGTCTTCCCACATTTCGAGGATCGGGTCGACTATTTCTCTTAACCCGCCATCGGTCAGACCTAAATCAGTCAGATGGGGACCGGCGTTGCAGGCCAAACAGGTGCCTTCGATGGCTTTGAAAACGCGATAAGGCGGCTCCCAGTCGGCGACTTTGGAACTCAGATCTCGCAGGTTTTTGAACTGCGCCGCCAGCTCGTCGGCCGGTAAATCAGAAAGCATCCCGGCGATTGGCATCGCCACGTGGGCCAGCAGCTGTTCATTTTGGCTCAGCGCCATGCCGCCGCCGCTAGCTATCAGCTGATTAGCTGCCAGCACCATATCCGCAGGATTTCGGCCCAGCACCACCAGATTATGCGAGTCGTGGGAGTAGGAGGTGGCAATGGCCCCGCGCAGTTCACCCCAGCCTTCCAGCAGCGCCATGCGCGGCGCGGCGTGATGGCGGCCATGGCGATGCTTGACCCAAATCAGGCTGAAGCCGTCAGGGATCTGCACCTCGCCGTCGCGCACGTTAACCACCACTTCGCTCCACTGGGTGAAGCGCGCGCCTTTGATGTTTCTCAGGCGAGCTTTGCCATTTTTCAGACCGGGAATGCGCAGCACAAAGTCGCCTGCCGACAGACTGGAGATATGCATGGTGTCGCGCGGCGGCGTCACGCCGGTGGCTTTTTTCGGACTGAACAGCAGCTTGCCGTCTTGCGCCACTTTCTGCCCGCTCACGTAAACGGCTAAAGGATTGAGCGACTCCAGCGAGTCGAACACAATCATATCCGCCGTGCGTCCGGCGGCAATCAGCCCTAAATCAGCACGCTGCATGCGGATCGCCGCGTTGAAAGTCGCCATGCGCAGCACGTCTTCAGCAGGCAAGCCGTGGGATATCAGTAGTTTAATCAGGGCGATCAGGCCGCCTTTTTCCAACAGGAAATCGGGCGGGACGTCATCCGTGCAGAGGGTGATTTGCGAAGAGAGGTGCGGCAGGGTTTTCAGTGCCGCGACGATTTCTGGCAGTAGATATGGGTGCGAGCCGCGAATTTGCAGCGTCAGGCCAGCCCGCAGTTTCTCCAGCGCGTCTTCGGCGGAGGTCAACTCATGGTCAGAAGTGATCCCGGCGGCGAGGTAGGCTTGCAGCCCGGCACCTTTCAAGCCGCGCGCGTGCCCTTCAATCAGTTTACCGCTGCTCAGGCCAGCTTCGAGGATTTCAATCATGCGCTCGCTGGCGTTGAGCACGCCGTGCATATCCATCACTTCCGCCACGCCCGCGACTTCCGGCCAGCTCAGCATGGTTTGCATTTCACGCCCTTTGAAATCGGCCCCGGACATTTCCAGACCCGGAGTAGAAGGCACGCTAGACGGCGCGGCGCAAATCACCCGCAAAGGCAGGTCACGGCTGGATTCAACAGCATAACGCACGCCGTCTACGCCGAGCACGTTGGCTAATTCATGCGGATCCCAGAAAACCGTGGTAGTGCCTTGAGCGACTACGATCTCGGCGTAACGCTCCGGCGGCAGGTGGGAGCTTTCTATATGCACGTGGGTGTCGATAAAACCGGGAGAGAGCAGCGCTCCGGCAAGGTCATCGACATTTTCTGTCTGCAAAAACTCGCCGCAGGGGTGCACGCTGGCGATCATATGGCCGACTAGCCCGACGTCGGCGTCGCGGATCTCTCCTGTCACCATGTCGATGACGCGCGCATTGCGCAGTAAGCGGTCGAAGGGAATTTTGCCTAAAGCGGCTTGTACGGCGCGCTGGCGCAGGGCGATCGCGGGAGAAGAAACAGTCATAGGAGTATCCAATATCGGCAAGTCATTGCGCTAATGTAGGCAGCGTGAAGAGCTTTGGACAGATGATTTATTTTATCGGGTTATAAGATGGGGTTATGCTGAGCAAACGTTTACTTTCTTTTGACTGGAACACGGGAAACTATGTCTGAACCCTGGCGTCGATTGCCTGCTTTATCCCTCAAACAGATACAATATTTTGTCACGCTGGCCCAGCTGCGCAGTTTTACCGAAACAGCCAATCGCTTGGCTATCAGCCAGCCGGCGTTGAGCAGCGCGCTGCGCCAAATTGAGTCAGTTTTAGGCGGGAAGCTGGTAAACCGAACCGCGCAGGCGGTGACGCTCACCGAGGAAGGCATTGCCATTTTGCCCCATGCCCAGCGTTTGCTGAACGCCGCTCACAGCGCGTTTGACGATATGCAGCAGATTATGGAGCAGGGCGGTGACGGCACGTTGAGAATTGGGCTGGTCCCTTCCGTCAGTACGCTTCTCTTTCCCGCCGTTCCGCAGTTGCTTTCCGAACATTTTCCGGCCATGCGCGTTGAGTTTCACGATTTGACCAATGACGCCCTGCTGGTGGAACTTGAAAACGGTTCTCTGGACTTTGGTATCGGTGCCACTGACAGCACGGTGCCGGACAGCCTGACGGTCTATCCCCTGCTGGAAGACCCTTTTGTGGTGGTGATGCGCAAGGATGATCTATTAGCAGAAACGCACAATCTTCCGTGGCGGCAGTTGGCCAAAAGACCGATAGCGCTTTTTCTAAAAGGCAATGTCAGCCGATTGGTGGCGTCGCTGGTGGAAAGCCATAAATTGAACCTGAGTATCAATTACCGGGTGGATTTTCAGGAAACCCTCTATGGGTTAGTCCGATCGCGGCTGGCACTGGCTATTTTGCCTGAGTTATATACCGCAACGCTGAATGATGAAGAATTAAAGGTGGTCCATTTACAGCAACCGACCTTAAGCCGAACCGTGGCGATGATGCGAAAACCCGCCCCTTTGCGTTCGGCGCAAACAGAACAGTGTTTTCAGTTTCTATTACAGGCTTTTTTAGAAAGGATTAAGAAAGGGAATAAAGAGTTTCAATAATTGGAACTGATAAAGGAAGTGAATGTTTTGTCTGAATAATAACCATAGGGCCGCGGTTAAATACGGCCCTATGAAGTCATGTA
The DNA here is from genome assembly GCF_052376015.1 of Ewingella sp. AOP8-B2-18. NCBI lineage: Bacteria > Pseudomonadati > Pseudomonadota > Gammaproteobacteria > Enterobacterales > Yersiniaceae > Ewingella > Ewingella sp. AOP8-B2-18. The sequence goes on from NZ_JBQSVB010000007.1 coordinate 140,652, forward strand.
TGGAAACGTTACCGGACGAATTTCCAGACGGCGACAGGAACTTTGTCGTAAAGCTTATTCATTGTTAATTCTGCCAGGCGATGGTCGGCCGCAGAGTAAAACAACTCCAGTTCGTCGTCGGAAAGCTCGTACTTATTTTTCTCAATAACGCGTTCAAGAGTGTCAATAGTGGTGCATTTTCTCAAACGCATCAAATAGTCGATTTTGTTCATCATGACCTTTTCATTATTTATCTAAATTACTGCTGGTGTTGGTTAAAGTATTACTTAAGTTTTCATCAGGGTACAGACATACTCACCTGAGAACATTCTGAATAATCGTTTTTTGGTCTTTTGCCATTGACGTAAGTCAGAATCGTTTATTCCGTAATTACTGAAGAGGGTGTAGGTATCGTCCAGGTACTCCTCAACCAAATCGGTCAGAGGGGTATCATCCGGGTATTTTATTTTAAAACTCATCACAAACGAAGCGATGTGCTCGATCAGTTCATTAAGTTGCAGGTTTACCGCGGAAGTAGGGTCGTTGACCCAACCGTGGTGGCTATCCCCCAGCGTAGCTATCCCTTCATCGTACAGACTTTCATTCAGGAACCGCAGCTGCGCTATATCGTGTCGCTTAGGCGAGTACTCATCCATATCATCCCCTCCGTAATGGCTTATTCGGTGTTGACAACACTCTGTGAGTAAACAACAAAACTTGGTGGTTTCCGGGTACATCACTTACAACAGAACTCTATGAACTAAACCTAAAATATAGATGAGATTTAGCAATAATAAACACTTTCTTCAATAAATGTTGGGGATAAGATTTATTCAAAACATTACGATTTAAATATAATTCATTTTGGCAATTATGCACCAGTGCATTACTTAAAATTACAGTTCTTCAGCGGAAGTCGAACGTTCAGTATCAATAATATCAAATTCAAGCCCGTGGCCTTTAACTTTAAATGACACGCGCTCAGTGGTGAACTCATCTGCGTTAATGTCAAGGCAGGCGTTGAAGATAGTCCATTTGAATCCATAACTCATCGAATACTGATCATTACCGATAACTGTGATAGAGATAATCTTCAAAGTGTCAGGCGTATATTGAGAATTTTCGGAGTAATAACTCAAATCCCCAACTAAATCTGTTTCTATTTGTGAGAGATTGAGTTCAATAATCTTTTGCAAATACTCGGTTGAAACTTTGTTCCCATCGATTTCATAAGGGATTAATTTTTTCACCTCGTTCCCCACGTGAAATAGTCTTCCTCTATTATCGCACGTTTTGGCGAGATTTGCCCACGCAATGGCAAAATTCTTGCCTAACAAGGAAGAGTTATCTATATGATTTTTCAGTTTTTTATGAATGGTTAATATTTAATTACTTTTTCCTTACGTTAAAATTAAGCCAGAGATAAATAAAAAAAGAGTGAAGATTTGAATCTTATTAATGGCTAGCAAGACACGAAAGATTACAACTTTACGGCTTGAATAGTTGAACGTCATGTGATGTTATATTGTAACATTCATGAGGTTTATCGATGAACAAGACATTATTTACACTCTCCGCCGTGACCCGTTGCGGGGCTGCTGCCATTTTACTGGCCCTATTGTGGGGCGGTATCTATTGGGCTATTTCGCTGCCATGATTTCTGTCTCACAACTTAAAGTCGGCTATGACCGACGCGCCGTCGCGATGCCCATCGAGGGCAATTTTAGCGAAGGTTCGCTCACCGCCGTGATCGGTGCTAATGGCGCAGGAAAGTCTACCTTTCTCAAAACGCTGGCGGGACTTCAGCCCGCCATTTCCGGCAATTTATCTTTTAATGCGGCAGGCAAGCCTGCTTCCCGCCCGCGCTTGGCTTATTTACCGCAGCAGGCAGAGCTGGATCGCGCATTCCCTATTAGCGTGTTTGATCTGGTGGCGATGGGCTGCTGGCCGCAAAGTGGCCTGTTTGGCGGAATTAATCGCCGCTCCGGCGAACGGGTGGAACAGGCTCTGGAAACCGTGGGAATGACATCCATGGCGCACTTGCTGGTTGGCGAGTTGTCTGGCGGCCAGCTGCAACGCACTTTATTCGCTCGATTGCTGATCCAACAAGCCCCGCTGATCATGCTCGATGAGCCTTTCACCGGCATCGACAGCCAAACCACCGAGCTGCTGTTGAAGGTGATTGCCCAGTGGCACCAGGAAGGGCGTACGGTGATTGCCGTGCTGCACGATATTTCCATGGTTGCGCGCCATTTTCCGCACGTTTTATACCTCAGCGCACAGCGTAATATTTGGGGGACCACCGATCACGTCCTGAGCCATTTCCCCAATCCGACCCACGCCTGTGTCTCCAACGACACCTTTACCCTTGCCGCTGGGATTACTGCTTGATGATGTTATTCCACCTAATTGCCGATCCTTTTATTGAATTTGGTTTTATGCGCCGCGCGCTGATTGCCTGTTTGGCGCTCTCCATCAGCGCCACGCCGCTCGGCGTTTTTCTGTTACTGCGCCGGATGAGTCTGGTGGGCGACGCCTTATCCCACGCCGTTTTGCCCGGTGCGGCTATTGGCTATCTGATTTCCGGCATGTCGCTGGTCGCCATGGGCGTCGGCGGTTTTATCGCGGGTTTGGCCGTCGCCATGCTATCAGGCTTGGTGAGCCGCCGAACGCAGTTAAAAGAAGATGCCAGCTTTGCCGGTTTCTATTTGGGATCGCTCGCCTTGGGCGTCACGCTAGTCTCCCTGCGCGGCTCAAGTGTCGATCTTCTACACGTGCTGTTTGGCTCGATTTTGGCCATTGATTCTCCGTCGATCGTCATGGTCGGTATTATCACCTCCGTATCCGTCTTAGTGCTGGCCGCGGTGTATCGCGCGCTGGTGATTGAGTCATTTGACTCACTGTTCTTGCGCGTTAGCGCAGGCAAATGGCTGGCGGCGATCCACGGGATATTCTTGGCACTGGTGGTAGTTAATCTGGTCGCGGGGTTCCAAATCCTCGGCACGCTGATGTCCGTCGGCCTGATGATGTTGCCTGCGGCGAGTGCGCGCTTCTGGGCGCGAGACCTGCCACACACCATTTTAAGCGCCATGGTGATTGGGGTGATCAGCAGCATTGTTGGCCTTGAGTGGTCATATTACGCCTCGCTGCCTGCTGGCCCGGCCATCGTGCTTAGCGCCAGTGCCATATTCTTTATTTCAGTTTTATTTGGAACGCGCGGCGGCATGTTGACCGCCTCGCGCCGTTAAGCAGTACCACAAGAAAGGAGAAATGATGAAACGTTTACCTGTTGCTCTGGCAGTAGCTGCCCTGCTGTCGAGCCCACTGGCTATGGCGAAAACCGTCACCGCCGTGGCCAGTTTTTCAATTTTGGGGGATATCGTTCACCAGGTTGGTGGCGATCACGTGAAAGTGAATAGCCTGGTTGGCCCGGATGGCGACCCGCACAGCTTCGAACCTTCGCCGCAAGACAGCAAAGAGATCAATGCCTCAGATGTCGTGTTCGTCAGCGGCTTGGGTCTGGAAGGGTGGATCGACCGTCTGGTTTCCGCATCAGGTTATAAAGGCAAAGTGGTGACCGCCTCCGAAGGCGTGAAATCCAGCCAGATGGTTGATGATGGTAAAGAGATCACTGACCCGCACGCCTGGAACAGCATGGCGAATGGCGTGATTTATGCCACCAACGTGATGAACGCCTTGATTGCCGCGGACCCTGAAGATGCAGACTATTTCCGCAAACGGGGTGGCGCTTATATCGAACAGCTGAAAAAGCTCGATGAGTGGGCGAAATCCGAATTCGCCAATGTCCCGCAAGAGAAGCGTAAGGTTCTGACCAGCCACGATGCTTTCGGCTATTTCGGCCGTGAATATCACGTCACCTTTATGGCGCCGGTGGGCTTCTCAACCGAAGCTGAAGCCAGCGCCAGCGGCGTTGCCTCGCTGATTAAGCAGATCAAAGAAGAGAAGGTGAAAACCTACTTTATCGAGAACCAAACTGATCCTCGCTTAGTGAAGCAAATTGCTGCAGCGACCGGGGCTCAGGCCGGTGGCGAACTGTATCCAGAGGCGTTGTCTGGTCCGAAAGGCCCGGCGACCACCTATGAGAAAGCCTTTAAACATAATGTTGAGACTATCGTCGCCAGCATGAAGTAAGCACTAACCCTTTCCGCCGTTGATGCGGAAAGGGATTCATCATTTCTGTAAAAAAGAAAAAGCCCCGTCCGGGCAAGCGGCGGGGCTTTTTTATTAAGGTGTTGGCGCAAAGCGTCGCCTTTTAGCGTTTTTTCTTCTTACCTTGTACCGCTTTAAATCGCGGATTGGTTTTGCAAATCACATAAACTCGGCCCTTGCGACGCACCACGCGACAGTCTGGATGGCGGTTTTTCGCAGAGCGAAGTGAACTTAAAACCTGCATGACTGACTCCTAACCTGTTACTTCTTTTTGCCAAGGAAGCTGCCAAAACGCTGGTTGAAGCGCGCGGTGCTGCCTTCTTTGGAGAAGTCCTTTTGCTTACCTGTGTAGTACGGGTGAGATTGAGAAGAGACTTCAATTGTAATGTAAGGGAAGGTGGTGCCTTCCAGTTCGATGGTGCGATCGGTCTTGATGGTTGATCCCACTTTGAAATATTCATCGGCGCTGGTGTCGTGGAATACCACGGTGCGATAGGCAGGATGGATACCTGGCTTCATAATAACCTCAAATGTTATGTTATACTATAACAAATAGTATGCGCCAGTTGCTGCGTGGGTTCAAGTCTTGAAATAAAAAAAGGCCGCTATTCGCGGCCTTTTCAATTTGCTTCACACTGGATTAGTGTTTTGGTTGCTGCTCTACAGCGTGAGTATGTTCGATATCCTCATTCTTCTTACCAAAGCGGCGGCGTACCACCACGAAGAAGACCGGAACAAAGAAGATAGCCAACAGCGTTGCGGTGATCATCCCGCCCATTACGCCAGTACCTACGGCATTCTGAGAACCGGAACCTGCACCGCTACTGATAACCAGTGGCATAACACCGAGGATAAATGCCAGTGATGTCATCAGAATCGGACGCAAACGCATACGAACCGCTTCGAGAGTCGACTCAACCAGACCTTTGCCTTCCTTGTCCATCAAGTCTTTGGCGAATTCCACAATCAAGATTGCGTTCTTCGCCGACAGCCCGATGGTGGTCAACAGGCCTACCTGGAAGTAAACGTCATTGCTCAGACCACGCATAGTTGCTGCGATCAACGCACCGACTACGCCCAGCGGAACAACCAGCATGACCGAGAATGGAATCGACCAGCTTTCATACAGCGCTGCCAAACAGAGGAATACCACAATCAGCGAGATAGCATACAGGGCAGGGGCCTGGTTCCCTGACAAACGTTCCTGATAAGAAAGGCCTGTCCAGTCAAAGCCGATACCATTTGGCAGCTTCGATGCTAAAGATTCCATCATTGCCATGGCATCACCACTACTCTTGCCCGGTGCCGGCTGACCAAGGATTTCCATCGATGGCAGACCGTTATAGCGTTCAAGACGTGGCGAACCGTATTCCCACTTCATGCTAGAGAAGGCTGAGAACGGCACCATCTGACCTGAACTACCACGAACATAGAGGTTGTTAATGTCTGATGGCAGCATGCGGTATTTGTTTTCCGCCTGCACGTACACTTTCTTCACGCGGCCACGGTCGATGAAGTCATTGACGTAACTACCGCCGATTGACGCACCCAGCGTGGTGTTGATGTCAGACAGTGAAACGCCCAGCGCCGACGCTTTCTCTTGGTCGATTTCCACTTTGAACTGTGGCGTATCTTCCAGACCGTTAGGACGAACCTGCGTCAGCAAGTCAGGGTGTTGCGCGACCATGCCGAGCAGTTGGTTACGCGCCTGAGTCAGTTTGTCGTGACCCAAGTTAGCCTGGTCAATCAACTCGAAGTCGAAGCCGCTGGCTGTACCCAATTCCACGATAGCTGGCAGGTTGAACGCAAACACCAAACCGTCTTTGATTTGACTGAAAGCACCCATTGCACGCGCCGCAATCGCCGGAACTTTGTTTTCAGCGCCGCTACGATCGGCCCAGTCTTTCAGACTGATAAACGCAATACCGGTGTTCTGACCACGACCTGCGAAACCAAAGCCGTTAACGGTAAAGACCGATTCCACGTTGGCTTTCTCTTTAGTCAGATAGTAATTACTGACTTCATCCAACACCTTCTGCGTACGTTCCTGAGTGGCACCCGCCGGTAGCTGGGCCATGGTCAGGAATACACCCTGGTCTTCTTCTGGTAAGAACGAAGTCGGCAGGCGGATAAACAGGAATGCCATGCCCACAACGATCAGCAGATACAGAATCAAGTAACGACCGGTGCTGCGCAGAATGTTGCCTACGCTGTCGGTATAGTGATGCGTACTTTGGTCGAATTTCTTGTTAAACCAGCCGAAGAAGCCTTTTTTCTCGCCGTGGTCACCCTTGGCGATAGGTTTCAGCATGGTGGCACACAGTGCCGGAGTCAGGATCATCGCTACCAGTACTGACAGCACCATCGCGGAAACAATGGTGATGGAGAACTGACGGTAGATAACGCCGGTTGAACCACCGAAGAACGCCATCGGGATGAATACCGCTGACAGAACCATGGCAATACCGACCAGTGCACCCTGAATCTGCTCCATCGATCGTTTGGTGGCTTCTTTCGGCGGCAGGCCCTCTTCGACCATGACGCGCTCGACGTTTTCTACCACCACGATGGCGTCATCCACCAATAGCCCTATCGCAAGCACCATACCGAACATCGTTAGGGTGTTTATCGAATAACCAAACGCGGACAAAATCGCAAAAGTACCTAACAACACGACTGGCACGGCAATCGTTGGGATAAGCGTTGCGCGGAAGTTTTGCAGGAACAGGTACATTACCAAGAAGACCAATATGATGGCTTCTAACAGGGTTTTCCCTACTTCTTGAATCGAAATCTTAACAAATGGCGTGGTGTCGTATGGATAAACCACTTTCAAGCCAGCAGGGAAGAACGATTGCAGTTTTCCAAGCGTAGCTTTTACTGAGGCTGCGGTATCCAGGGCGTTAGCGCCTGTTGCCAGTTTAATCCCCAGACCTGCTGCCGGTTGGCCGTTAAAGCGCGCAACCACGTCGTAGTTTTCACCACCCAGCTGGATTTTAGCCACGTCTTTCAGGCGAACCTGAGAGCCATCTGGATTCACTTTCAGAATGATTTTGCCGAACTCATCCGCAGACTTCAGACGGGTCTGAGCAACGATTGATGAGTTAAGCTGCTGGCCTGGAACTGGTGGTGTACCACCCAACTGGCCCGCTGCAATCTGGTTGTTCTGAACTTTAATCGCGTTGATAACATCAACCGGCGTGAGCTGGAAGTTGTTGAGCTTGTTCGGATCCATCCAGATACGCATCGCGTACTGAGCACCAAACAGCTGAACGTCACCAACACCCGCAGTACGGCTGATAGGATCTTTAATGTTTGAACCCACGTAGTCGGCGATATCATCCTGAGACATGGTGCCGTCAGTGGAGATAAAGCCCGCAACCATTAAGAAGCTGCTACTGGATTTTTCTACCGAAATACCTTGCTGCTGAACTTCTTGCGGCAGCAACGGCGTTGCTAGCTGCAGTTTGTTCTGCACCTGTACCTGGGCAATATCTGCGTCAGTACCGGAAGCAAAGGTCAGGGTTATCTGAACCGTACCTGATGAATCACTGGTCGACGACATATACATCATGTTGTCGATACCGTTCATGTTTTGTTCGATAACCTGAGTGACGGTGTCCTGAACCGTTTGTGCATCAGCACCTGGATAAGTAGCCGTCAACTGTATCGCTGGCGGCGCAACGGTTGGATACTGCGCGATAGGTAGCGAGATTATTGCTAATCCCCCCGCCAACATGATGATGATGGCGATAACCCACGCAAATATCGGGCGATCTATAAAAAACTTAGCCATGAATTACCGGCTCCTATTAAGACTTCGGCGCTGTATCAGATGCAGCCTGTTTCTTAGCGTCTGCGTTTTGATCGACTTCCTGCGCATTAACCTGCACGCCTGGTTTGATTTTCTGTAGTCCGGTCACGATAACTTTGTCACCAGATTTCAGGCCATCGGTTACAACCCATTTGTCGCCGATCGCTTGCGTCGTGGTAACAGTGCGCAGCTCAACTTTGTTGTCTGCACCCACCACCATGGCAGTGGCGTCACCACGTGGGTTACGGGTGATCCCTTGCTGTGGAACCAATAATGCGTTGTTGTTTACACCTTCATCCAGACGGGCGCGAACGAACATACCCGGCAGCAATGCGTCATCTGGGTTCGGGAACACTGCGCGTAAGGTAATGGAGCCGGTGGTTTCATCAACGGTAACATCAGAGAATTCCAATGTACCCGCTTGCTTATATTCACTACCGTTATCTAACAGCAGCTTAACTTGCGCTTTGCCATTAGCTTGCTTCAGAGAGCCATCAGCCAGTTCCTGCTTCAGACGCAGGAAGTCATTGCTTGATTGGGTCACGTCGACATAGATAGGGTCGAGTTGTTGCACCGTTGCCAACGCATCCGCCTGACCGTTAGTCACCAGCGCACCTTCGGTGACAGCAGACTTACCAATACGACCGGAAATCGGAGAGGTGACTTTGGTGTAAGCAAGGTTGATACGCGCAGATTCAACCGCGGCTTTCGCTGCAACTACTGCCGCATCGGCCTGTGCTGCGTTAGAGAAAGCGGTGTCGTAGTCTTGTTTACTGACGTAATTGGTGCCTAACAGTGGCTTGTAACGATTAACCGTAACGCGAGCAACTTGAGCACTAGCTTGGGCTTTAACTAAATCGCCTTTCGCACTGTCGTAAGCAGCCTGATAAGTCGCAGGATCAATTTGATACAAGGACATGCCAGCTTTTATGTCACTGCCTTCCACGAAGTTGCGCTTCAGGATAATGCCGGTGACTTGGGGACGAACTTCTGCAATGCGGAAGGAGGCTGTACGACCAGGAAGCTCGGTGGTCACATTCATGGCTTCAGTTTTCAGTGTTACGACACCGACTTCTGGAGCTTTTGGCGCGCCTTGTTGAGCTTCTTTATCATTACATCCTGTAAGTGCTAAGCTTCCGGAAAGCATCAGAACTACCGCCAGAGGCGTTAACCCTCTGTTTCTGTTCATAAATAAACCTCAAGTGTCCGATTTCAATTTGTCCAATGGATCACAAGCTTTAAAACCCATTGCTGCGCTTTTAATATGTGCGTGCTATGTTACATACATTCCCGAATGTATGTAAATCAAACGCCCCCAAAAGCTGACGCCATGGCACGAAAAACCAAATTACAGGCCCTTGAGACTCGACAACAGATTTTAGATGCTGCTGTTCAGGAGTTCTCTGCCCGTGGCGTTGCCTCAACTTCGCTGACTGATATTGCCAATGCCGCCGGCGTCACTAGGGGCGCAATCTACTGGCATTTCAAGAATAAGGTTGAATTGTTTAATGGGGTCTGGGAAGAGTGTGAGTCCCAGATGCACTTACTCGAATTAGAGTATCAGACAAAGTTTCCCAATAATCCACTGCGGGTTTTGCGCGAGATACTGATTTATTTCTTACGTGCCACAGTAAACAATCCCCGTCGTAGGGCTTTGATGGAGATAATATTTCACAAATGTGAATTTGTTGGGGAGATGACGTCAGTTCATGAAGCGCGCAAGGCGCTATATCTTGAAGGCTACGGCAAGATAGAACGTATTCTTCAGAAATGCATTGATGCCGAGGAATTACCGCAGAATTTACACCCGCGTCAGGCGGCTATTATTCTTCGCGCTTATATCACTGGATTAATGGAGAACTGGCTGTTCGTCCCCGAAAGCTTTGATTTAGAAGGGCAGGCGGCCCAACTGATTGATACCTATATTGAAATGCTAAGGTTCTGCCCGAGCCTGCTCCTGCCAAAAACCGCGCCTTAATCCGTCTCCTTCATTCTGTGAGTTTTTTGTCATTTTGTGACGTATTCTGACACGCTTTTCCGACTTCATAACTCTGTGTCACCTGTTAGTGTAGTGTTAATATCAACCTCTCTTTCTCGACACAATGTGCATCCATGTTTAAGCGATCCTCCGCGTTGCCATACTCGTCTTCATATTATCTATTTCCGCTGACTTTTTTGCGTGGCCTGACTTTGACATTACTGGTGTCGTTGGCGCTTTCCTTTATTACATGCGCTAATGCGGCAGTTAATAATGATCTGCCTACTCGTTCTGAAGTGCAGAACCAATTTGATGCGCTGAATAAGCAAAAAAGCCTGACGCCGGTCGAGAAACTTTCGCAGCAGGATTTAGTCCACACCCTCGAGTATTTAGACGCCCTCGAGCGCGTGAAGCAGGATACGGCGCAGCTGCGCCAACAGGTGGCTGATGCCCCGGTCAAATTGCGCAACGCGGCAGATGGCCTGGATAAGCTGAAAAACGGGAATAACGACGGTGTGACCAAAGAGTCGCTGGCGACACTCTCTCTGCGCCAGTTAGAAAATCGCCTGAATGATACGCTCGACGATCTGCAATCCTCGCAGGAGGATTTGTCCACTTTCAACACCCAGCTTATCTCATTGCAAACCCAGCCCGAGCGGGTGCAGGGCGCGATGTACAACTACTCGCTGGCTATCCAGAAAGTGCGTAACCAGCTAAACGGCATGGCGCCGGGACAGCAGGATCTGCGCGCTACCCAGCAGACCATGTTGGTGACAGAGCAAGCCTTGCTCAACGCGCAGATTGATTACCAGCGCAAAAGTCTGGAAGCCAACACCACGCTGCAAGATTTACTGCAAAAGCAGCGCGATTTCACCAATGCGCACATCGGCCAGCTGGAGCGCGTGGCGCAAATGCTGCAAGAGGTGGTGAATGGCAAACGCCTGACCCTCTCCGAGCGCACCGCCAAAGAGGCGCAAACGCCGGATGACACCTCCAATATTCAAAATGACCCGCTGGTGGCCCAAGAGTTGGGGATTAACCGCACCCTGAGCCAGCGACTGATTGCCGCCACCGAAGAGGGTAACCAGCTGGTTCAAAAGAACATTACGGTCAAAAACTGGCTCGATCGCTCTTCGCAGGCCGAGCACGATCTGAAAGAGCAGATCAGCGTGCTGAAGGGCAGCCTGCTGCTGTCGCGCATTCTTTATCAGCAGCAGCAAAATACCATTCCGCCGACTGGCCTGATGACCGACATGAGCGCCAAGATTGCCGATTTGCGCCTCGAGCAGTTCACCATCAACCAGCAGCGCGACGCGTTATTTCAGGGCGATAGCTACATTCAGGGCGTGGTGGACAGCAGCAAAGAGAAGATTAACGACGACATTAGCGACGCGCTGGATCAGATTGTCGACATGCGCCGCGAGCTGCTGGACCAGTTGAATAAGCAGTTGGGAAATCAGCTCTCGCTGGCGATCAATCTGCAAATTAACCAGCAGCAGTTGCTGAGCATCAATGAGTCCTTAACCCAGACGCTGACCCAACAGATCTTCTGGGTGAGCAGTAACAAGCCGATGAACTGGGACTTCATCAAAACCCTGCCGAGCGAGGTCAAAAGCCAACTTAGCGAGCTGCGAATCAAGATGCCGCTGGGCGAGCTGATGATGGGAGGGTTACATTCGCTGCCGGTCAACGTGCCGCTGCTGGTGGTGATTCTGGTGCTGTTGCTGCGTCGCCGCGCGTTGCAAAGGCATCTCGACAAGCTCAATAGCGACGTCGGCCAGCTCAAGCGCGACACCCAGCTGCACACGCCGCGCGCCCTGATGATCATCATGCTGAGCACTCTGCCGGGCGTGTTGCTGACCCTCGGCATCGGCTATTGGTTCTCGCAGTGCGATATCGAACTCAGCGATTTCCTCTGGGCGCTGTCCCAGCGTCTGGCGGTCTTCATACTGGTGATGGGCTTCTGCTTCCGCCTGCTAAAACCCAATGGCGTCAGCGAACGCCATTTCAACACCTCGGCAACCCAATGCGCCCATTACCGGCGCTCGGTGGTGCGGCTGGCGCTGGTGATGCTGCCGCTGATCTTCTGGTCGGTGCGCGGCGAGAAAGCGCCGCTGGGGCTGGTGGATGACATCATTGGTCAGGTGGTGATCCTCTTGACCTTAATCGCGCTGGCCGTGCTGGTGTTCCCAATTTTCCGCGACAGCTGGCGGGAGAAGAACACCCACAGCGTGCGGCTGGTGATTGTGGCGGCTATTGCGATTGCGCCGCTGTTGCTGGTCGGGCTGATGGTCGCGGGCTACTTCTATACTACGCTGCGCCTTGCCGGGCGCTGGATAGACAGCTTCTATTTACTGATTTTGTGGAATATTACCTATCTCAGCGCGCTGCGTGGTTTGAGCGTCGCGGCGCGCCGTCTGGCTTATCGCCGTGCGCTGGCGCGCCGTCAAAGCATTAATGCCAAAGAGGGGGCGGAAGGGAGTGAGCCAGTGGAGGAGGCGCCACTGGGTTTAGACCAAATTAACCAGCAGTCGCTGCGTTTGACCACCATGGTGCTGTTCTTTATTTTCGCCAGCGTATTCTACTGGATTTGGTCCGATTTACTCACCGTTATCTCCTATCTCGACAGCATTTCGCTGTGGCATTACTCCAGTAATGTCGCGGGCAGCGTGGTGCAGCAGACGGTCACTCTCGGCAATCTGTTGCTGGCCTTTGTGGCGGTGATTGTGGCCTATGTGCTGACTCGCAACCTGCCGGGCCTGCTGGAAGTGGTGGTGCTGTCGAGGCTACAGCTGCGGCAGGGCACCTCCTACGCCATCACCACCATCATGACTTACTCGATTACGGTGATCGGTACGGTGACGGCGCTCGGCTCGCTCGGCGTCTCTTGGGATAAACTCCAGTGGCTGGTCGCGGCGCTGTCAGTGGGCTTAGGCTTTGGTTTACAAGAGATTTTTGCCAACTTCGTTTCAGGTTTGATCATCCTGTTCGAACGCCCGGTGCGTATCGGCGACACGGTAACCATTGGCACTTTCTCGGGCACGGTGAGCCGAATTCGTATTCGCGCCACCACTATTATCGACTTTGACCGCAAAGAAGTGATCATCCCGAACAAAGCCTTTGTGACCGAAAGGCTGATCAACTGGTCGCTGTCCGACACCGTCACGCGCATCATCATTAAAGTCGGCGTGGCCTATGGCTCGGATCTGGATAAAGTGAAAGAGATCTTGCTGCAAGCCGCCCATGAAAGCTCACGCGTCATGAGCGATCCGGCGCCGCTTGTCTACTTCCTTAACTTTGGTGCCAGCACCTTAGATCACGAATTACGGGTTTATGTGCGTGAACTAGGGGATCGCAGCCACACGGTGGACGAACTCAACCGCACCATCGACAGGCTGTGCCGCGAAAACGATATCAACATCGCCTTCAACCAGTTGGAAGTGTATCTACACGATAAAAACGGGGGAGAAGAGGTGCAGGAAGTGAAGCGGGAACTGCGTCAGCCGGGGGAACCTTTGCCGCCAGAGGCGGTGTAAGTCCTGTTTTTACAGGGAATGTGCTGAAGACATTCCCTGTTTCTTCCAGTCAGTCTCTGACCGAAATTACAAATAACTCACAGACAGCGTATTCAAGCTGCCTTTAAGCTTTTCCTGATAATCGCGTTTGACGATCTCAAGCGCGGCGAGCGCGGTTTCAGGTGCAATTTCATTGCACTCAAGTAAGTAGATCAAATCAACAGCGAGTTGTAGCTCGGGTGGCGCATTTTCGACAGACATGGGAGCCAACGTTCAGTGTAGTGTGCGATGTAAATAAAGATCCGTTTTTGTTCAAATGACAGTTTTCAACGGATCCGAAGTCAGCCTGAAGCAGGTAAGGAGTGGCTCAGTTAAGCAGCAGCCAGGACCTTTTAGGAAATTTAATCACTCAGGCATGGAAACTGATTATAGATAATAAATGTCTCCACCTGCCTGCAGTTTTCAAAAAATGTGATAAACATTCAAAAACCTTTTTCCTGCCTTTCAATTTGCCGCTCGATTTTGGCTAACGCCTGCCTGCATCTCATCAATCGACCTTCCAGCGCGGCCAGTTCCTTCTGCACTCTTTGCTGATCGCTGAAAGTGGCAAGCTGCCCAAGGGTGCTCTCACGGTCTTCAATCATGGCGATTAAACGGCGCTCAAACTGCTGGGTTTCTGCCAGCCGGGTGTAGTTGTCGTGGCTTTTACGCTCTGGCGTTTGGTGAGTCTTGCGCAGACCCTGAGTTGCCAGTTCGCGCTGCAAGGCTGTAATTTGGGAAATCAGCCGCTCGGCGACAAAAGCCACCTGCGCCTGACGCTTCTCCGCCACCACCTGATGCAGCTGGCCAAGATTGACCCGCACTTCAGCCAGATAGTCGCGCAGTCGGGTGCCTTTGGTGGCAAACAGCGTCACGTCGAAACGCGCCTGCTGGGCCGAAACGTGGCCGACAGGTTCAATTTCTTGCGCGAGCGCCTCTATTTGTTGGCTCAGGGCGTGCAATATTTGTTCAGTGCTCACTGGGGTTCTCCGCGTTGGACCTGATTAGCTTACCCTGAAGCTCACCAGATACAAGGCACGCGGTGTTTGGCAGCGGCTGGGCAGTTGTTTACACTGATGACATAGCGACATCGATAACATAGACAAGTCGACAGGGATTGTATGAAACGTGTTTTGTTGATCATTCTGGGGTGGGTATGCGTGGTGCTGGCGACGCTGGGCGTAGTGCTGCCTTTATTACCTACCACGCCGTTTCTGCTGCTGGCGGCATGGTGCTTTGCTCGCTCGTCGCCGCGTTTTCACTACTGGCTGCTATATCGCTCGTGGTTTGGCAGTTACCTGCGCCACTGGCAGGAACATCGCGCCTTGCCACCCGGCGCAAAAGGCAAAGCCGTGCTGGTGATCCTCATTACGTTTGCCATTTCTCTCTATTTTGTCCCGCTGTGGTGGGTGCGCGTTTTACTGCTTTGTATCATGTTCGGGCTGCTTATCATGATGTGGCGCTTACCAGTGGTTGACCTAAAGCAACAAAAAAGGTGATCATGTCCGGCTGCGGGTTGCTTTTTAAAGCGGCTTTGCATAGATTTGGGCATCTCGCGCACCCTCATGCGCGCCAATTTCCTTCCTTAAACAGCCAAACACTTTTGTAAGGCATGAGCCATTTACTGGTTCGCGTTTAAGTATGAACAGCAGTTTTATCAGGCACTTATTATGACAGCTACCGCACAGCAGCTAGAGTTTATCAAAAACAGCATTAAATCCATTCAAGACTACCCGAAACCGGGCATTCTGTTCCGCGACGTCACCAGCCTGCTGGAAGACCCGGCAGCCTATGCCGCCAGCATTCAACTGCTGGCCGACCGTTATCGTGACTCCGGCGTCACCAAAGTGGTGGGTACCGAAGCGCGTGGTTTCTTGTTTGGTGCTCCGGTGGCCTTGGCTCTGGGTGTGGGTTTTGTGCCTGTGCGTAAACCGGGCAAATTGCCACGCGAAACCCTGAGCGAAAGCTATGAGTTGGAATACGGCACTGACAGTCTGGAAATCCACACTGACTCTATCAATGCCGGTGAGAAGATCCTGGTTATCGATGACCTGCTGGCAACCGGCGGCACCATCGAAGCCACCGTGAAGCTGATCCGCCGTTTGGGGGGGGAAGTGACTGACGCAGCATTCATCATTAATCTGTTCGATCTCGGCGGTGCAGAGCGCCTGAGCAAGATGAATATCAACTGCTACAGCCTGGTCGACTTCCCAGGCCATTGATTGACACAAGCCTCGCCTGCCCAGGCGAGGCTGTGATAGCATGACCCTCCCGACCACTCGACTTCTCCGGTATTAATGAGCTATCAGGTTCTGGCCCGTAAGTGGCGCCCTCAAACTTTCGCCGACGTCGTCGGACAGGAACATGTGCTGACCGCGCTGGCCAACGGCCTGTCGCTCGGACGCATCCATCACGCTTATCTGTTTTCCGGCACCCGCGGTGTGGGGAAGACCACCATTGCGCGCCTGTTAGCGAAAGGGCTGAACTGTGAAACCGGTATTACTTCAACGCCGTGCGGCGTGTGTGATAACTGCCGTGAAATCGAACAGGGCCGTTTTGTTGATCTGATTGAAATCGACGCCGCGTCCCGCACCAAAGTAGAAGATACCCGCGAACTGCTGGACAACGTGCAATATGCGCCAGCGCGCGGTCGCTTCAAAGTTTACCTGATTGACGAAGTCCACATGCTCTCGCGTCACAGCTTCAATGCGCTGTTGAAAACGCTGGAAGAGCCGCCTTCGCACGTCAAATTCTTGCTGGCTACTACTGATCCACAGAAGTTGCCGGTGACTATTCTCTCCCGCTGCCTGCAGTTCCACCTGAAGGCGCTGGATGTCGAACAAATTCGCAAGCAGCTCGACGTGGTGCTGACCGCCGAGCAGATCAGCAGCGAGCCGCGCGCTCTGCAACTGCTGGCTCGCGCGGCCGACGGCAGTATGCGCGACGGCCTGAGCCTGACCGACCAAGCTATCGCCATGGGGCAGGGCGCAGTAACCACCGAAACCGTGTCGCAGATGCTGGGGACGCTGGATGACGAGCAGCCGCTAGCCGTGCTTGAAGCCCTGGTGAGCGCCGACGGCGCGCAGATGATGGCGCAGGTGGAGCATGCTGCTTCTCGCGGCGTTGACTGGGAAAACCTGCTGGTGGAAACGCTGGCGTTGCTGCATCGCATCGCTATGGTACAGCTGTTACCCACGGTGCTCGACAACCATTACGCCGCCATTGAGCAACGCTTGCGCGAGCTGGCGCGGGTTATTCCGCCTGCCGATGTGCAGCTTTATTACCAAACGTTGCTGATTGGCCGCAAAGAGCTGGCCTACGCGCCGGACAAGCGCATGGGCGTCGAGATGGCCCTGCTGCGCGCCTTGGCTTTCCACCCAAAAGTGGTGATTGCTGAACCTGTAGTCCAGCCGTCGGTAGCCCCAGCAGCCACTGTGCCAGCGCCTTCTGCTGCGCCAGAAGCCCAGCCGCAAAGCAGAACTTCTCAGCAAGAAACACCGCCGCCGCAAGGCGCGCCGCAGCCAGGTATCTCAGATACCACGGCGCAACTGTTACAGGCCCGAACACAACTACTCAGGCAGCAGGGGAATACCACCCCAAAAAAAGCTGAGCCGGCAGCGCCAGGAAAAGCGCGGCCGGCAAACTCAGCCCTGGAGCGTTTAGCTTCGGTGACTGAGCGTGTGCAAACGCAGGCCAGCGCCAGAAAAGAGAAAGAACCTGAGCAGCCCGTAAAAGAAGAAGCTTATCGCTGGAAAGCCCTGAACGAGCCGGAAGAGGCACCCGAGCCGGTGGCGACGCCCAAGGCGCTGCGCACCGCGCTGGAGCATGAGAAGTCGCCGGAACTGGCCGCGCGTCTGGCGGTCGAAGCCACTGAGCGCGACGGCTGGGCGGCTGAAATCAACCAGATGGTGATGCCAAAACTGGTTCAGCAACTGGCCCTGAACGCGTGGTGTGAAAAGGTTGAAGCCGGGAAAATCACTTTGCATCTGCGCTCTTCGCAGCGCCACTTGAATTCCCCTTCGGCACAAAAAGTGCTGACGGACGCACTATCGACACTCCATCAGACGCCGGTTGAACTCACCGTGCTAGAAGATGATAATCTGGCGGTCAAAACGCCTCTGGAGTGGCGACAAGCCATATATGAAGAGAAGCTGGCGCAGGCGCGCCAGTCGATTATTGCGGATAACAATATTCAAACTCTGCGCCGTTTCTTCGACGCCGAGCTTGATGAAGAGAGTATTCGCCCTGTTTAAACGCCGCAAATCCCCGCGGCCCGACGCAAAGAGAGATGATTATGTTTGGAAAAGGCGGCATTGGTAACCTGATGAAACAGGCCCAGCAAATGCAGGAAAAAATGCAGCAGGTACAGGCAGAAATCGCCCAGTTAGAAGTGACCGGCGAATCTGGCGCGGGCATGGTTAAAGTCACCATTAACGGCGCGCACAACTGCCGTCGTGTGGAAATCGACCCAAGCCTGCTGGAAGACGACAAAGACATGCTGGAAGACCTGATCGCGGCGGCTTTCAACGACGCGGCGCGTCGCATTGAAGAAACTCAGAAAGAGAAAATGGCTTCTGTATCCGGCGGCATGCAATTGCCACCAGGCTTTAAGATGCCATTCTGATGCAAACCAGCCCACTCCTTGAATCACTAATGGAGGCGTTGCGCTGCCTGCCGGGCGTTGGCCCGAAATCGGCGCAGCGCATGGCATTCCAACTGTTGCAGCGCGATCGCAGCGGTGGAATGCGGCTGGCGCAGTCGTTAACGCGTGCGATGTCTGAAATCGGCCACTGCGCTGATTGCCGCACTTTCACCGAGCAGGATATCTGCACCATTTGCGCCAACCCACGGCGCAAAGAAAACGGTCAGATTTGCGTGGTAGAAAGCCCGGCTGACATCCATGCTATAGAACAAACCGGTCAGTTCTCCGGTCGCTATTTTGTCCTGATGGGGCATCTGTCTCCGATGGACGGCATTGGCCCGGATGACATCGGTTTAGATCGTTTAGAGCATCGTCTGGAAAGCGAAAGCATGAAAGAGGTGATTCTGGCGACCAACCCGACGGTCGAAGGTGAGGCGACGGCGAACTACATCGCCGAAATGTGCGGCCAGTACGGCGTGCTGGCGAGCCGCATCGCCCACGGCGTACCGATGGGCGGTGAGCTGGAGATGGTGGATGGCACCACGCTGTCGCACTCTCTGGCGGGACGCGCACCTTTCAAGTTCTGACCTGTTAATTCCCGCCACGCGCGCGATTTCACGCGTGGCGGTTCAGTTTTAAGCCAAACGCTCTCTTTTCCCTTGAATTATCCTCCTGATAACCCCATCTACTCCTCAGCGTTTTATTTTGGCCAATGTGCCGCCTGTAAGGCTGGGCTTGCCAGCATAATGACAATTCAAATAGCGTAACTGAGGTAATTTGATGAGTATGAAAGGACAAGAAACCCGCGGCTTCCAGTCTGAAGTTAAGCAGCTGCTGCATCTGATGATCCACTCCTTATATTCCAACAAAGAGATTTTCCTGCGTGAGCTGATCTCCAACGCCTCAGATGCCGCCGACAAACTGCGTTTCCGCGCACTCTCCAAGCCTGAACTCTATGAGGGTGATGGCGAACTGCACGTGCGTCTGGCGTTCGATAAAGAAAAACGTACCCTGACCCTGAGCGACAACGGCATCGGGATGACCCGTGACGAAGTGATCGACAACCTCGGCACTATCGCTAAATCAGGTACTAAAGCCTTCCTGCAATCCGTCGGTTCCGAGCAGGCGAAAGACAGCCAGCTGATCGGCCAGTTCGGCGTAGGTTTCTACTCCGCGTTTATCGTGGCGGACAAAGTGACCGTGCGCACCCGCGCTGCTGGCGCGAGCAAAGATGAGGGCGTGTTCTGGGAATCTGCTGGTGAAGGCGAGTACACCCTGGCGGATATCGAGAAAGCCGATCGCGGCACCGAAATCACTCTGCACCTGCGCGAAGATCAGGACGAGTTCCTCGACGATTGGCGCGTGCGCTCGATTATCAGCAAATACTCTGACCATATCGCCTTGCCGGTTGAAGTTGAAACCCGCAATGAAGAAGATGACACCGTCACCTGGGAGCAAATCAACAAGGCGCAGGCCTTGTGGACCCGCGGTAAATCGGAAGTCACCGACGAAGAGTACACCGAATTCTACAAACATATCTCCCATGACTTCAGCGATCCGCTGAGCTGGAGCCACAACCGCGTTGAAGGTAAGCAGGAGTACACCAGCCTGCTGTACATCCCTTCACAAGCGCCTTGGGACATGTGGAACCGCGACCACAAGCACGGCCTGAAGCTTTACGTGCAGCGCGTGTTCATCATGGACGAAGCCGAGCAGTTCATGCCGAACTACCTGCGTTTCGTGCGTGGTCTGATAGATTCCAACGACCTGCCGTTGAACGTCTCGCGTGAAATCCTGCAAGACAGCCGCATCACCCAGAACCTGCGCAGCGCGCTGACCAAACGCGTATTGCAGATGCTGGAGAAACTGGCGAAAGACGACAACGAGAAGTACCTGCAATTCTGGCAACAGTTCGGTCTGGTGCTGAAAGAAGGCCCGGCAGAAGATGGCGCGAACAAAGAAGCCATTGCCAAACTGCTGCGATTCGCCAGTACCCGCAACGACAGCTCCAGCCAGACTCTCTCTCTGGAAGAGTACGTTGCCAAGATGGTGGAAGGTCAGGACAAAATTTACTACATCACCGCCGACAGCTATGCCGCCGCGAAGAGCAGCCCGCACCTTGAGCTGTTCCGCAAGAAAGGCATCGAAGTTCTGCTGCTGTCCGATCGTATCGACGAGTGGATGATGAGCTATCTGACTGAGTTTGATGGCAAAGTCTTCCAATCCGTGAGCAAGGCCGACGACACGTTGGACAAGCTGGCTGACGAAGAGAGCGAAGAGCAGAAAGAAGCTGAGAAGGCGCTGGAGCCGTTCGTTGAGCGCGTGAAAACCCTGCTGGGCGACCGTGTGAAAGAAGTGCGTCTGACCCACCGTCTGACTGATACGCCAGCGATTGTCACTACCGGCGCTGATGAAATGACTACCCAGATGGCGAAGCTGTTCGCCGCTGCCGGTCAGGAAGCGCCAGAAGTGAAATACATCTTCGAGCTGAACCCAGACCACGCGCTGGTGAAACGTGCTTCCGACGTGGCCGATGACGCGCAGTTTAGCGAGTGGGTTGAACTGCTGCTGGATCAGGCGCTGTTTGCCGAGCGCGGCACGCTGGAAGATCCAAACCTGTTTATCCGCCGTATGAACCAACTGCTGCAAGCATAAGGTTCAGATGCTCATAAAAAGCCCTGTCATCGCGACGGGGCTTTTTTTGCTCTTAAAAGCAGGAAAACGGCTTACCCTCCGCTGGCTTCTTCCAGCAACCAGCCGCGAAATGCGGTGATCTCCGGCTCATGGCTGCGATCGCTTTTCACCAGCATATAGGTGGCGCGATCCACCTCGGCGAAGCCCAGCGGCGCGATCACCGTGCCATCCTGTAGCTCCTTCTTCACCAGAATCTGCGGCGTCATGATGATCCCCAGCCCGTTTTTTGCCGCCTGAATCGCCAGCGTCAGGTTGTCGAAATGCTTGCCCGCAATAAAATCGCCTTTGGCATTGGTTTTCTTAGCCCACTCCTGCCAGGCATTAATTTTGGTGTCGGCGTGCAGCAATGGCAGGGTGGAGAAGTCCGTCTGATAAGTAAAATGGTGGCGGAAATTTGGCGAACAGACCGGGCCGATATAATCGACGGTGATCAGCGTTGATTCAATATCGCTGGTCAGCTGGTTCTCATTACTCTTAATTAGAATATCTGTCCGCTGTTCATGGACTTGCTGAACATCGGTATGCGTTTGGAAAGTCAGGACAATATTTTCATGACGTTCCGAAAAGCGGCTAATCCGCGGAATAAGCCACTGGGCTAAAAAACTTGGCGCGCAGGAGATAATTAAATTATTTTCCTGCCGGGCTTTAATGTCACGGCAGGTATTTTCTATTTCGACAAATACCTGATCGCAGCATTTTTTTAATTTCTCACCGTCGCGGGTTAAATAGACCCGGCCCGCCGCGCGTTTAAATAACGGCGTGCCCAGCCAGCCCTCTAAATTCTTAATTTGATGACTCACCGCGCTGTGAGTCACGTTCAGCGATTCCGCCGCCAGACTGAAGCTTTCAAAGGTCGCAGCCTGCTTGAAATAGTGCAGGGCGCGCAGGGAAGGCAGGTTTGCCATATCAACACCTTGTTAGAAAAATTCAACTCAACTGTCTGTTTATATCATTTTCTTGTGCCGAAAAAACCCATTAGTCTCAACCTCGTTCCGAAGCACATCTCTCTAACAGGCGCTGTAATTCTACTGAAGATAATTCAGTAAGTGCGCCAGTCTGCGCCTTGCGCGCTGGTTAAGTCTGTATAAAAAATAAGGATGACTATGAACAACTCACTTTCTGGTACAACGGCTTCCACAGCAAATACGACTCCACGAACGCAGTTAGTTATGTTCACAGGTGGCCGCGATAGCACGCTGGCCGCATGTTATTTAATGTTACAGGGTATCCCTGTGCATCTTTACTCTGCCAACAGCGGTTGCTCCCTGCACCGCGGCATTCTCGCCCACCGTGTAGACGAACTGCGTAATCGCTTTGGCGATTTAGTGGTGGAACACACCGTCGAGGATATCAGCGGGACTTTCCGCTCCATCGCCATTGAAAATATCGAAAGCGATATTTTGCGTCATCGTAAAAATCTGGTGTTACTCGGCGAGAAATTAGCGATTCACGCCCATTTAGTGGATTTCTGCCGCCGCAACGATATTAGCGTGATTAACGACGGTATTACCCACTACCAGCAAGAATTCCCCGAGCAGCGTCTGGTTGCCAAAGAGTTCTTGGTCAACCTGATGAATGAATACGACATTCAATACCACTCGCCAATTTATGAATTCGCTCAATCTTCTGACGACGTGAAATATCGCCTGCTGCAATTAGGTATTTCCACTAAATCGCTGGAAGGGGTGAGTATTTTCGGTGACAGCTTCTCGACGCCGAATGACGAAACCATTCTGGCTTATCTGAATGAGAAAACGCCGCTGGCGCGCAACATCATTAAATTCCTCTCCGGTGAAACCCTGAGTCTGGGGTTAAAAACGGCGACTCACGCTGCGGCGTAATGAAGGACAACCCGATGAAAACTATCGTCAAATGTTCGGCAGTGATCATCCGTGACCGCGCGTTATTACTAACGCGCAAGCGCGGAACTGACATCTTTATCTCTCCCGGCGGTAAGCCGCTGACCGGAGAAGACCACATCAGCTGTTTGCGTCGTGAGTTAAAAGAAGAACTTAACGTTGATACAGCCAAAATCACGCCGCTGGGCTTATTCCACGGCGTGGCGGAGTTCGAAAAAGTGGCGATTGAAAATCATGTTTATCAGGTGGAAGTGGTGGGGCAGCCCGTCGCCAGCGCGGAGATCGCGGAAATCGCCTGGGTGAATTACCGCAAGCCGCCTTGCGAAGTGGGAGTGGGATCCGTGTTTCGCGACAACGTCCTGCCGTTACTGTACCAGCGTGAGTTGATCGACTGATGGACCCTTCATCTCTCTCTCCCGCCTTGCAGCAACAGCACGGTGATCACTATTACAGGGAAGTAAACCGGCTGCGGGAAGTGCTGCGCGACAAGCTGACGACGGTCTATCGTCTTGGCGATTATGACATTTTTCTAGTGCAGTCGGTGCGTGTGGGCTTAGCCATGCTCTCCCACTTGCTGCATAAACATAATATGTCGCTGAATCTGGCCGCCCATCGCCACTATCAGCCGATTGAACTGCTGTTCTCCAAACCCGCGCCGATTGACGCGCCGGGGCAAAACAGCGGCGTCAACATGGTCACGCACGTTAACCCTTATACCGGGGTCATTAACGATCTTGATGGTTTGAATCATAAAACCGTGGTCGACGGTTCGCACAGTTTCGCCACCGGTCTGCATGATGAGTTGGTGAATAACAGCTCGATTTTCCTCGCGCCGCTGCATAAACACGCGTCGGTGGCCGTGGGTCTGACGCTGATTGCCGTGCGCCCTGAGCACTACAGCTGTTTGTTCCGCAGCGAGCTGCGCCTGTACGAAGGATCAACCGTCTCTCAGCGGCCATTGCAGGAGGCCATTGCCGCGATGGAGGCCCCGGATTGGCAGCCTTACAACGTGGCCAGCGTCGAGAAAATCGACCTGCCGCTGGCCAATGGCCTACGCCTGACCTCGCTCAGCGCGTCTGGCCTGCCTTTCGCCTGCTTCCCCGTGGCGACGCTGTCTGAAGACCAGCTGCGTAAGGTCAAACAGATCAATGGCAGCTATTTCGAGCATACCCAAACTTTGCGTATTTCCCGCTGGGCGCGGGGCAATCGCTTTCAGCAAGTGGATAGCACCGGCAGTGTTATCGACGATTTAGCCCGACTTTGGAGTCAAAAATGAGTAAATCTACCCCAGTTAACGGCAACCTGATCGGTATTCTCGGCGGCATAATTCTGAGTACCGATTCCGTGTTTATCCGACTCATGAGTATCGATAACTCATGGATGATTGTGATGCTGCGCGGCCTGTTTATGTGGGGGCTGGTGGTGCTGGTTTACCTGCTGTGGCCGAAGAGCCGCTCGGTGCTCGGCGTGCCGTGGATCACCCGTCAAAACGCGTTGTCGACGCTGTTTTTCTGTATCGCGTCGGCCTGCTTCGTTAATGCGTTAAATCGCGGCAGCATCGCTACCGTGCTGGTGATCATCTCCTCGACGCCGTTTGTTTCCGCGATCATTTCGCGCCTGTTCTTTGGCACCAAAATTGATAAATCGCTGCTGATGGCCGCCATCGCGGGCATGCTCGGCGTGGCTATCGTGATGACCGGCCGCGCGACGGGCTATGACCCGCTGGCCAACTACTTCGCGCTGGCGACGGCGGTGTCTATGGCGCTAGCCTTTATCTTTGCTTCAAAAGTGGAAAACGGCACCGTGGGCTTGCCTTCAATCGGCGGCGTGCTGGCCTCGGTTTGCGTGGTGGGCTTCACCGGCGGCGGCGTGCTGCACGCTGTTCCGCTGCTCAGCGTTTCGCAGTGGCTGTGGCTGTTCGTCGAAGGCGCGGTGATTATGCCGCTGGCGATGGGGCTGATTTCTCTCTCCACGCGCTTTGTTTCTCCGGTTAACGCCGGACTATTTTTACTGCTCGAAACCGCCCTCGCGCCGCTGTGGATTTTCCTGTTTCTTAATGAGGCCCCAACGCTGCAAGCCGTTGTTGGTGGGTGCATTATTGTGCTGGCCGTTATCTCCCAGACCTTGCGAATTAAACGCCAGGAGGCGCTGGCTTAACCTTGATTGCGCGCAGCCTGTTCCTTGAGGAAGGGCGAGCAGAATGATATGGTTGGTCGTTTTGTACGTTTTAATAAAAATTACATGCAAGGGGATTTACGCAATGCGTATCATTCTGCTGGGCGCTCCGGGCGCTGGTAAAGGAACTCAAGCGCAATTCATCATGGAGAAATATGGCATTCCGCAGATTTCTACCGGTGACATGTTGCGCGCAGCTGTTAAAGCTGGAAGTGAGCTCGGCAAGAAAGCAAAAGAAATCATGGATGCCGGTAAACTGGTGACCGACGAATTGGTGATTGCACTGGTTAAAGAACGCATTCAGCAGGAAGACTGCCGCAATGGTTTCTTGCTCGACGGCTTCCCACGCACCATCCCTCAGGCTGATGCCATGAAAGACGCTGGGATCAAAGTGGACTACGTGCTGGAATTCGACGTACCTGACGAACTGATCGTTGATCGCATCGTAGGTCGCCGCGTTCATCCAGGCTCAGGCCGCGTTTATCACATCAAATTCAATCCGCCAAAAGTGGAAAACAAAGATGATGTGACCGGCGAAGAGTTAATCACCCGTAAGGACGATCAGGAAGAAACCGTGCGTAAGCGCCTGGTTGAATATCACGATCTGACCGAGCCATTGGTGTCTTACTACAGCAAAGAAGCTGAAGCGGGCAACACTCAATACGTTCGTATCGACGGTACTCAGAAAGTGGACGAAGTGCGCCAAGAGCTGGCTTCTATCCTCGGTTAATGTCGTTGTCGTAAATAATAGAAGCAACAAAAGCGACTCCGGTCGCTTTTGTTATTTCTGCTTCCCGCACTTTTATTCATCAAATGAATGGTATTGATTACTTCTGCCATTAGCTGTTATCGGTTCCGCTCCCCGTCTTTTTGGTTACAATGTGCAAAGTTAAGTCGAAGCCCGCATTTTTGGCTTCCAGTCACCCAGGCTCAAGAGCCGTAATAATTTAGGAAATTCAGCATGATGCAGACGAAATTCGGTGTGTTACTGGTCAATCTCGGTACGCCCGAAGCACCAACGCCGCAGGCCGTAAAAAAGTATCTGGCTGAGTTTTTAGGTGATCCACGGGTTGTTGATACTAATCGTTTGATTTGGCTGCCGATCCTTTACGGCGTGATCCTACCTCTGCGATCTCCGCGCGTCTCCAAACTGTATAAGGGCGTGTGGATGGAAGAGGGCTCGCCGCTGATGGTGTTTAGCCGCCGCCAACAAAAGGCACTGGCCGAGCGCCTGCCGGGCACTCCGGTAGAACTGGCAATGAGCTATGGCAAGCCAAGCATGGAAGATGCCATCGACAAACTGCTGGAGCAGGGCGTCACCAAAATGGTGGTTCTGCCGCTTTACCCGCAATACTCCTGCTCCACCAGCGCCGCGGTATTTGACGGCGTAGCGCGCGTGTTAAAAGAGAAGCGCCGCCTGCCGTCACTGAGCTTTATTCGCGACTACGCCGAGCATCCGGCCTATATTTCCGCGCTGAAAACCACCGTTTTGCGCTCCTTCGCCGAGCACGGCGAGCCGGATCGCCTGATGCTCTCCTTCCACGGTATTCCGAAGCGCTTTGTGGCCTTGGGCGACGATTATGAACAGCGTTGCCGCGACACCACTCAGGCGCTGACTCAGGCACTGGGCCTGCCGACGGGAAAAATCATGCTGACCTTCCAGTCGCGCTTTGGCCGTGAACCATGGCTGACGCCTTATACCGACGAGACGCTGAAAGGCTTGCCGGCGCAGGGCGTGAAGAACATTCAGATCATGTGTCCAGGCTTTGCGGCAGACTGTCTGGAGACGCTGGAAGAGATTAAAGAAGAGAACCGTGAGATCTTTATGCACGCAGGCGGCGAGCAATTCCATTATATTGACGCCCTTAACGATCAGCCTGAGCATATCGATCTGCTTCAGCAGTTAGTGACTCAACATTTTTAACGTTTTTTGATCCACAGAGAGCATCAATGAAATTTCCTGGTAAACGTAAGTCTAAACACTATTTCCCTGTCAGCGCGCGCGATCCTTTACTGCGTGATTCAATGTTGCAGAGCATGATGCCTGACAGCGAAGTAGGGGCTTCTTATATCGTCGGTATCGATCAGACGATGGTAGATATTGAAGCGCGTGTAGACGAAGACTTCGTTACCCGTTATGGCCTGAAGGCCGGCGAGTCCAGCGTTATCGACGATGCGACCGCCGAGGCGTTGTATCAGGAGTTAATGAGTCAGGCGCTGATCACCCATCAGTTTGCCGGTGGCACCATCGGCAACACTTTGCACAACTACTCGGTGCTGGCCGATGACCGCTCAGTGCTGCTCGGCGTGATGTGCAGCCACGTGCAGATTGGCAGCTACGCCTATCGCTACCTGTGCAACACCTCGAGCCGCGTGGATCTGAACTACCTGCAAGGTGTGGATGGCGCCATTGGCCGCTGCTTTACCCTGATCAGCGACAGCGGCGAGCGTACCTTTGCGATTAGCCCTGGGCATATGAACAATTTGCGTCAGGAAAGCGTGCCGGAAGACGTGATTGCCGGTGCTTCGGCGCTGGTGCTGACTTCTTACCTGCTGCGCAGTAGCGAAGGCGAACCTATGCCAGAAGCCACGATGCAGGCTATCGCTTATGCCAAGAAGTATCAGGTGCCAGTGGTACTGACTCTGGGTACCCAGTTTGTGATTGCTGAGAACCCGCAGGCGTGGCGCGACTTCATCGCTGAAAATGTCTCTATTTTGGCGATGAACGAAGATGAAGGTTTTGCGCTAACGGGCTTGAAAGACCCGCTGATGGCGGCCGATAAGGCGCTGGAGTGGGTGGATCTGGTGCTCTGCACCGCCGGTCCGAACGGACTGTTTATGGCCAGCTACACCGAAGAAGAGTACAAACGCGCGACGAATCACCCGCTGCTGCCGGGGGCCATTGCCGAGTTCAACCAGTATGAATTCAGCCGCGCCATGCGCCGCGACAGCTGCCAGAACCCGCTGAAAATTTACTCCCACATCGCGCCATACATGGGCGGGCCGGAGAAGATCATGAACACCAACGGTGCTGGAGACGGCGCGCTGTCTGCCCTGCTGCACGACATCGCCGCCAACGGCTTCCACCGCACCAGCGTGCCAAACTCCAGCAAGCACGCCCGCGACTATCTGACCTACTCCTCACTGTCTCAGGTCTGTAAATACGCCAACCGCGTAAGCTATCAGGTCCTCAACCAGCACTCCCCGCGCCTGACGCGTGGCCTGCCGGAGCGCGAAGATAGCCTCGAGGAGTCGTATTGGGAACGTTGATGCTAAGGCGTCAATAAGCAGAAAAAAAACGCGGCGCTCGCCGCGTTTTTGCATTTAAACCTTAAGCGTTACGTCCCGCCATCACGCCGCCGTCGATGTCCCAGATGGCGCCGGTAACCCACGTCGTTTTATCAGACAGCAAGAAAGCCACGGTGTCGGCGATATCGCGCGGCGTACCGACGCGGCCGATTGGGTGGAAGCTGTCGAAGCTGTTCATCACGCCGCCCACGTCCTCTTTAGGAATAAAGCCTTCATAGATCGGCGTGTGAACCACGGCTGGCGAAACGGCATTCACGCGGATGCCGCTCTGACCCAGCTCCAGTGCCAGATTTTTGGTCAGGGCGTGCAGGCCCGCTTTTGCCATGGAATAGGCCGAGGATGGCGTCGCGCCGATGGCCTGCTGCGCCCACATGGAGCCGATGTTCACAATTGAGCCTTTGATGCCCGCTGCCACCATGTTTCTTGCCACGTCGCGAGTGATGAAGAAGGTCGCACGGTTGATGTTCATATACATGTCATAGTCGGCTTCTTCGTTTTCGACGAAGGCTTTCGGGAAGAACACGCCAGCGGCGTTGACTAACAGGCTGATATCGCGATGGTCGCGGTTAATTTCCGCCATCACGTGCTTCATACCGGCTTCTTTCATTAGATCGGCGACGATAATGGATACCGGACCAAGGGATGACAGGGCTTGGCGCGCTTCTTCTGCTTTGGCCTGACGATTGCCCACCAGCACCACGCTGCCGCCGTTTTCTAACACAATGCGCGCCGTTTCCAGACCCATGCCGCTGGTGCCGCCGACGACTAATAGTTTTTTACCTGCAAATGATGCTGACATATTGACCTCGAATTCTTATTTATCAATCAGTTATTAACAAGGCATCTGTCAGATTCAGCTGCCCGGCGATGAACCCAGATTGCCACGGGGCGAGCAGGCTGACGAATCAGAAGATATTGCCTGATGACAAAGAAAATCTATGTCGTTAGCCGTTTTCTGGGCTAGGATGAAGGCATGACTAATCAGCAGGTGATTTTGCGATGCGCTCCTTAAATAGACTTAAATGGCTGCACGCCTTTGAAGCGGCGGCACGCCACGGCAGTTTTACCGGGGCGGCGGAAGAGCTGGGCGTGACGCCCGCGGCGGTTGGGCAGCTGGTGCGTTCGCTCGAGGAGTGGGTAGGTCATCCGCTGCTGACTCGTACGCGTTCTGGCAAAAAGCGGCTGATGGTAGTAGCTGAGGCGCAAGAGGCGCTGAAAGAGATCACCGACGGGCTGGATAAGCTGGAAATCGGCTTGAAGAAGCTGCGCGGTCGCCGCGCGCGCTCGGTGATTGTGGTCACCGCATCGCAGGTGCTGGTGATGAACTGGCTGATGTCGCGCCTGAACCTGTTTGCCGAACACCGTGAGGATATCGACCTGCGCCTCGACGTTTCAGATAAGCATATCGATTTGGCTCACGGCGAGGCGGATATCGGCATTCGCTGCGGGCCGGGCAACTGGCCGGGGCTGCACGCGACCTGGATCATGGATGAAGAGGCGGTGGTGGTTTGTAGTCCGCTGATTTTAAAAGCCGGGCAAGAAGCCGACTGCGATTGGCTGAATAAACAAAAGCTTATCTACGATGACACCCCGCATCCCGGCGCCAATATGCCGTCGTGGAGCGGTGTGCTGGACACCATCGGCTATGGCCATGTGAGCCAGAATAGCCTGCATATCAACTCTACCTCGGCGGTAATTCTGGCAGCGCTCGGCGGGCGCGGCGTGGCTATCGTGCGCCGCGCGCTGGTGCAGCAATCCATTGATAGCGGCCAGCTGATTCAGCTCTACCCATCATTTAAATGGCCACTGACGTGGTCCTATTACATGGTGCGGTCGGAGCATGCGCTGAGTCGCCCCGAAGTGCAGATTTTCCATGACTGGATGCTGGAATATCAGCACTCACCGAGCTCAAACACCCCCGCCTAACTCTCTCTTCAGAGGATAGCCAAGGCACGGCTGGCTATCCTCTGCTTTGGGCTTTTTCAGCAAGATAGTTTTTCTTTGCCATAAGGCAAGTTTATCTCATTTGTTTAACACTCTTAACATTTCAATAATGCCTGCGACGAAAGGGGCGTGATGGGTCACGTCGCCTGATTGAAGAAGAGATTGTCTATGTTGCTGAACTGGAATGAACATCGCGATGAGCTGCTGGGGAAAGTGAATGAGTTCGCCAAGCTGACGCCGGAATTTATGCGCGGGCTGGTCAAGATGGATGCGGGCGCTTCCGCGACTGGCCATTTGGACCCGAAAATCCATGAGCTGATTGCGCTGGCGGTGGCGGTGACCACCCGCTGCGACGGCTGTATCTCCGTTCACGTTAAAGCTGCCGCCAAACACGGCGCGACGCGCGAAGAGATTGCCGAAGCGCTGGCCGTGGCGATCTCCCTCAATACCGGCGCGGCGCTGACCTACACCGCCCACGTGCTGGACGCCTTCGACTCATTGCCAAAAGCATAATTTTTTCCGGCGCTTAGCCGCGCCGGTCTGCTCTCTTATCGGAAACGCATCATGTTAGTCAATCACGACCTCTCCCTGCGCGCGCTGGTCACGGCGGATAAATATGAGTGGGTAAGCTCGCCGCAGTCCGGCGTTCACCGCGTCATGCTAGACCGCATTGGCGCAGAACAGGCGCGGGCCACCAGCATTGTTCGCTATGACGCGGGCTCAGATTTCCCCACACATTCGCACCCTGACGGCGAGGAGATTTTGGTGCTGGAAGGCGTGTTTTCCGAAGGGGAGCAGCACTATCCGGCGGGCTGGTATCTGCGTAATCCGCCGGGCTCTTCCCATCAGCCTTCCAGCAAATTGGGCGCGACGATTTTCGTCAAACTGCGGCAGATGGCCGCCGAGGAAACCCAGCGAGTGCGCATCAATACCTTGGAAGCAAGCCGCTGGCAGCAACGGCAGGGCCGTGAAATTTGCCCGCTGTACCAGAGTGCGCATGAGCTGGTGAGGCTGGAAAGCCTCGCCGCCGGAGAGCCGATTTTTGCCAGTGAGCCGGTGGCCGGGGCCGAGCTGTTGGTGCTGGGCGGAGAGATAACAGAGGGCGCTAGCGCCTATTCCACGGGCAGTTGGCTGCGGCTTCCTGCTGGCACCTTTCCTGAATTAGTGTCCGGCAAGGCAGGGGCGCTGTTGTACATCAAAACCGGCCATTTGCCCGGGCAGAAAACATTGGCGGTGAAGCAATGAGACAGGTGCAAGTTGCCATTGTTGGCGGCGGCCTGAGCGGACTGTATGCCGCCGCGCTTTTGGAGCAGGCGGGCGTGGATTATCTGCTGATTGAAGGGCGCGATCAGGCCGGTGGGCGCATTCAGTCGCTGCACGCCGCAAATGAAACTCAGCGTTTTGATCTCGGCGCTACGTGGGTCTGGCCAGCCTTTCAGACCCAGTTGGCACAGCTTTTACAACAGCTTGATATTGAGCTTATCGCGCAAGAAGAGCAGGGCGACATGCTGCTGGATCGTGCGTTGCATCAGCTGATTTCGCGGCATCCCGGCTACGTTACATCCCCGCCTTCCATGCGCATTGCGGGAGGAATGCGGCGACTGGTAGAAAAACTTCAGCACAGGCTCAATCCGGCCAAGCTGCTGTTCAGCCACCTTGTCACGCAAATAGAGGTGAATGCCGAAGGAATACAACTGACGGCCAAAACGCCACTCGGAGAAAGCCTGTCGGTTCGCGCCGAACAGGTGTTTCTGGCACTGCCACCGGCCTTGGCGGCGGGAATTAACTTCAGCCCCTCGCTGCCGGCATCCGTCGCCCGAGAGTGGGCCAATACCGGCACTTGGATGGCACCGCATGCCAAATACGTGGCAGTTTACTCCCGACCTTTTTGGCGGCAGCAAGGGCTGTCAGGGGAAGCACGCAGCGCCGTCGGCCCTATGGCTGAGATTCACGATGCCTCGGCGTCAGAGCAGGCTGCGGCACTGTTCGGCTTTCTGGGAATACCGGCGAAAACGCGCTGGACCACCAGCGAAAGCAATCTAAAAGACCTCTGTCGCGCGCAGCTGGTCAGGCTGTTTGGCGAGCAGGCGGCGCATCCGGTTGCTGAGTTTTTCAAAGACTGGGCCGACGATCCGCTGACCGCCACGGCGGGGGACCTGACGGCGAATCAGAGCCATTCGATTCCTGAGGCTTTTATCTGCGAGGGCGCCTGGCAGGGGAGATTACAGGGCATCGCTAGCGAGTGGTCGGCGGCCTTTCCGGGTTATATCGCCGGGGCAATAGACGCCGCGACACGGGGCTTCACGACTTTCACCACGCAATCAAACCAACCCACTCAGGGAGCACAGTATGAGATTGAAAAATAAACGCGTTTTGATCACCGGAGGCACCAGCGGCATTGGCTTAGCCACCGCCAAATTGATGCTGCGCGAAGGGGCACGGGTGGCGATCACCGGGCGCGACGCCGAGAAGCTGCAACAGATTAAAGATGAGCTGGCAAGGGACGTGTTGGCGATTCGGGCCGACGTGCTTGCTTCTGAGGATCTACGCCGTATCCACGACCAAGTATCCGCTGAGTTTGGCGGGCTGGACGCGTTTTTTGCCAACGCCGGTGTGGCTTTCAGCTCGCCGCTGGCGAGTACCAGCGAGGCGCGTTATGACGAGCTGATGGATATCAACGTCAAGGGCGTGTTCTTCTCCATGCAGGCGATTTCGCCGCTGTTGCAGCCGGGCGCGTCGGTAATTCTCAACACCTCGTGGCTGAATCAGGTCGGCACGCCGGGCCTGTCTCTGCTTTCGGCCTCCAAAGCGGCGGTGCGATCGCTGGCGCGGAGTTGGTCGGCAGAGCTATTAGAGCGCAAAATTCGCGTCAACGCCGTGAGTCCGGGGGCGATGAATACGCCCATCCACGGGCGCAGCGGCGGCACAGAGGCTGAAATCAACGCTGGCAAACAGCGTATTGCGGCGCGAATTCCCCTCGGGCACTTGGGGGAGGCCGAAGATATCGCCAACGCGGTGGTGTTCCTCGCCAGCGATGAATCTCGCTACATGCTGGGGGCTGAAGTGGTAGTCGACGGTGGCTTTTCGCAGCTTTAGCTCTTGATTTGACTCAATAAGGCCAGCCCTCTTGCTGGCCTTATTTTTCAGCTCTCTTCGCCCCAGCGCGTGCTACTCTTTTGATTCATTCACCAGCAGCAAAGCGAGGAAAGCATGTCCCAGACCGCCACGGAAACTCCCACTCTTCACCTGCTCTGCGGCAAAATTGCCTCCGGCAAATCTACACTGTCTGCCCGGCTTGCTGCCCGCCCGTTAACGGTGATTATTAGCGAAGACCAGTGGCTGGCGCGGCTTTACGCCGAGGAGATGCATAGCGTGGCGGATTACGTGCGCTGCTCGGCCAAGCTGCGAGAAGCCATGGCTCCGCACCTGATTGCCTTGCTGCAAGCCGGTATATCAGTGGTACTCGACTTCCCGGCCAATACGCTAGCAAACCGCCAATGGATGAAGGGGATTGTCGAGGCGTCCGGCGCTGACAACCAGCTGCACTATCTCGACGTGCCCGACGAGGTGTGTAAAGCCCGCCTCCGCGCCCGCAATCAGGCCGGAGAGCATTACTTCGCCGCCACCGACCAGCAGTTTGATTTCATCACCAGCCACTTTGTCCCGCCGACTGAAGACGAAGGGTTTCAGGTGGTGGTTTATCGCTGAGTGAAATAAAAAAGCCTCCCATATGGGAGGCTTTTTGCTAGTCGAAAAGGCATTAAATCGGGCAGTAAGGCCGCTTTTCGTCTTCTTTCATTACGTCAACATGCAGCATATTCAGCATGCTGTTGGCGATTTCGCGTTCACCCATCACCACTTCGTTTGCGCCGCGCTCCATGATGTAACGCACTTCGTCGTCATAGTGCGCGCGGGCGATGATCTCGATATTCGGGCGTTTGGTTCTTGCCGAGGCGACAATCTCACCGGCCTCATAACCATTGGGAATAGTCACCAGCAGCCAGCGGGCGCAGTCCAAACGGGCCAAGTCCATCACTTCCTGATTGGCGGCGTTACCCAGCACCGTGCTGATACCTTGCTCGCGCAGCGCTTCGACCCGTGGCCGGGAGTTCTCAATTACCACCAGTGGAATGCCCGCGGCCTGTAGCTTCTCGCCCAGCAGGCTACCCACGCGACCATAGCCCACCAGCAGGGCGTGATTGCACAGGTCGAATGGGATCTGCTTCTCGTCTTCGACAGCTTCTTCCACGCTCTGATCGTCGATGGTTTCGGTCTTCGCCAGATATTTCTCCAGCAAAGTGAACAACAGCGGGTTAAGCATAATCGACAGGATCGCGCCCGCCAGCACCAGA
Organism: Ewingella sp. AOP8-B2-18; assembly: GCF_052376015.1. Lineage (NCBI taxonomy): Bacteria > Pseudomonadati > Pseudomonadota > Gammaproteobacteria > Enterobacterales > Yersiniaceae > Ewingella > Ewingella sp. AOP8-B2-18. Next base: position 175,122 of record NZ_JBQSVB010000007.1, read on the forward strand.
TTGCGGCCATGCTCAGACAGCATGCCGAGCGTGATACCCAGACCCGCGAGGATAAAGGCGAACTCGCCAATCTGCGCCAGACTGACGGAAATGGTCAGCGCGGTGCGCCGCGAGTGGCCGAAGGTTTTCACCAGCAGGAAGGCGGCGATCGATTTACCGAAGACGATAATGCCCAGCGTCGCCAGCACCGCCAGAGGCTCGCGGATGATGATCAGCGGGTCGAACAGCATGCCGACAGAGACAAAGAACAGCACCGCGAAGGCGTCGCGCAGCGGCAGGGTGTCGTGCGCCGCGCGTTGGCTCAGTTCGGACTCGTTTAGCACCATGCCCGCGAAGAACGCACCCAGCGCAAAGGAGACGTCGAACAGCTCCACCGCGCCATAAGCAATGCCCAGCGCCAGCGCCAGAACCGCCAGCGTAAACAGCTCACGCGAGCCGGTACTGGCGGTGCGGGCGAGGATCCACGGCACCAGGCGGCGGCCGACCACCATCATTAGCACCATAAAGGCGATCACTTTGCCGATGGTTATCGCCAGTTCCATACCCAGCGCGCCAAAGCTTGAATGCTCACTCTCCATCATGCTGCTAAAGGCGGGCAGTAAAACCAGCGTCAGCACCATCACTAAGTCTTCGACTATCAGCCAGCCTATGGCAATTTGCCCGCGCTGGCTGTCAATCAGTTGCCTTTCTTCCAGCGCCCGCAGCAGCACCACGGTACTGGCGGTGGAAAGACAGAGGCCGAAGACCAGACCGGCAGCCAAGTCCCAGTCCAGCAGGCGTGACAGGCCGATACCCAGCAGCGTCGCGACCGCGATTTGCAGCACTGCGCCGGGTATAGCGATGGATTTTACTGCCAATAAGTCTTTGAGAGAGAAGTGTAAACCTACGCCGAACATCAGAAGGATGACGCCAATTTCCGCCAGCTCAGGAGCAAGAGAAGTATCGGCGACAAAGCCCGGAGTAAAAGGGCCAGCAAGCACGCCAGCGGCAAGATAGCCGACAAGAGGGGAAATTTTAAGGCGATTGGCGAGCATCCCGAACAGGAAGGCCAGTACCAAACCGCCGACGATGGTGGTTATCAAGGGCGTAGAGTTGTGCATCCATACTCCTTCTAGTTATGCGTCAGTGCAAAGTGTAAGAGAGTGTTAATGATTTTATGGCATATCGGCGACCGATGTGTAAAAAAATGTGCCTTGAATGTCAAAAAATAACGATTTTGATGTAAATCGAGATGAAAGTGACATTTCACAGGGTTTTGGACAGCGATGTTTCAGTGGGCAAGGTGAGTGTGCTGCCGATAACGGAGTATCGGCAGCATAAAGGCAGAAGTTTAGGACTGCTTTTGTTCAATATTCGGTAAGAATGCGGTGAGAATCCCCAATAGCGGCAGGAAGGCGCAAATCTGATACACCAGTTCGATGCTGGTGCGGTCGGCAACGTAGCCCAGCACCGCCGCCCCAAGGCCGCCCATGCCGAAGGCCAAACCAAAGAACAGGCCAGAAACCATGCCGACTTTGCCCGGAATCAACTCCTGCGCAAACACCAAAATTGCCGAGAACGCCGAAGCCAATACCACGCCGATGATCACGCTGAGAATGCTGGTCCACATCAGGTTGGCGTGAGGCAGCAGCAGGGTGAAGGGCGCAACGCCGAGGATCGAAGCCCAAATTACGTATTTACGCCCAATCTTATCGCCAATCGGCCCGCCAATGATGGTGCCCGCCGCCACGGCAAACAGGAACACGAACAGGTGGATCTGCGCGCTTTGGATCGACACGCCAAATTTGTGGATCAAATAGAAGGTGTAGTAGCTGCTCAGGCTGGTCAGGTAGAAGTATTTGGAGAACACCAGCACCAGCAGGATACCCATCGACATCGCCACCGTGCGGCGCGGCAGCACGGTGATATTGCCCGCCACGGGGCCGCGCTTCTTGATGATCTGCTGCTGTTGGCGATACCACTTACTGATTTGCAGCAGCACCACGATACCCAGCAGGGCCGCCAGTGAGAACCAAGCGACGTTGCCTTTACCATAAGGCGCGATGATCAGCGCAGCCAGCAATGGCCCGAGCGAGCTTCCCAAGTTGCCCCCCACCTGAAACACCGACTGTGCCAGACCGTGACGGCCACCGGAGGCCATACGCGCCACGCGAGAGGACTCTGGGTGGAACACCGATGAGCCAGTACCGACCAGCGCGGCGGCTAACAGTACCAGCGGGAAGGTCTGCGCCACGGCGAGCAGCAGCAGGCCGGAGAGGGTAAAGCCCATGCCAATCGGCAGCGAGTAAGGCTGCGGATGCTTATCCGTGTAATAACCAATAATAGGTTGCAGCAGCGAGGCAGTTATCTGATAAGTCAGGGTAATCATGCCTATCTGGGTAAAGCTGAGTGAGAACTCGTTTTGCAGCAGCGGATAAATCGCCAAAATCAGCGACTGGATCATGTCATTGAGCAGGTGGGAAACGCTGATTGCGCCGAGTATCCCGAAGGCCGTGCGCTTGGCGGCGCTGGCTACGGGTTGGGTAGGGAGGTCGGTACGGTCGGTCATCTCTATCTAAGCCTTTATTCTTGTAGTAAGTAGCGGAAGGGGTCAGTCAACTTTAGCGATGTCGGCAAATTTTCCGCGCAGCAGGGTACAAAGATCGCCCGCAGCCAGTTCAATATCAAGCCCGCGTTTACCTCCAGAGACAAAAATGGTGGCAAAGTTTTGCGCCGGGCTATCGATAACCGTGGGCAGCAGCTTTTTCTGCCCCAGAGGGCTGATTCCGCCGACCAGATATCCGGTCACGCGCTGGGCAATTTGCGGGTCAGCCATATCGGCCTTCTTCGCGCCAAGGGCTTTGGCGACTTTCTTGAGGTCTAGCAGCGAGGCGACTGGCGTGACGGCCACGGCGAGGTTTTTTGCGTCACCGTTGAGAGAAACCAACAGGGTTTTGTAGACCTGATTAGCATCCAGCCCGAGCTTCTGCACGGCTTCGTCGCCGAAATGAGTTTCATCGCTGCTGTGTTCATAAGGGTGGAGAGTAAAAGCCACCTGGTTTTTTTCCAATAATTTGACTGCTGGCGTCATAACCTTCCCCGACAAAAGATCCCAATAAAAAAAGTCACCGGGTCTATAGGGGCAAAACAGCCTCAGACGTTCACGATGACTTAATTAGCGGAAAAATAATAACTCTGCTCAATCTTTTGATTGTAAAGCATAAAGAGTATTTCTTGAACGAATGTTAAATATTAGTCTAGCGAATGTCTGTTGCCAAGACCCAATACAGATTGCTAACCTACTACTGCCAGTGTTCTGTCCCGCAAGAGACAAATGCTGAAGCTATAACTAATAAAATGAAATTCCTCTTTGACTGGCCAATAGCGATATTGGCCACTTTTTTGATCCTCTTTATCCTTTAAGCCAGCTCTGCGTTGGCTTCCTTCGCTCGCCCTAGACACTTACTTGTGTAAGCTCCCAGAGACTCGCTCAGTTGCCGCCTTGATCTGACTCGAATGATTTTGAGGATCTCGAGTTTTGTTCTTGTTTAGGCACAAACCCGACTCAGCGCCGATCCGCTGTCAGCATATCCGGCAGGTTGCCTTCGCCATACAGATGCAGCGCGCCGACGGCGACCACGTATTTACCGGGCGGCAGGGCGTTGAGTTGCTGCTTCCAGCGCAGGTTGCGTTGATTCATCAGCACGTCGTACAGGTCATTGCTGAAGGTGTTGGGCAGCGGCTCCATGCTTTGGCTGGGCTGGGATTCCAGCCACCAGCTGATCATGGTTTGCAGCAGCCGCGCGTTGGTGTGCCAGTGAGTCAGGGTGTCTTCCAGCAGCGAACGGCCGTCGTCCGGCAGTTGCTGAAGCAGGGTGAGCTGCTCCTGCGGGCCTTCCAGCTCGATGATTTTCTTCTGCTCGCGCCGTGCGGCTTTCAATAGCTGATAGTCAATGCCGTATTCGCCGCGCAGCCCAAGGCGCTGGGCCTGACCGGCTTGTAGCATCAGCGCGACCTGCCAGCAGGGCAGGTGATTCAGGCTATAGATAGATGTCCCCAACTCCTCGCAGAGTCTCTCCACCTGCAAATATTGCTGCTCAGTCAGCCTCTCGCTAAGTGGCGAGAGATCTTCCGCGATGCCGAAAGGCGATTCCGCCTCGCTGATGTCGGCTTCGACAACCAACGCGTCGGCCTGCGACAGCCGTTTCAGCAAGATATCTGGCAGGGGCTGCATATTCATGGTGCCCATGTGGATGCTGCCAACCAGGTGCAAATGACGGTCGCCGGGAAGCTGGATATCCATCGCCGGATAGTGATATTCCGCGGGAGAAAGCAGACCGAGCCAGCGGGCAAGCTGGTAAAAGATATGGCCCATATGGCGTTGTCTCCTTGCAAGGGTGAAGGGGCATGCTAGCGCGTCGCTGACGTAGCGAACAGGGGGAAAGTCTTGATTTTCGGGGGGAAGGCGAATTAAAAGCATGAAAAGTCACGTTTATCGCCGCGGGCAGAGTTACCAGCGGCGATGGCGCAGGACGTTAAGCGACTGTCGCCTGATAGCCCGCTTCTTCGACAGCGTCGATCAGCTCTTGGGTTGGCGCAGAGCCTTCAACCACGGCTTTGTTCAACTCAACGTCCACTTTGGTGGTGCCTGACACGGCTTCCAGTGCTTTGCGCGTAGACGCCACGCAGTGTCCGCAGGTCAAACCTTCAAGGTGTAAAACGGTAGTAGTCATATTGTGTTCCTCTGGATACTGTTGGTTGGCCTTTAATCGATTCAGGGGTAGGATAAACCTTCCAGCAAGGTGAAGGTCAAGGGGGCAAAATGAATATCAGCGATGTGGCAAAGAAAACCGGTTTGACCAGCAAAGCGATTCGCTTCTACGAAGAGAAGGGGCTGGTGACGGCGCCGATGCGCAGTGATAACGGCTATCGTACTTACGCGCAAAAGCATATTGAGGAGCTTACGCTACTGCGTCAGGCGCGGCAGGTGGGTTTCACTCTGGATGAGTGTCAGGAGTTAGTGGCGCTGTTCCACAATCCCGACCGCCACAGTGCCGATGTGAAAGCGCGAACGCTTGAGAAAGCCGCAGAGATTGGCCGACATATTGAAGAGTTAACCGAGATGCGCCAGCGGCTGCTGGCGCTGGCTGAGTCCTGTCCGGGAGATGAGGGCGCCGCCTGCCCAATTATCGACAATCTCTCTTCGACCTTGGCACCGCAGCTGCGTTAGCCGCTTTCGGTCACCCGAATCACTGACTGATGTCAGCTCATCGGGATTCCCTCTTTTGCTGCCTTGCTGCAGCACCAATGGCTTTGAGAGAGCTTAGAGACGGCTGTTGCTCGGCTCAACCCTCAGCGTAATGCCTTCGACCTTGGCACCGCAGCTGCGTTAGCCGCTTTCGGTCACCCGAATCACTGACTGATGTCAGCTCATCGGGATTCCCTCTTTTGCCGCCTTGCTGCAGCACCAATGGCTTTGAGAGAGCTTAGAGGCGGCTGTTGCTCGGCTCAACCTTCAGCGTAATGCCTTCGACCTGGGTGATGACCACGTCGTCGCCCACGCTAAGCTGCGCGGTGCTGGTGATGCGCCAAGTGCTGTCGCCAATGCGCACGCGACTGTAGCCATTGCTCATGGGTTCAAGGACGGTGGCATGCATGCCGACCAGCTGCTGGCCGCGCTGATTCAGTGAGCCATTCTGCCGGTCCGGCCTCTGACGGGTGCTGAGCCACTTCCACCACAGCCACGCGGCGACCATCGTCAGCACGGCAAAGCTGATACCCTGCCATTCCCACGACAGCGGCAGCAGCCACGTCAGTAACCCTACCAGCGCCGCCGCAATGCCACTCCACAGCAAATAACCGCTCGCACCGAGCAGTTCTGCTGCCAGCAACAGGCCGCCGAGTGACAGCCAAAACAGGTGCGGGCTTGCTATAAGCTGTTGCAGCATTATTTTCCGCCTTTGGTTTCTTTCAGCAGTTCCGCGATACCGCCGATGGAGCCCATCAGGCTGCTGGCGTCCAGCGGCATCATGATCACTTTACTGTTATTAGATGAGCCGATTTTAGTCAGCGCGTCGGTGTATTTCTGCGCCACGAAGTAGTTGATGGCCTGCACGCTGCCTGCTGCGATAGCTTCAGACACCATCTTGGTGGCCTGTGCTTCTGCTTCCGCCGCACGTTCGCGGGCTTCAGCTTGCAGGAAGGCCGACTGGCGCTCACCTTCGGCTTTCAGGATCTGTGACTGCTTTTCACCTTCGGCGCGCAGAATGGCTGACTGACGCACACCCTCAGCTTCAAGGATATCGGCGCGTTTGGTACGTTCGGCTTTCATCTGGGCGTTCATCGCCGAGATAAGCTCAGCCGGCGGGCGCACGTCGCGAATTTCGATACGGGTGATTTTTACGCCCCACGGGTTGGTGGCTTCGTCGACGATATGCAGCAAACGCGCGTTGATATTGTCGCGTTGTGACAGCATCTCGTCCAGTTCCATTGAGCCCAGCACGGTACGGAAGTTGGTCATGGTCAGGTTAACAATCGCCTGCTCAAGGTTGCTGACTTCATAAGCGGCGCGCGCCGGGTCAATCACCTGAATAAAGCAAACGGCGTCGATAGCCACATTGGCGTTATCGCGGGAGATCACTTCCTGAGAAGGGATATCCAGTACTTGTTCCATCATATTGATTTTGCGGCCGACGCGGTCGACGAAGGGCACGACCAGATTCAGGCCGGGCATCAGGGTTTTGGTATAACGGCCAAAACGTTCGACGGTCCACTGATAGCCTTGGGGAACAATTTTAACACCGGCGAAAACCACCAGTAGCGCGAGAACGACAATAATCGGGATAACGGTCAACATAGTTTGAACTCCTGTAATACCTTTGATATTTCAAGCTACGGAGGCGTGAGTTGCTTTCCTGCAACTGGAACTATTTGGGGTATGGCTGCGTGTCCTATTGTTTTCTGGAGATTTTCCAGAAAAAACAAATTCATGTGAGTAGAGCGCATATATTTTGCTCACTGGGGATTGTCGCACAAAACATTCAGAAGTCGTATTGATTCAGCTTAGGCGAACAACTAAATAGAGGGGAAAGCAGCGCGACGGGGGCCGCGCTGGGGGAAGCTGTGATGCGTTCTGCGGGGATCAGTAAAGCAGGGAATAGAGCTGGCGGCGGTACTTGGCGGCCAGCGCATCGCCGGTGCCGAGTGCAGCCAGAATGTCCATCAGCGTTTTACGTGCAGAACCATTGGCCGCGCCGAGATCTTTCTTCAGCGGTGCCATCAGCAGTTCCAGCGCCTCTTCATTTCGGCCCACCGCGTGCAGTTGCAGGCTGAGCTTAACCGCCAGCTCAACGTTGTCCGGCTCTTGCTGAAGTTGCTGCTGCAATTGCTGGATTTCAGGGGTGTCAGCAGCTTGTTTTAGCAGCTCGATCTGCGCGATAAGCCCCTGATAGCGCGAGTCTTTATCTTGCAGCGGAATAGTCGCCAGCACGGCTTCGGCATCTTCACTGCGGTTGAGCTGAATTTGCACTTCAGCCAGCATCAGGCCGATATCACTGCGCTGCTGGCTGAGCTGCCAGGCCTCTTTTAGCAGCGGCAGGGCGCCTGTCAGATCACCGGCTTGCAGCAACTCTTGGGCCTGCGCCACTTTCAACTCTTCTTCTTTCGGCAACACTTTTTGCAGCAGTTCGCGGATCACCTCTTCCGGCTGAGGGCCTTGGAAACCGTCTACCGGCTGACCATCTTTGAACAGATAAACCGCGGGGATGGAGCGCAGACCGAACTGCTGAGCAATCATCTGTTCGGCGTCACAGTCGACCTTTGCCAGAATCAGCTGACCGGCGTACTCGGCGGCCAGTTTGTCGAGGATCGGCCCCAGCACCAGACAGTGCTGGCTGCGTTCGGACCAGAAGTAAAACATCACCGGAACCGACATGGACTGTTCCAGCGTCTGGTGCAGGTTGGTTTCGTTAATAGTAATGATCGAAGGTTGTGCCAGCATAAATCAGTCTCTCTTATCTTGGTGAAGCCCTGTCCCTAGTTGAAACAATGCCGCGCCGAGATTGTGATAAATAATAAGATGTTAAAAGCTAAATGGGGGCACTTGTGCCAGCTTCAACCCCTGCCGCTAGCTATTACCGCGCAGGATTTTATCCAGCACGCGGCCGGGTAACAGGCGGCGCAGCACGGTGATGCCGTGCGCCAGCAGCGTCACCGGATAGCGCAAACGCGCCTTCGGGCTCTCTAAAGCATGGCGCAATTTCGGCAAAACTGCCTCTGGCGTCAGGGTAAAACGCTTGGCGATGCCCGGATTATTGACCGGTTTATCGGCTTGCGACTGATTAACGTTCTGCGTGAAGTTGCTGGTCAGCGGGCCGGGTTCAATCAGGCTGACCTGTACCCCCGTGCCGTGCAGCTCCATGCGCAGCGCGTCAGACCATGCCTCTAGCGCGTATTTACTGGCGGCGTAGACCCCGCGCCCCGGCGTGCTGATTAAGCCCATCACCGAACTGGTCTGAATAATGCGTCCCTCGCCATGGGCCAGCATGGCGGGCAGCAGCAGTTGAGTGAGCTGATGGGTGCCGAACAAATTGGTGGAAAACTGCTGCTCGAACTGCTCCCGGCTGATGCCGCTTAGCTGCCCGTAAACCCCGTAACCAGCGTTATTGAACAGGCCATACAGGCGATTGCCGGTCAGGGCGATGACTTCCGCGGCGGCGCGCTCGACGCTCTGCTTATCGTCCAAATCCAGCTGAACGGTTTCGAAACCCTGCAGCTGGAGATTCTCAAGATCCTGCGCTTTGCGACAAGCCGCCAGCACGCGATAGCCGCGCTGACGCAAATCGTGCGCGGCAGCCAACCCAATGCCGCTTGAGCAGCCGGTGATCAATACTGCTTTTTGCATAACTTTACCTGTCAGAAGCCCCTATTTTTCAGGACTGTGGTTTACTTAGGGTTTCGGCCTATTTGACCAGCGGCGCGAGTTTGTCCGCCATCCAGTCAGCGATAAATGGCTGAGCCACCTGAGCCGGGTGCAAACCGTCATCCTGCATCCACTCTGGCTTCACGGCGACCTGTTCCATAAAGAAAGGCACCAGCGGGATGTCGTTCTGCTTCGCCAACGCCGGGTAAATGCCATAGAAGGCGTCAGTATAACGGCGTCCGTAGTTCGGCGGCAGGCGGATTTGCATCAGCAGCGGCTCGGCGTTGGCCTGTTTCACCAAGCCGATAATTTGGTTCAGCGTCTGGGAGATTGCCGGTGGCGCAAAACCACGCAGACCGTCGTTAGCCCCCAGCTCAATCAGCACCCAGCGCGGCTGATGCTGTTTCAACAGCGCGGGAAGGCGAGCCAGCCCTTGTGCCGCAGTATCGCCACTAATACTGGCATTAATAATGGTGGGTTTACCTTCTTCTCTCTGCCACTTGTTATTTAGCAGGGTTGGCCAGGATTGGGCAACCGGAAGGCGATAAACCGCGCTTAAACTGTCTCCAACAATCAGTAACTTATCAGCTGCGGTGGCGCGAGCACTCAGCGTTGCAGCGACCAGCATTGATACAAGTAAAAGGAAAGGAAGATGCCAGCGGGAAACGTTCTTGAAGTTCATCATCTTAGTAAACACGTCGGTCAGGGTGAAAGTCAGTTAACCATCCTGTCCGGTGTGGAGCTGGTTGTCAAACCGGCGCAGACCATTGCGCTGATCGGCGAGTCGGGGTCAGGTAAGTCTACCTTGCTGGGTATTTTAGCCGGGCTGGATGATGGTACCGGGGGCGATGTGAAGCTGCTCGGTCAGTCGCTGACCGACATGAACGAAGAGGGCCGCGCCGCGCTGCGCGCCAAAAACGTCGGCTTTGTGTTTCAGTCTTTCATGCTGGTGCCGACCCTCAACGCGCTGGAAAACGTCCAACTTCCGGCCCTGCTGCGCGGCGAGTCTGACGCCAATAGCCGCGCGCAGGCGGTGCAGCTTTTGCAGCAGTTGGGCCTGGGCGAACGCCAGCACCATCTTCCGGCCCAGCTTTCCGGCGGCGAGCAGCAGCGCGTGGCGCTGGCCCGCGCATTTATTGGCAAACCTAAACTGCTGTTTGCCGACGAACCGACCGGCAACCTCGACCGCGCCACCGGCGAGCGCATCGTCGACTTACTCTTCTCACTCAACCGCGACGCGGCAACCACGCTGATTCTGGTGACTCACGACGAGCAACTGGCGGCGCGCTGCCAGCGTCGTTTGCGCCTGCGTGACGGAAAATTGTGGGAGGAAGCATGATTTGGCGCTGGTTTTGGCGAGAATGGCGCTCGCCTTCGCTATTAATCGTCTGGCTGGCTCTGACGCTGGCGGTGGCCTGCGTGCTGGCATTGGGCAGCATCAGCGACCGCATGGAAAAGGGGCTGAGTCAGCAAAGCCGCGATTTTATCGCCGCTGACCGCGTGCTGCGTTCTGCCCGGCCCATTACCGAAGCTTGGCTGCAGGACGCCGAGAAGCAGGGGCTGAAAGTCAGCCGCCAGCTCAGCTTCATGACCATGACTTTCGCCGGAGACACGCCGCAGCTGGCGGATGTCAAAGCGACGGACCTTGCTTATCCGTTATACGGCGATTTGCAAACCCAGCCGCCGGGCATGAAGCCTGAGCCGGGCACCGTGCTGGCCGCGCCGCGCCTGATGGCGCTGCTCAATGTGAAAGTGGGCGACAATTTAGAAGTCGGCGATTCAACCTTCAAGATTGCCGGAGAGATTATCCAAGAGCCGGATTCCGGCTTCAATCCGTTCCAGACGGCGCCACGCCTGATAATGAATCTGGCGGATGTGCCTAAAACCGGCGCGGTGCAGCCGGGCAGCCGATTGACCTATCGCTATATGTTTGCCGGTTCGCCGCAGGACATTCAGACCTACGGCGATGCCATCAAGGGCCTGCTGAAGCCCGACCAGCGCTGGTACGGCATGGAAGAGTCTGAGGGCGCGCTGGGCAAATCCTTGCAGCGTTCTCAGCAGTTCTTGCTGCTGTCGGCGCTGCTGACGCTGATGCTGTCGATTGCCGCCGTGGCCGTCGCCATGGGCCATTACTGCCGCAGCCGCTATGACTTGGTGGCGGTGTTGAAAACCCTCGGAGCGGGCCGCCGTTCGCTGCAAAAACTGATTATCGGCCAGTGGGTGGCGGTGTTGCTGCTGGCGGCGGTGTCTGGCAGCGTGATTGGTTTGCTGTTCGAAGCCTTGCTGATGAAGATGCTGACGCCTGTACTGCCTACCGCCTTGCCGCCGTCGGGCGTTTGGCCGTGGATCTGGTCGATGGGCTCTTTGTTGGTGATCTCCCTGCTAGTGGGCGCGCGCCCTTACAAACAGCTGCTGGCGACCCAGCCGCTGCGCGTACTGCGCAATGACGTCGTCGCCAATGTCTGGCCGCTGCGCTGGTTTATTCCTGTGATGCTGCTGATTGTGGTCGGCCTGTTGGCGGCGCTGGTTGGCGGCAGCACCTTGCTGTGGTCACTGCTGGCGGGCGTGGTGGTTCTGTCGCTGCTGCTCGGCGCGATTGGCTGGGGCAGCCTGCTGCTGCTGCGCCGCGTCACCGTCGGCAAGCTGCCGCTGCGGCTGGCTATCAACCGTCTGGTGCGCCAGCCGTGGGTGACGCTCAGCCAGCTGGCGGCTTTCTCCATGTCCTTTATGCTGCTGGCGCTGTTGCTGGTGCTGCGCGGCGACCTGCTCGACCGCTGGGAGCAGCAGTTGCCGCCGGATAGCCCTAACTACTTCCTGCTGAACATCACTAAGGATCAGATCCCGCAGGTGACGGAATTCCTCAACCAGCATCAGACCAAGCCGGAGGAGTTCTACCCGATCGTGCGCGTGCGGCTGACCAAGATTAACCAGCAGGTGTCGACGGATATCATCAAACCGGACGATGCCGCCGGTGAGGCGGTCAACCGCGAGCTTAACCTGACGTGGATGCAAGGCTTGCCGGATCACAACCCGCTGGTGGCCGGAGACGGGCCGCCGAAGGCTGGCGAAGTGTCGATAGATGAAGGGCTGGCGGGGCGTCTGGGCGTGAAGCTTGGCGATACGCTGACCTTCAGCGGCGACACGCAGGACTTCAGCGCCAAAATCACCAGCCTGCGCAAAGTGGACTGGGACAGCCTGCGGCCAAACTTCTACTTTATCTTCCCGCCGGGCGCGCTGGATGCTCAGCCACAAAGCTGGCTGACCAGCTTCCGCTACGAAGGGGATGCCAAGGCGATCACCCAGCTTAATCGCCAGTTCCCGACCCTCAGCCTGCTGGATATCGGCTCGATTCTGAAACAGGTGGGGCAGGTACTTCAGCAGGTGAGCCGTGCGTTGGAAGTCATGGTGATTCTGGTGATGCTGTGCGGCGGCCTGCTGCTGCTGGCGCAGATTCAGGTGGGCATGCGCCAGCGCCGTCAGGAGCTGATTGTGTACCGCACGCTGGGGGCCAGTAAGAAGCTGCTGCGTGGCACCCTGTGGTGTGAATTCGCGGTGTTGGGACTGGTCGCGGGGATTGCCGCCGCCGTGGGCGCCGAAGCCGCTCTGTGGCTGCTGACGCGCAAAGTGTTTGATTTCCCTTGGGAGCCGAACATGGTGCTGTGGTGGTCGGTGCCGCTCATCAGCGCGATTTTGCTGTCACTGTGTGGCGGTTGGATGGGCGTGAGATTACTGCGGGGAAGGGCGCTGTTCAGAGCTTACGGCAACTGATTTACCGCAACTGACTTACGAGAAATAAAAACGGCTCCCTCAGTCTTGCGGGAGCCGTGCCAATCAGAGCTTCGCCAAGGCCCAGTCAATGCCGCTGGCGTATTCCGCCGGTAACAGCGGAATAAGCGATTTCAGGTTATCTTTCAACAACTCTGCGCTGGCATCATTGAGGTTGAGATGCCCGACTTTGCGCCCGGCGCGCACTTCCTTCTCATACCAATGCAGGTTCACCAGCGGCAGGCTCAGCCACTCGTTGGAGACATCCGTACCAATCAGATTGACCATCACCGACGGCGTGCTGACCACCGGCTTAGGCAGCGGCAGGCCGAGAATGGCGCGTAAATGCATTTCGAATTGGCTGTAGGACGCGCCGTTTTGCGTCCAGTGGCCGCTGTTGTGCACGCGCGGAGCCAGCTCGTTGATCAGCAAACCTTCCCTCACCACGAAGCACTCCATCGCCATCACGCCGACATAGTTCAGCTCGTTGAGGATGGCGGCCAGCATGCTTTCAGCTTGCTGTTGCAGCGCGGCGTCAGGGGTAGGCAGAGCGACGCTGGTGCGCAGAATGCCGTCCTGATGCAGGTTGTGAGTTAGGGGGTAGAAGACGGTTTTGCCATCGTGGCCGCGTGCGCCTACCAGTGACACTTCACCAGAAAAGTTAATGCCTTGCTCGACAATGCACTCACCGTAGCAGTCGGCGGGCAGGGTCTGCTCTTCCCCGGCACGCAAGCGCCACTGGCCGCGACCGTCATAGCCGCCGACGCGGCGTTTGACGATGGCTAATTCGCCAAGCTGGGAAAATACCTGTGGCCATTCGGCGGCGTCAGCCAGCAACTGCCAAGGGGCGGTGGCTAAACCGAGTTGGTCGAGTAACTGTTTTTGCGTCAGGCGGTCGGCCAAACGCGGGAAAATATCGCGGTTCACGAAGGCGCTGTGGGTTGCCAACTCGCGAGTTAAGGCGGTTTCAGGCCAGCGCTCGATTTCAGCGGTGATCACGCTCTGCTGAAAAGGCACGGCTTCCGGCTCGGCGTCCAGCCCGACGGGATAGACGGCGATGCCTAAAGGTTCACCGGCCTGACGCAGCATGCGGCCGAGTTGGCCATTTCCGAGTACGCAAACCGGCTTCATGCTTCCTCCCGAGGATCGGGATTGTTCAGCACTTCGTCAGTCTGCGCCTGACGCCATGCGGCGATATCTTTACCAATCTGCGCGTCGTGCAGCGCCAGAATTTGCGCGGCTAGCAGCGCGGCGTTGGCGGCTCCGGCTTTGCCTATAGCCAGCGTACCCACAGGGATACCGCGCGGCATCTGCACAATAGAATAGAGGCTGTCGACGCCACTCAGCGCGGCGCTTTGCACCGGCACGCCAAGCACTGGCACCAGCGTTTTAGCTGCCAGCATACCCGGCAGGTGAGCCGCGCCACCGGCTCCGGCGATAATCACATCAAAACCGTTGGCAGACGCCTGTTCAGCAAAGCTAAACAGCTTGTCTGGCGTGCGGTGAGCAGAAACAACTTCGACATGGAAAGGAATATTCAGCGTCGTGAGGATCTCGGCGGCGAACTGCATGGTCGCCCAGTCACTTTTTGACCCCATAACAATCGCGATTTTGGCTGGGGTAACGTTGGATGACATGTCGGTAATGCTCCTGTGATAATCAGTAAGTAACGCGCAGAGGCCGCAAATCATATCACGCTCAACTGGCAAGGAAAACGGTTGCGTCGCCGGAAACAGTTGGTTTTATGGTGAGAAGTCAGCGCGGGATTTGTATAATCCGTATCGATACGATCCTAAATAAATGAACTGGAAACTGATTTATGACACAGGCTTTGTTGGCTCCGATTTATGATTTTTTGCATTGCGAAACCCCGGCGCGCTGGGTGGACGTGGCGCTGGAGAATCAAGAGATCATGCTGATTGACCACGCCAACTGTGAAAAGAAGGCGGCGGCCACCGCCATGAGCCTGATGACCAAATACGTCGAGCGCACCGAGCTGTTGTTCTGTGCCGCCCGTCTGGCGCGTGAGGAACTGCACCACTTCGAACAGGTGGTGGAGATCATGCAGCAGCGCAATATTCCCTATACCGTGCTGTCGCCGTCGCGCTACGCCAGCGGCATGATCAAGCATTCGCGCCATCACGATGAGCTGAACATTTTGGTGGATAGATTGATTATCGGGGCTTATATCGAAGCGCGTTCATGCGAGCGTTTTGCCAAAATCGCGCCGCATCTCGATGAGACGCTGTCGCGCTTCTACACGTCGTTACTGCGCTCCGAGGCGCGCCATTTCACGGATTATCTGGAACTGGCGCAGCAGTACGCGGGGGAAGATATTAGCGAGCGGGTGCAGTCTTTCGGGCGCGTTGAGGCGGAGTTAATTCTGTCGCCGGACGAGCAGTTCCGCTTCCACAGCGGCGTGCCGGTCTAACCACTACGCATCAGTTTATTCAGAATGGGAAGGTGATCAGCTCGACGCCCTCGGCGGTGACTTTGATCATCGATCCCTCTTCGTGCCATGCGCCCAGCACGGCGCGATGCCCGGTTTTGCCGTCTAGCGGCACATCGTGGACGGCGGGGCGGTGCGTGTGACCGTGGATCATCCACTCGACGCCGTGGCTTTCCATTTCGGAGATCACCGCTTGCGGGTTGACGTCCATCACTTCTAACGATTTTCCGCTATTGGATGCTTTGCTGTTGGCGCGCATTTTGGCGGCAATGGCTAAACGCCACTTGAGGGGCAGGGCGAGGAACAACTTCTGAATCAGCGGGTTATGCACTTTTTTGCGGAACTTCTGGTAAGCCACGTCGTCGGTACACAGGGTGTCGCCGTGCAGAATAAGCACCCGGCGGCCATACAGCTCCAGCACTTTCTTCTCCGGCAATAGCTGCATCAGGCTGGCGCGGGCAAAGCGGCGGCCAACCAGAAAATCACGATTACCGTGGATGAAGAAACAGGGCACGCCTTGCTGATGTAACTCGTTGAGCGCGGAGGCGATTTCGGCGTGAAGCGGTTCGGGATCGTCGTCGCCTATCCAGGCTTCAAACAGGTCGCCGAGGATGTAAAGTGCGTCGGCCTGCGGCGCATCTTCACGTAAAAAACGCAGAAAACCGGCAGTAATTGCCGGTTCTTGTGCGCACAGATGGATATCTGCAATAAAAAACGTTGCCATTAAGACGACGATTATTCGCTAACGGTAACGCTAGTGATGATCACGTCTTCTTGCGGAACGTCCTGGTGCATGCCGCTGCGGCCAGTTTTTACTTTTTTGATTTTCTCAACCACGTCCAGACCGTCGGTGACTTCTGCGAACACGCAGTAACCCCAACCCTGTGCGTTTTCGCCACGGAAGTTTAGGAAGTCGTTGTCAGTGACGTTGATGAAGAACTGCGCGGTAGCTGAATGTGGGTCATTGGTACGGGCCATAGCCAGCGTGCCTTTGGTGTTTTTCAGACCGTTATTCGCTTCGTTTTTAATCGGCGCATCGGTGTTTTTCTGGTTCATGCCTGGCTCAAAACCGCCGCCCTGGATCATGAAACCGTCGATGACACGGTGGAAAATGGTGTTGTTATAGAAGCCTTTACGGCAATAGTTCAGGAAGTTTTCAACGGTAACCGGCGCTTTATCCGCGAAGGTGTTGATAACAATGTCGCCGTGGTTGGTGTGAAAGGTAACCATAATAATCATCCTGCTTATGTTGATGTGTGCTCTCAGTGTGAGCCCCCAATATAGCCTTTTCTTATACCACAACTCAAAAGCAGGCGTCAGCCGCGGGTTTTAGTTGCTCGCTTTACAAACAAGGGTTGCCGGATAATCGCCTTCTCTCTAACATTAAGTGTTACTTTATAACAATATGACCAGAGAAAGCCGCTCTGCGGCGGCTTATGCCGTTTCGGTGAAATCATTTTCGTTATATTATGACCACAATTGACGTTTTCTATGCCCAACACACGGAATAGCCTGATGCTTAAGATTTTTAATACCATGAGTCGCCAAAAAGAGGAATTCAAGCCAATTCATGCCGGTAAAGTCGGTATGTACGTGTGTGGGATAACTGTTTACGACCTCTGTCATATTGGTCATGGTCGTACTTTCGTATCATTTGACGTGGTAGCGCGTTACCTGCGTTATGCCGGATATTCGCTGAAGTACGTGCGTAATATCACCGATATCGACGACAAAATTATCAAACGTGCTGCGGAGAACGGCGAGAGCTTCACCGCGCTGACCGACCGCATGATCGCCGAGATGCACGCCGATTTCGCCGCGCTGGGCATTCTGCCTCCAGACGCAGAGCCGCGCGCCACGGGCCATATTGCTGAAATCATCGACATCGTGCAGAAGCTTATCGACCGCAACCACGCCTACGTGGCTTCTAATGGCGATGTGATGTTCTGGGTGGAAAGCGATGCTGATTACGGCGCGCTTTCCCGTCAGGATCTCGAGCAGCTGCAGGCCGGTGCGCGGGTGGAAGTTGAAGCCAACGTCAAACGCAACCCAATGGATTTCGTGCTGTGGAAGATGTCCAAGCCGGGCGAACCGAGCTGGACTTCTCCGTGGGGCGAAGGCCGTCCGGGCTGGCACATTGAGTGTTCAGCCATGAACTGCAAACAGTTGGGCGAGCATTTTGACATTCACGGTGGCGGTTCTGACCTGATGTTCCCGCATCATGAAAACGAAATTGCTCAGTCTACCTGTGCTCACGACGGCCCGTATGTGAACACATGGATGCACTCCGGCATGGTGATGATTGACCGCGAAAAGATGTCGAAATCGCTGGATAACTTCTTCACCGTGCGCGATGTGCTGAAATATTACGACGCCGAAAGCGTGCGCTACTTCCTGATGTCTGCGCACTATCGCAGCCAGCTGAACTACAGCGAAGATAACCTCAAACTGGCGCGTACCTCTCTGGAGCGTCTCTACACCGCACTGCGCGGCACTGACGCTGCTGCAAAACCTGCCGGTGGCGAAGCCTTCGTGGCGCGCTTCCGTGACGCCATGGATGACGACTTCAACACCCCAGAAGCCTACTCCGTGCTGTTCGACATGGCGCGCGACATAAACCGTCTGAAAGCGGAAGATATCAATGCAGCCAATGGCTTAGCGGCTGAACTGCGTCAGCTGGCTGGCGTGCTGGGCCTGCTTGAGAAAGACCCAGAGCAGTTCCTGCAATCTGGCGCTCAGGCAGACAATGGTGACGAAGTGGCTGAGATTGAAGCACTGATCAAACAGCGTAACGACGCCCGCGCCAGCAAAGATTGGGGGATGGCGGACAAGGCTCGCGATCGTCTTAATGAGATGGGTATTGTGTTGGAAGATGGCCCAGCCGGAACCACCTGGCGCCGCAAATAGGCTATTTATTTGTCATTTTGCCCCTGGGCAATGCTCAAAAATCAAAAAAAGCGCGGTTGGATTTCTCCACCGCGCTTTTTTATTGCCTTAGCCGAGCTTATTCAGCAGAGGCTTTGACTACCAGCTTGCTGCTGGCGAACTCGACCTGTTGGTCGGCGAGAATTTTGCAACGTTTACGGGTTTCTACCTGCCCGTTGACCTTCACCTGACCTTCGGCGATCACGGCTTTGGCCGCGGCACCGCTTTCACACCAGCCCATAAACTTGAGCAGGTCGCACAGTTCAACGTGCGGGTGTTTTTCGAGATAAAAAGTTTCCATGTATTCCTGACTTATCAATTACAGATTTTTAGTTGGCGCTGATGTCGTGGTATTCCTCACAAGCCTGCAAGGTATTTTGAATCAGCGTCGCGACCGTCATCGGGCCTACGCCGCCCGGCACCGGTGTAATAAATGAAGCGCGCTCGGCGGCGGCATCAAATTCCACATCGCCGACAACTTTACCATTTTCCAGCCGGTTAATACCGACATCCACCACGATTGCGCCCGGTTTTATCCATTCACCCGGAATAAAGCCCGGTTTACCGACGGCAACCACCACCAGATCGGCGTGTTCAACGTGATGACGCAGGTTCCTGGTGAAGCGATGGGTGACGGTGGTGGTGCAGCCCGCCAGCAGTAACTCCATGCTCATTGGACGGCCCACGATGTTGGATGCGCCAATCACCACGGCGTTCAGGCCGTAAGTGTCGATGCCGTAACGCTCGAGCAGGGTGACGATGCCGCGCGGGGTGCATGGGCGCAGGGTCGGCGCGCGCTGGCACAGGCGGCCAACGTTGTAAGGGTGGAAGCCATCGACGTCTTTGTCTGGGCGGATGCTTTCCAACACTTTGACGTTATCGATGCCCGCTGGCAGCGGCAGTTGCACCAAAATGCCGTCGATATCGCTGTCGTTATTCAGCTCATCAATCAATTTGAGCAACTCACCTTCGGTGGTGGTCATCGGCAAGTCATAAGAGCGCGACAGGAAGCCCACTTCTTCGCAAGAGCGACGCTTGTTGGCGACATAAATTTGCGAGGCCGGGTTCTCACCCACCAGAACAACGGCTAAGCCCGGAACGCGTTTTCCGGCTGCAATTCGTTGTTTAACTTTTTCCGCAACTTCGCTTCTAACCTGCTGCGCAATCGTTTTACCGTCAATAATCTTTGCTGACATTAGGGAGTAAATCCATCAATGAGTAAATGCAGGGGGATGGCGCTATTTTGGCAGAAGCGAGGGGCGCTGTCAGGCGTTGAATGATCTTCATCGATAAAATAGCCGCAGTTTTGCTACGACTTGTGGCTAAAAAATAGCTATTTTAAGAGGGCACAACATCAAAATAATAAGGATAAAACAAGATGGTACGTAAAGTAGGTATTGTTGGTGCGGGCCATGTCGGCGCCGATGTCGCTTTTTCACTGGTTACACAAGGATTGTGTGACGTCATCGTCCTGCTCGATGAAAACCAGCCCAAGGCCGCGAGTCAGGCATTAGAGCTGCGTGATATGGCCTCGCTGGTCTCTTCGCGGGTAAAAGTCGTGGCGAATGACTATGCCGAGCTGCACGACGCCGACGTGCTGGTGATCGCCGTCGGGCCGAAAACCCTGCTGCGCGAAGACCGGCTGGAAGAGCTGGCCGAGACGCGTGCGGCAGTTCGACAAGTCATTCCGCAGGTGATTGCCAGCGGCTTTGGTGGTGTCATCCTCAACATCACCAATCCGTGCGACGTCATTACGCAAATCATCCAACAGACCAGCGGCTTGCCGCACAGTCAGGTATTTGGCACCGGCACCTCGCTGGACACCGCTCGCATGAAGCGCGTGGTGGGGGAGTTCTTCGGCTTCGACCCAAAAAGCGTGACCGGCTACGTGCTGGGCGAACACGGCGAATCGCAGTTTGTCGCCTGGAGCACCGTACGCCTCGGCGGCCGCCCGGTAGCCGAACTGGCAGGGGATCGCGACGTAGATTGGGCGCAAATGGACGATAGAGTGCGCGGCGGCGGTTGGGATATTCTCCAAGGCAAAGGCTGGACCAGCTTTGGCATCGCCACCGCCACGGCACGGCTGGTGGACGTCATACTGTCGGATGCCAACAGCGTCTATCCCGTGTCGGCGTGGGATGAGAACCTCAAGGTGTACATCGGCCAGCCGGCGGTTATCGGCAAACGCGGCATAGTGCAAACGTTGATGCCAGAACTCACGGCCTATGAAAATATCGCCTACCACGCCTCATCCCGCGTGATTTCCGCCGCCATCAATTCGGAAAAATAGTACTGATTGATTTTGCAGCTAAAAAACGGGCAGAGCGCTGAATGGTCGATAAGTTATGGCAAATTGTTCAGTCATTAAGCAGTGAGTTCGAAAGCCATTGACTCATCGCGGTCTGCCCGTATAATCCGAGTCCGCAACGCTCCCATCCGGGACTGCAATGCGCCCTTAGCTCAGTTGGATAGAGCAACGGCCTTCTAAGCCGTAGGTCACAGGTTCGAGCCCTGTAGGGCGTACCATTTCAAATCAAAGTGTTACGTCAGCTTCATTCCAACCTGTTTTAACCCAAGTGTCTTATTCGTGCCGTAATCACTAGCTTGTGAGTTCAATTTATTGGCTTGCTCGGAAAGAAGACTCAATGAAAATGAGCACTGCAGCCAACGATTTCTACGTTTTCCAACGCGACAATACAATCCGCGAATAAAGGCGTCCTTCAGGCTGCCAAGCCGATCTCCTGTATATTATTGAATTCCCTAACAGGGAGATTCAGCGCAAACATCTTTTTCAATGTCTGTTGGGTAAAGTCTTCAGCTTGTTCTGGGGTGAATCTTTTCACTCTGCCCGGATTGACCTGCAATCTGGCTTTAAACGCGCGGGTAAAGGTCTGTTGTGATTCATAGCCATATTTCATGGCAACCAGCACGATATCTTTCTCTTGGCCAAGCAGGTCGAGTGCGGCGAAATACAATTGTCTTTTGCTGATATAACTGCCGAGCGTCACGCCAGTATATTTTTTAAATATGCGCTGTAGATGCCAGTGCGAATACCCCGAGTATTCGGCGATAGAATGAATGGTCAGCCCCTGAGTAATATTTTCGTCGAGCCAGGTTAAGACATTGGTGACGATGGATAATTGAAACTCTTCTTTATTTGTCATGTTAATCACTACTATTGGGAGAATTAACCAGCTCCGAACATCGCGAAAGAGGAATAGACGGCTGAGTTGTTTCGGCCGCCGGGATTTATTGTCATTGAAGACAATTCATTCACCTCAGAAGGTGTAAAGCACCGCCGCCGAGGTACTCACTTGATTACGCCGAAATACTATCGGGCTGTCTGAAGCATGGTCATTCAGCCAGGTGTAACCGACATTCATCATCGTCGACCAGTGGGGCGTAAAGCGATGGCTCCACGTCAGGTTATTTTCGACGCCGTACAGCCCGCCGCCGGGCTGATAAGGTGCATAGCCGCTGCGCGCACTCTGCTGCTCGCTCACGCCATAAAACGTCTTCATGTAACGGCGATCGCCAAACAGCGCGGCGGATTCAAACGCCAGGGTATCGCTCTCATCCTGCCAAGGCAGTACTGTCACGGAGGTTTGATATTGCACGCCTTGTCCATCAGTCAGGGGCAGTGTCGCCTTGCCCTCTAGCGAAAGCCATGAGGTGGCTTGCCAGCCCACCGCCATCGCAGTATTAAGCGCGGCTTTAATATTGCCCATGCCTTTTAACCTGTCCGACCCATCACGCCAGCTGGAATTTTTATCAGCACGGCCCAACTGATAGCCCAGCGTATGTTCCAGATACAGCCCGTTTTCGCTTTGCAGATCGTAGCCGATACCTTTGAGTGAATCGAAAAACACGGCGCCTTGGCGTGCTTGAATCACAGGCAATACATCAGTGCGGCGCTTCTCCGAGCCACTGTAAGCCGGTGCGTTTTGCGCCCCAATACCCAAAGTGACGGTGGATTCCGGTGGGCTGGCCTCACTGGCTTGCGCGGTTGTGATGCTGCTCGCAAAGGCAATATAGGCCATAGGCATAATCATTTTTCTGGATATCATTAGGTTTCTCATTCCCACATGTTTGGGGCTCAATAACAGATTAATGGCGCGTTTGATGCAGGAAGTGTGCTGCCTTAGTGTCAATTATCTGCTTGGGTTTTATGAAGAAACTGTCAAGGTCGTTCAAATGCAGAAAAAAAGAGTGCTGATTATCGAGGATGATGCTGACGCCGCCAGCGTGCTTGAGGCTTACCTTAATCGCGAAAATTATGACGTAGCAATTTCCGGCGATGGTTTACGCGGTCTGGATAAGGCCCGCTGCTGGAAGCCTGACATTATCCTGCTGGATGTCATGTTGCCGGGTATGAATGGTACTGAAGTGCTGTCAACGCTGCGCCGTAAAAGCGATACCCCGGTGATCATGATTTCGGCCATGGGGGAGGCGCCGGACCGAATCGGTGCACTGCGTTACGGAGCGGACGACTATGTGGTGAAGCCCTATAACCCCGGCGAGGTGGTGGCGCGGGTTCAGGCTGTGCTAAGGCGGGCTGCGCCACAACATCGCCAAGAGCAGATTTTACGCTGGCAGAGGCTGGAGATTGATATTGAGTCGATGACAGCCAAGGTGACGGATGTTGCGGGAAGTTCATTTGGGCTTGAGCTAACACCCACTGAATTCGCATTGCTTGTGGCGCTAATGCGCGCGCCAACCCGCGCTTTTACCCGCCAAGAGCTACTGGAACGTTGCCTGCCTGACAGCGAGGCGCTGGAGAGAGTGGTGGATACACACATCTATAACTTACGTAAAAAACTCGAATCGGCAGGGGTTTTTGAGGTGCTGATCAATGTCCGCTCGGTCGGTTATAGGTTCAGGCAACCATGAGGAGTACACAACCGCAGTCCCTCTGGCGCTGGATTTGCGTCCGCGTTTTAGCATTAGCTATCAGCTCGGTCGTGCTGATCGCCCTCTGTATGTGGCTTAGCTACGGTATTCTCAATTTCTGGATAATCTCGCATATGTCGCCGGAGGTGCGAGCCGAGTTTGCGTTATTGCGCGACCAGCCGGAATTGAATCCGGCCCGATTCCATCAAATTGTCGATCAGGGCTGGGGTCTACGTTATTCCGAACCCACCATCGCCACCTCGGATTGGGCGATGGTCGGCATTCTGGTTCTGATTGTCATTCCTTTTATTATTGTGCTGGGCCTACGCGCCGCGCGGCCTCTCTCGGCGCAGGTTAGCCAACTGGCCAATGCCGCCGGGGCGGTGGCTCGAGGAGAATTTGGCACGCGAGCCGTGGTGGCGGAAAAGGTGCCGATGGAACTCATCCGGCTGACAGAGGATTTCAACGTCATGACCCAGCAGCTTGAACGTTATGACCGTGAACTTCGGGCCTCCCACGTGGCCATGGCCCATGAGCTGCGTTCACCTCTGACTGCCGCGATGGGGAGGCTACAGGGCATGATCGACGGAGTTTTTGCCGCCGAGCCTCAGCAGCTTGAGATGGTCATGAAGCAGTTGCAGTATCTCAGCCGACTGTCCGATGAGCTTCTCCTGCTTTCACTGGCAGATGCTGGCCAGCTGAAGCTCAGTAAAAGCGTCACCAATCTGACTGATATTCTGCATGAACGGATTATTTGGCTGAAGCCGCAGGCCACGGCAGCAGGCATGGCCATCACGGTTAACGCGCCGGCCCAATGCCGTTATACCGGCGATCCTTTCCGTCTAGGGCAGGTGTTTACCATTCTGATGGAGAATGCTTTGCGCTACGCCGCCGAGGGCGGGCGTCTGGTGATTAACATTGCCAAGAAAGATCAGGGCCACGAAATAACCTTTCGCGATTATGGTCCGGGTGTGCCAGCTGAGTTTTTGCCGACGATTTTCGAACGTTTTACCCGGGCAGATTCATCTCGGGCGCGCCACTCTGGCGGCTGCGGCCTCGGACTTTCCATTGCCCGCGCGATATGTCAGGCGCATGGCGGCACCATTCACGCCAGACAGCTGGAAGCCGGGGGATTGCTTATCTCGATCTTTTTGCCTTCTTTATTACCCTTATCGCCCTGAGAGCCAAGACGGGCAACAATAATTGCCCGTCTTGATACATCCTTGATGAAACATCGCGTAAGTCTGGACACGGCTTGAGTTGAATAGCGTCATCGCCATTCAGGAACCGCGTTATGACGCTGATATTCATCGATTACGCCAGACGGGCATTAGGCCATCTTTTTACCCTGCATCGGCTGCGTCATTTACTGCCATTTCTTATCCTTTTTCCCACTTTTTTCGTGCTGAATTATTACTCGACAAGACTTCGGCTTGGCTTACTGCTGCTCAGGCGGCGAGGGCGGGATAATAGTCGGGATAGCCTGCGGCCCCGAGGTTTTAGAGCAAAACCGTGCTTGCCGGCGAAAGAAACAGGGAAAAAGTGGTAAAGGGTTTTACATGATCCCGATGGTTAATGCTTTATGTAAAATTACTACTATGAATTTTGATATAACCAATCATTTATGCTAAAAAAACTTACCAAAGTAATTCTTTCATCTGAGAAAGGTTCTCAGAGAACACAAACATAGGGATTGAATATGAAACTCATGGCCTTGGCACTGTCTGGAATGATGATGGCTCTCTCTGCTAATTCGATGGCGGCGGCGACGGGGGATTCTGCTGATATCAGCAAGCTGCCGCTGGAGAAAGTCGCGCCTTACCCGCAGGCAGAAAAGGGGATGGTTCGTCAGGTGATCTACCTGCCGAAACTGGACAATGAGGATAATTTTAAGGTTGAGCTGTTGATCGGTAAAACCCTTGAGGTGGACTGCAATCGTCATATGATGGGCGGCAAGCTGACCAGCAAAACGCTGCAAGGCTGGGGCTATGACTATCTGGTGCTGGAGCAGCTCTCTTCCCCGGCTTCCACCATGATGGCGTGCCCGAACCAGACAAAAACCAAGAAGTTCATCGCCGCGAACCTCGGCGACCAGACCCTCGCTCGCTACAATAGTAAGCTGCCAATCGTGGTCTACACCCCAAAAGATGTGGAAGTGAAGTACCGCGTCTGGACCACGGATAACAATGTGAAGACGGCTGAAGTGAAATAGGAGCCACTCGAAATAGTATGAGGGGCAGTATTGCCCCTCGATTTGCTATCAACGATAACTCACATCCAGCGCGCCATAAGCGACCACGGCTTCGGAGCCGTCGCTGCTGGAATCCTGATTATAATTCCCCGCTTTGAAGTACAGCTCGATGCCTTGCCAGCTCTCTTTTGGATAGCTGAAGGTCTTCTTGCTGGTCTTGCCGTCTGCCGTGGCTTCGACGGTGACTTTTATCTCGCTTTTAGTGCCTTTGGCTTCGATTTTATAATCGATTTTGTCCTTGAGTACGACGCCGGAGAGCAGGGTGGTGCGTTGCTCTTTATCGCCATAATGCGGTTTGACGCCCACGACGATGTCGCCGTTCTGCCAGCGCAGTTTCAGCAGCTCCGAGCCGCCCGGTTTGTCGCCGTGGATCTGGGCAAAAATGATAGATTTGGTGTCGGGGTTTTTGACGATATACACCGAGCCGGTCTGGGTATTAGTGAACTCATCGCCGTTGAGGAAGTTTCTCTTGGCTCTGAGTTCGACTCGAGGGAACTCGCTGTTCGGCGTTGAGCCAAAGCCTGACGGCGCTCTGAACATGGTCGCGCCCTGCGGAATGGCGGAGTCGCAGCGTTCGGCGTCGGCACAGTTGCTGTAGAAATAGCTGTTTTTCAGGCTGCTGGTGATTGGCTCTTCATTGGGTTTTTTATTGCTGTCGAAAGCCTGCAAAATATAGGCGTCTTGCAGTATCGGGAAATTTTTACCGGGGGTATTTTGCCCGTCCTCGGCCAAGGCGTTGGCGCTGCTCAGTGCCAGCAGCAGGGCGCTGAATAGGGTGCTTTTACGCTGAATCTTCCACTGCATTTTTACCGTCATAACTCGCCCTCATCAATCATGCTTATCTGGTGGGTTCTGGTACTTGAATCAGTAAAGCACTGGCTTATTAAACGAACACCATTCGCCCGGCATTTAGCGCTATTTGTTAGTAACAACCTTTGTCTAATTCTCTTTTTTCCTGGCGTTTATTCCGCCGAAAGCTCTGCTTACAATAACCCGATCCTGTGAAATAAAGTCTTCAAGATCTCTGCCATTTTCTATGCTGTTATAGAGTCAATATCTGCCCTCACTCATTAGGAAATCCATGGATCGTCGTCAGTTTATTGTAGGTTCCGCCGCTGCGATGGTGGCGATACGCACGGGGTCAGCGCTGGCGCGTAAACACCCGGCGTCGGAAGAGGGCGCTCTGGCCGCGCCGCCGTCGGGGCAGTACACCGAAATTGCTTTATGGAAAGGGACGCCGCCGGGTGGCGGAGGGCCGTCTGGCAGTGAAATTCTGTCGGCTAAGGGCGCGCTGAGTAATGTGACTCATCCGTCGCTGCGCGTGTTTCAACCGTCACGCCCGAACGGGATGGCGGTGCTGGTGGCGTCCGGCGGGGGTTATAAGCGTATGGAGATGGGGCAGGAAGCGTGGCCCGCGGCGGACTGGCTGACCCAACTCGGCTACACCGCCTACGTGCTGACTTATCGTCTGCCCAGCGAAGGCTGGAATGATGGCAGCGTGGTGGCTTTGCAGGACGCCCAGCGCGCGCTGCGTATCGTGCGCAGCCGCGAAAAGCACGTCAGCGTGCTCGGCTTCTCTGCGGGCGGACACCTGCTCGGCTTGGCGGCGACGCGCCCGGATTTCCGCTCATACCCGGAGCAGGACGCGCTGGATAGAACCCCGGCCTATGCCGATCGCGCGGCGCTGATTTACCCGATTATCACTCTTGAGAAGCCTTACACCCACACTTCAACCCACAAGATTTTGGTCGGGCCGCGGGCCACGGATCAAGAGAACGCCGAGTGGTCGGTACAGAATTTTGTTACTCCGCGCACGCCGCCAATGTTTTTGGTGCAGGCTGAGGATGATCCCATTTCTGACCCGCATAACACGCTGATCATGGCTGCCGCCTGCGAGCGCGAGCACGTGCCGGTGGATATGCACCGCTACTCCTCCGGCGGTCACGGTTTTGGCATGGGTAAGCCGGGCACGCCAACCGTGGAGTGGCCTGCGCGCTACAAGGCGTGGCTGGAAGCGTAAGGTTTAAGATGCAATTAGGGCAGCCAGGGGCTGCCCTTTTTTATGCGACGAGTATGTTGAAAGCTTAACCCTGATTGCCGCCGACGGTGATGTAATCGGTGTAAATCTGCGGCGCGCCGGAGAACGACGCCAGCTCCTTCCACTCGGTGTACATCTGCTCGGTGTCCTGATGCTCGGCCACGAACTTCAGGGCTTTCTCGGTGGAAACGTCCAAATCCGGGTGGAACGAGTTGAGCGATTCGAGGCTCTCGATGATCAGCATCACCGCGTATTGATCCAGACGATTGCCGCTCTGGCCCTTCAGCATATGGAATTTCCAGCCCGGATAGTCCTCGACGCGATGAATGTTGTCGGTGATGAACTGCTCAAACTGCTGCGGCGAGACGCCCGGCTTTAAGGCCAAGTTGTGAATGCCGACGATGCGCTCGATTTTCTCCTGCCCCGGCACGTTGCGGTAGTTCGGGCCTGCTGGCAGTGAGCTGTTTTGGTTTTCCGCCACCAGACTGTAGTAGGTGTAAATGGTCGGCAGCTCGGCGAAGGTGCCGAAGGTTTTCCACTCGGCAATCAGCTTGGCGGCCTCGGGATGCTGTTGCCAGAAGGCGCGAGCCTCCGCCGTTTGCTCGCCGTTACTGTCGATATAGCGGGCATAGGTGGCGGCATCCTTGGCCTGATAAACCATCAAATATTGGTTCTCGCGCTCGCCGCGCAGCCCGCGCAACAGCGTCCACTGCCAGCCCGGATAGGCTGGAATGTTCACCCCTTTTTGGCGCACGAACGCTTCGAACTGGTCCGAGGCGACGCCTCTCTTCAGGTTGATACCGACATAGTGCAGGGAGAAAACCGGGCTTAATGCTTCATTCATTGAAACGTCCTCTTTAGATGAAATAGGTGAATTAGCGCGTTAGGGCGCGGGCGCTAAAGCTGACCAGCAACAGGCAGAAAATCGTGCAGCCGAAGGCCAGCGTAAGGTTGGAGTATTTAGCGATAAAGCCAATCAGCGCGGGGCCTGCCAGCAGGCCGACATAGCCGACGAGGGTCACCGCCGGGAAGGCCAGATTGGGTGGCACATGCTCTTGGTTACCCGCCGCGTTGAACAGAATCGGCACCAGGTTGGCGATGCCGAGGCCGACCAAAATCAGCCCGGCGAAAGCCACCCACGCCAGATTAACCGTGGTCACCAGCAGTAGGCCGAGCACCGCGCAGAGGCTGCCGAGCAGCAGCATGCGATAGCGGCCAATGGTGTTGATCAGCCTGTCGCCATACAGCCGCGCGAGGGTCACGGCGATGGCGTAGAGGGTGTAACCCAGCCCGGCCTGAGATTTCGCCACGCCGCGCTCGGCATTGAGAAATAGGGATGACCAGTCGAGCATCGCCCCTTCGGTAAGGAAAACAAAGAAGCATAGCAGCGCGATAAACAGGATCTTGCCGTGGGAGAGGGCAAACAGCGTGCCGCCTTTCTGCTCGCCGTCGATCTCACTTTTGGCTAATAGATCCGCCGAAGCGATAACCAGCAGTAGAGCGATCAGTGCCGCAATCAGCCCAATGGCGGTCGTTGGGGAGACGCCCGCCCACAGCAACAGGCTGACGCTGCCCGCGCCGGAGATGCTGCCAATGCTGTAGAAGCCGTGAAAACCGGACATTTTAGCCTGCCCGCTTTCCCGTTCGACAATGATCGCCTGCGAGTTCATCGCCACGTCCATGATGCCGTTGATCGCGCCGAACACCAGTAAGGCCGCCCCCATCAGCAGCGGGGCGTCGAGTAAGGCCAGCAGCGGCAAATCCAGCACTAACAGCAAACCGGCGGCCAGAATGATTTTACGACAACCCAATTTGCCAATCAGATGCCCGGTAAACGGCATAATCAGCATCGAGCCGGCGCCAATACAAAACAGCAGCAGCCCCAGCGAGCCTGCGTCAATGCCAATGCGCGACTTCACGAAGGGAATTAACGGAGCCCATGCTGACATGCCTAATCCCGCCAGAAAGAAGATCATCCGGGTGGCGATTTGCTGACGGACATTCTCCGCGGCACCTCGACTCAGCAGATTGATTGTCATAGCGACCGGCTCTCCTCGGCGGGCAGGCTTTCCGCGACGCAGAGATAGTCGGTGTAGATTTGCGGCGAGCCGGAAAAAGAGGCCAGCTGCTTCCACTCTTCATACATCTGCTTGGTGTCGCGATGCGCCTTGGCGAACTTCGCCGCCTCGTCGGTGGCGATGTCCGGCTCAGGGTAGAAGACGTCCAGCGCGGCCATGCTGGCTATCTCCATCATCACCACGTACTGGTCGAGCCGGTTGCCGCGTTCGCCTTTCAGCAAATGGAACTTCCAGTCGGGATAATCTTCAATGCGGTGATGATTGTCGGCAATAAACTGCTCGAACTGCTCCGGCATCACCCCTTCGCGCAGGGCCAGATTGTGAATGCCGATGATGCGCGCAATCGGCTCCTCGCCGGGCTGGTCCCGATAGCGGGGGCCGTAGGGGACATCACTTTTGGCGTTTTCTGCCAGCAGTTGGTAGTCGGTGAACAGCGTCGGCAACTGGCTGAAGGTGCCGAGCTTGCGCCACTGCGCCAGAATCTCCAGCGCCTCGGGATGCTGCTGCCAAAAGGCTTTTGCTGCCTCGGTTTTCTGTCCAGTGGCGGTGACATAGCGATCGCGGTGCGCCTGACTCTCCATCTCATACAGCATCAGATATTGCCCGACGCGCTCGCCGCGCAGGCCGCGCAGCAAGGTCCAGCGCCAGCCGGGATAGCAGGGGATTTTCACCCCCTGCTCGCGGACAAAGGCTTCAAACTGCTCGTTGGTGACGCCCGCCTCTGTATCAATGCCAATGTAGTAGAGGCTGAAAACCGGCTGGGTGGCGGATGAAGGTGTTGCCATGGTGAAGCTCCTTATTCCGCGTCGGTGGTGAATTGGGTATTGATAATCGCCTCGACCAGCGTGATACCGATGGGCGTCAGGGTCACGACTTCGCCAGAAACCGTCACCAGCTTCTTCTGCACCAGTTTGTCCAAGGTGCGATTAATCAGCGGGTTTTCGAAGAAGCTGTTGCCGTCGAAACGCTGCTTGAACACCTTGTCATCCACCGGGATCAGGGTGGAAAGCGCCATCTTGAAGGCGTTAACTTCGCGCTGGGCGGGGGAGAAGCCGCGGCTCTCTTCGATAGGCAGCCGGTCTTCGTTCAGCGCTTCTTTGTACTTCTTATAGCCGGTGATGTTGATCGCCTCGGATCGGGTCGACTTAGAGCTGCCGCCCAGCCCAATCGCCACTTCCGGATACTGTTTATCGAGGTCGGTGATAAGCGCTTTCCATTTTTCCGGCTGCTGATCATTGCGGTGGAAGTACATGGTCGGGTGCTCGGTATAGCCATCGGCCAGATATTTCTCCACCAGTTCGCGCATCTGGTACTGCTTGCCGAGGCCGGGGAAGCTCATGTTGTTAATGTTGATCAGCCCCTTTTTCTGCCACAGGCTTTCGCGCTCGCCGGAGACGCCGGTGCGGTTTTTGATGAATTCATCCATGTGCAGCTTGGTGCAGACCACGTGGGACAGCCCCAGCTCGAGGGTTTTCTCCATGTCATATTTCACGTCATCCACCGTCTGGCCGAGCATGCCGTAAATCAGGTCGACGCTGACCCAGTCGATGTCGATTTCCCGCGCCTGATAGATGGTTTCCACGCACTCGTCCGCCGAGTGCATACGCCCGCAGGCGGTGATGATTTCGTCGTTGAAGGACTGGGTGCCGAAGCTGATCTTGCTAAAACCGAGATCTTTTAATATCGCCAAATACGCTTTGTTCAGCGTGCCCGGCTCGCCCTCGAAACGCATGGTGGCGGTGGAGAAGTTAAAGTGGCTTTTGTAGAAGGCCATCATGCGGCGCAGTTCTGGCTCTGGCAGCAGCGACGGGGTGCCGCCGAAGATATTGAATTCGCCGACTTCCACCGTGGCGAGGCTCGGCACGCGCTCCAGCCACATCAGGGCTTCTTTGATATTGAAGTCCACCAGATCGCGGAATACCTCCTGCGAGGAGGCGGCTTTCGGGTTGAGGATCACCGTCGGGTACTGGCAGAAATGGCAGCGATAGCGGCAGGTGGGGATATAGGCCCAGAGGTGGATTTTGCCCGCTTTCTTAATGTCGCTGTCCATATCGGCAAAGAACGACGGCAGCGGGTAGTCGGTGATGTCGCCGGGGAAGACGTGACAGCCAAAGGGATCTTTGTAGACATACTCCAGAAATGCGCGGTTTTCCGGCTGGGCCAGAAATTCATTCACTAAGGGAACGGGGTAGTTTTCGTCAATATCCAGCAGGGAGTTCAGGGCTTCGTTGTTCATCAGAATACGCCTCCATTGGCAAAATAGTTGTGGGCTTCACCGGACTCGCGGTCTTCGCAGAAGTAGTAAACAAAGCGCGTGAAGTCTTCGGCTTTCACCTGGTCGAAACAGGCGGGCAGGGCAGGCGGATAGCCAATGTCGTCGCCGACGGCGCGGCGCATGGCGGCAAAGATCTCGTCGCGGAATTCGAAATAGAGGCGATAGGCCGGGGTTTTATAGGCGTGGATCGGTTTGAAATCGATAATACGC
Source organism: Ewingella sp. AOP8-B2-18 (assembly GCF_052376015.1). Taxonomy (NCBI): domain Bacteria; kingdom Pseudomonadati; phylum Pseudomonadota; class Gammaproteobacteria; order Enterobacterales; family Yersiniaceae; genus Ewingella; species Ewingella sp. AOP8-B2-18. Next base: position 206,902 of record NZ_JBQSVB010000007.1, read on the forward strand.
ATTTCATGTTTTAACTCGTGAATGCGGCGGTAGAGGTTGTCAGCCAGCGGGCCGGAGAAGAAATCGCGCACTTCGCTGTTTTCTAACAAGATATAAGGGTTGAGCAGGGCGGGCAGAATGATGTTTTTCGGCGTATAGTCCTTCACCGAATAGTCCCACGCCTGTTTGGATTCGGCCGGGGTGGTGTCAACCAGCGTCGGCTTTTGCTGCTCAACGTCCGGGCGCACGTCTTTCATGATAATGATGCCGTCGCTGCCGTAAGCAACGCCGGTGATCACTTCATCCAGAATGGTATCGACCCGGCGGCTGTTGATTTCGACATAGGAATTTCTGGCGTAGACCGGCTTGCCGCCGTAGGCGATGATTTTGATGCCGAAGTCCCAGTCGTCGGACAGGTGCTCTACAAAGCGGCCTTTGTTGAGCTGGTAGAAGATTTCAATGCCGCCAATGGCGTCGTACAGGCCGCGCTCGACCCCAAAGCCTTTACCGTCGGGGAAGCCGCCAAACAGCGAGAAAGAGTATTCGCGCAGGCGTAGGGTTTTCTTAATTTCGTTGAACAGGTTAGGGCGTTTTTCGAAATCTTCGGCGTTGTAATAGTAGTTACAGGTGCCTAAATCGCCCTGCTGGCTGACCATGGTGTTAATCAGCTCATACAGCCAGTAGGTGTCCACGGTGCAGTCGGCGTCGGCGGAGACAATATAGTGTTTTCGCTTCTGCCCGAGGCGGCTGTCGCGGGCTTTAGATCGCAGCGAGGCGTAATCCATGCCGCGCTTTCTGGCAGAAGAAACTCCCTGAACTTTCTCATCAATGACATGAATATCCATTGATGGGTTCTTGGCGCTAAATGCGTTTATTTTTGCCACGGAATCATCGGTGGAATTATTATCCACGATAATTAACTCATAGCTGTCGTGAGTGATCAGGTTATCTTTGGTTTTCTGATTGAAGAGTGAAATTAATACTTCATCAATACGGTCGCTTTCATTATATACGGGTAGCACTACTGACACGAAAATTGAGTCGCGCATAAGTTCTCCAGAATAGAGTAATATCCAGAATGAAATGGGTTAGGTTTTTAAATTAATTCACATTTAAAATTTCGATCACATTATTGGAGAGCACCTGCTGCCCCAAGGCGAAGTTTTTATCCGCCACGTGCGCCATATATTCCTTATTGTTAAGGAACTGATATAAATCATGAATAAACTCAGGGTTGGGTAAACCGTCCTGCTGCTCGGATATGGCCATGACCGGGGCTTCGAAGCCGTGCTGGCCGTACACTTCGTGGTAATACTCATAGCTGGTGGTGATGTAGCAGCGCCGGTGGCTCACCGCCTCGCCAATTGGGTTGCCGTAGCTGTCGTAGTCATAAGAAGTGAGGAAAGAGACAAGATCACAGGAGTGATATAAGTCTTCTATGGCAATGGCGTCGCTTTCTGACTGCATACACTCATGGGGCAGCGCGCCGATAAATTTAATATAGGGTTTTACATTCAGTTCTTCAGACAGTTTATCCAGTTCTTGGAAATAACCGTGATTTTCATTTTCATTGCCGGCAACCGCTAAATAGACTCGCCGATCGCTGTTGCTATTATGGAATAATGTATTGAGATGGCTTACCAGCATGACATCGCGGTCTAAACGTTTTTGCGGAATAATACGGGTGGTGCGGGCAATTAAAATATCATCGGCGCGAACGCTTAACCGGTCTCTAATATTGCAGCGCGCCTTCTGCGGCGAAAAGTCATAGGTATTTTTCTTCACTTTGACGTCTACGTCGTAATTACACCAGGCTTCAAGTTTCTGCTTCAGGTGATCATTGAGCGTGACATAAGTGATGTGTTTGGATTTTACCGGTTTAATGGCGTGAGAGTAGGGCGCAGGGCCATATTTCATCACCGTCTTTTCGCTGTTCCACATCAGGTCGTGGTCGCGCCAGATAACGAAATTCTCCAAATCTTGCTGCTGGCCGTACTGTTCAATCGCCAGATATAACGCCTTGGTATAAATGATATTTTCCGGCAGGGTACCGTTTTCCACCACCAGATTACTGATACCCAGTTGCTGCCAAAGCGCCACGATGCGCTGGGCAAGCAGCCGCGCCGTCTGGTCGATGGTCTGTAACAGCGCGGTCTTTTCATTGTCACCGATCGGGCTTTTTTGGCTGATCAGCGCGCTGTGGGCGTATTCAATAAAATCCAGATTGTAATTGGGGATCGACGTGATGTCGTCGATGCGCACCAGCGTGAAGACGTCGCGATAGATCGAAGGCTCCACGTCATAGGGCTTATTAAAGTTTCCCTTATCAATCTTGATGTCGTATCCCAAATCCAGATACGACCTGAACCCCCGATCTTGCAGCTTCTTGGCAATTTTCATCGCCTCGACCGTGATCCCTGATACCGCGACAGCATCGAACGAAACAAACATTGCACACTTATCTTGGCTATGTCGCATTGTAACACCTCAATCTATTTCCATTTAATTCATGTATTTAATGGCGATTTTCTTTGTGGCTCTTTTCTCCGGTAACGATCCCAGTCGAGCGGCGCAGCTGGCCTCCTTGTGCTGTTCGACTTCCTTCAATGAGTGAGAAGAAATTTTCGCAGGTTCCACAAACTTTAGAGGGATTTATGTTTTGTGAGGCGCTTCTCAAATCTTCAAAAAGCGCAGGGAATAGATGGGTTATTTTTTGACAGGAAAAAATTCATAAACTATGTGGGTATTCTCTCCACCATAGAAGAGAAGTTTGGCGAGGGGAAGGGGATTAGTGGCGCAACGCGGCGAGCAGAAAATCAACCATAGTGCGGGTGCGCAGAGGCAGAAAGCGGGCATGAGGGTAGAGCAGGTAAAAAGGGCGATGGGTGCCGCCGAACTCTTTGAGCACTTCCACCAATTGCCCGCTGTTGAGATCTTCTTGCGCCACGAAGCGATAAATTTGGAACAGCCCCGCGCCGTGGCGAGCCAGCGTCAGGCCGCCGATATAATCTTCAGAGCAGTTAATGTGATGATTCATCACCCTTTCACTGATTTCCCCTTGCTGGCGGAACAACCACGGCAGGGAGCGGCCGCTGCTGGAAAGTTCATAACCAATACAGTGATGATGAGTTAAATCGTCCGGGGTATTCAGCGCGGGCGCGCTCGCCAGATAGTGCGGCGAGGCCACCACAATCAGCTCGGCATCCTCGATTTTACGGGCAATCATATTGGACTCGGCGGGTGCTCTGCCGCGAATCGCCAGATCAAAACCCTCGTCGAAAAAATCGATATTGCGATTGCTGATGTGGGTGTCGACGGCCAACTGGGGATAGAGTGCCTGAAAACGCGCCAGCAAAGGCAAGACTCGCCAATGGGCATAGGCCGTCGGCATGCTGAGGCGCACTTTTCCCGCAGGCTGTGACTGCTGCCCGCTGAGCGACATTTCGGCGTCTTTCAACAGAGTCAGGGCTGCTAAACACTGCGCCCGATACTGCTCGCCCGCCTCGGTCAGCCGAATTTGCCGGGTGGTGCGGACAAACAGCCGTACGCCAAGGCGCTCTTCCAAACGCGATACCGCCCGGCTCACCGCCGCCGGGGTCACGCCCGCCTGCGTCGCCGCCTTGCTGAACCCGCCGGTTTCCGCCGCCAGACAGAACAGTTCCAGACTGCCAAGCATGATGTCGTCGAAGTCACGTTGCATGGGTTACGCCTTATTGATTACATGATGTAAAAAATGAATGTCATTTGGCCTTATTTATCGCACCTCTGCGCATAAGTAAAGTGACCGCAGTGAGTCAACAACGGCATTTATCCGAGTGCCAACATAGCGTTTAAAGGAGTGTGTTATGAGTCAACAAACTGTGGTGATCACCGGCGCATCGAGCGGTATTGGTTTTGCACTGGCTGAGGCGTTCTTAAAGCGTGGCGACAATGTGGTGGGCAATGCCCGCACCAGCGAGCGTTTGGCAGAGGCGGCACAAAAACTCGGTAACCCGAAAAACTTCCTCGGCGTGGCAGGGGATATTGCCTTGCCGGACACCACCAAGCGCCTGTTTGACACCGCCCTGGAGCAGTTCGGGCGAGTGGATATCTTGATCAACAACGCCGGAATTTTCATTGCCAAGCCGGTCGAGAAGTACACCGAAGAGGATCTGGATGCGCTGCTGGCGACCAACCTTAAAGGCTTCTTCTTCCCGGCCCAGCGCGCGGCGGAGCTGATGAGCAACCAGCGCAGCGGCCACATCATCAACATCACTGCCAGCCTTGGGGTGCAGCCACTGCGTAAAGTGCCGTCACTGCTGCCGGTAATGGTGAAAGGGGGTCTGAACGCGGCGACGCAGTCACTGGCGCTGGAGCTGGCGGATAAAAACGTGCAGGTCAATGCCGTGGCGCCGGGCGTGATTGAAACTCCGCTGCACAGCGGCGGCGACGGCGTATTCCTGCGCTCGTTGTCACCTGCCGGGCGCACGGGAAGTACCGACGACGTGGTCGATGCGGTGTTGTATCTGGTGGATGCGAAATTCACCTCTGGCGTGGTGTTGCCGGTCGATGGCGGCTCGACCGCCGGCGTTTGGTAACAGGAGATAGGCTATGCCATTCATTAATATACAAGTTACCCGCGAAGGGGTGACCGCCGAGCAGAAAGCCGCGCTGATCGCCGGAGCAACAGATTTGCTGGTGAAAGTGCTGAACAAAGATCCGCAAACCACCTTTGTGATCATTGACGAAGTGGATACCGACAACTGGGGCGTGGCGGGTGAAACCATTACGGTGAGGCGTAAACGCGGATAGTCAGGCTAGGGCGAGGCGGCTTGATTGAGCCTCGCCGTTAACTGCTGGCCCATTTGACCACTATCCGCTGGTTGGGGCCTTTTATACATTCCACCTCTTTTTGATTTTTATTTTCATCGCGATATATAAAGAAGTAGCGGTTTTTTATTTTATTGACCAACAACATATCATTATTTCTAAATTGATACACCGTCAACACATCCCCGCTTTTATCCGTGTAGCTGGCCGGGCGCGGCGCGACAATAAATCCCTCACTCCAGAGTAGGGTCGTTATCACATAATCTGTAATACTGACCGTCATATCCCCTCTGCCCGGACAATTAAGGGCGTATTGCTGCATTGCGGAAATAGAAGAAGAGAACAGGCTGCAGCACAGTGTGAGGAGTAACATGCTGAGTAATTTGGTTTTTTTCACTCCGTGATTATTCTTTCTCTCTCCATGAATAATTGACATCTTATTTCCACTTGGTCGGCATTCTGTATTAGTCTTAGGACCAGCAAGGTATAGGAAATATTTAACTGAGTGAACCCTGCTGAGGTTTAAACAGTATTAACTTGAGGTTTAGTATGAATAAGCTAAAAGCCATGGAGGTATTTATCTCTGTTGTTGAAGAGGGGAGCTTTACCGGCGCGGCCAAAAAAGAAGATATGTCCGTGGTGATGGTGGCGAAATATATCAATAACCTCGAAAAGACTTTAAAAACGGATTTATTGCAAAGAACCACCCGTAGCATGATGGTGACCTCCGCCGGGCAGCTGTTTTATGAGTCAGCACAGGGGATTATCGCCAACGTCAACCAAGCCTATGAGGCGATGGAAGGGCTGAATAATGAGCCGCAGGGCTTATTACGCATCAGCGCGCCGATGACCGTCGGAAAAGAGATTGTCGGGCCAATAGTGGCGGAATTCATGCAGCTTTACCCCAAAGTTCGAGTTGAACTGGTGCTCAATAACAGCGTGGCGGACCTGATTGCCGAAAGCTATGACTGCGCCTTTCGCATCGGCGATTTGAAAGATTACGCGCTGGTGGCCAAGCCGCTGTTTCTCTATCGCATGATTATTTGCGCTACGTCGGAATACCTGCGCCAGCACGGCACGCCCACCGCGCCCGGGGCGCTTAGTCAGCATCGCCTGCTGATCCATTCGACGTGGAATTCGCGCTTTGCCTGGAACCTGCGCGAAGGGGAGAGTGACATCGCCTGGCCGAATAATTGGGTGATGAAATCCAACGACGGCTATGCCCTGCGCGACGCGGCGCTGGCCAGCAATGGCATTCTGATGCAGCCGCATTTTCTGGTGAAAGATGAGATAGCCAGCGGCAGACTGGTCACGCTGTTGGAGGACTTTCTACCCAAGCCGCGCCCCGTTCACTTGCTCTACGCGCCGAAGAAAAACGACGTCCCCAAGCTGGATAAGTTTGTGCAGTTTGTGGTGGAGAAGTGCGAAGGGATGATGTGAAGAGAGGATTCGCCGAATCCTCTCTGTTGACTAAAGTCGGTTACTGCGGCTTTGCCGCCAGCCAGAACAGGCCCTTCGACGGCTGGTGCAAGAACTCTTTATGCACCATATCGAGGTCTGCCTGCGGGTCGAGATCTTTGAACAGCTCCGGATGCAGGAACTTGGCGATAGCTTCAATAGCAAAGATGTTCAGCGGGCTATCGTAATACTGATGATAAACCGCCAGCACCCGATGCTGCTTGATGGAATCCAGCACGTTGACGCCGTTGCGCGCCATCAGCTTGTCCAGACGTTGCGCCGAAAGCGCGGCGTCAGCGTTGTAGCCCAAAGGCACGCCGATGCTCTCTTTAAAGCTGCTGCTCCAGTCCGCGCCGGTCATCAGGTAAGCGTCCGGCTTGCTGGTGATCAGCTGCTCCAGATTAATGGTGCCGCTTTTGCCCGCAAACAGCGCGCTGCCCAGATTCACCCCGCCCGCGGTTTGAATAAACTCACCAAAGCTGCCTTTTCCGTAGGTAAAACAGCACTCTTCGCCGGTCATGCCCGCGTGACGTTCGATAAACACTTTTGGCTTCTGCTGGTCGGTCAGGGTCGCTACGCGCTGGTTAATCATGTCGATGCGCGACTGGTAGAAGTGTAAGAAGCCTTCGGTTTGCTGCTCATTGCCCAGCGCCTGACCTAACAGGCGAATGCTCGGCACGGTATTGGTCAGCGGATGCAGGCGGAAATCGATAAACACCACCGGCACGCCAATTTTGCCGAGCTGCTCAAGAACCCGGCTCTCTTCCAGTTTCTTCTTTACGCCCGCATCAAAAATAATTAGGTCAGGCTTCAAACCTACGGTTTTCTCCACGCTGAAATCGCTGTAGTAGGCGTTCTCCAGCATCGGTAATTTTGCCAGCTCTGGGTAGTCGTTCTTGTAAAGGGTAAACAGGTCAGGGGCTTTGGCTTTTAGCGCGTTATCCCAGGCAATGATTGACTCGAATGGCTTAGTAGGATGAACCAGCTGAAGAGCCTGAATGGCGCGTGAGTCGGCCAAAATGACCCGCTCCGCAGGTTTAGGCAATACCACTTGCCGACCGGTGACATCAGTCAGCGTGATGGGGTCAGCCTGAGCGACAAAAGACACCAGACTACTCAGTCCTAATAACAGCAGGGCCGGCAATGTTTTCGCGAGCATAAGAGGTCTTCCTGAAAGGCGGCTTGAATGGGGATAAATCTTCAAAAAACGCAGTATTTACTAATACTTACACTCCTGATTATAATGCAAACAATTCTCATTACAATTAGCATTAAATATACGTTCTTTACCTAAAGTTAACACTTTTTATAACAGGAAAAAACAAGATATGTCAGCGCGTTACCGCCTTTCCGTCCTCGCCACGGCCGTGGCTATTGCACTCCCTTACTACGCATCAGCAGCTGACACCAAAACGCCAGCCGCAGCAACGCCATCGACCACCGCCACGCCGGAAGACAGAACGGATTCTGTGACCGTGGTAGGTAACTGGTTAGACAGCGGCGACAATGAAACGGCGGTGCTCGATCACCCTGGCGCGCGGACTATTATCGACCAAAAGCAGATCCGCGAAAAAGGGGCCGAAACCATTGGCGAAGCGCTGCGCGGCACGCCGGGCGTTCAGGTACAGGAAAACAACGGCACCGGCGGTAGTGACATATCTCTGAACATCGGCGTGCGTGGCTTAACCTCTCGCCTCTCCCCGCGTTCCACCATCATGATGGACGGCGTACCTTTGGCGGTGGCGCCTTATGGTCAGCCACAGCTCTCCATGGCACCTCTGTCTATGGGCAACATCCAGTCGATTGACGTGATTCGCGGCGGCGCGGCGGTGCGCTACGGGCCGCAGAACGTCGGCGGGGTGATTAACTTCGTTTCCAAAGACATTCCTAAAACCTTCGGCGGCGATGTCAGCACCCAAACTGAAGGCGCGGCGCACGGCGGCTTGAAAACCTTAACCAGCGCCTCGGTGGGCGGCACGGCGGATAACGGCTTAGGCGCGGAGTTGCTCTATTCTGGCCTGCATGGTCAGGGTTATCGCGAAAATAACGATAACACCGACATCGATGATTTCATGTTCAAAACCAAATACAACTTCACTGAAAAAGATGAGTTGTTGGCTAATTTCCATTACTACAACGCCAGCGCCGGTATGCCGGGCGGCCTGACCGCGCAGCAGTATAAAGACAACCCGTTCCAGTCGGTGCGCCGTTTTGACCAGTTTGAAGGGCGTCGTCAGGATATGTCCTTCAAATATCGTCATCAGGAAGACGACAGCCAGTTTGAATTGCTGACTTACTTCACCAAAAGCTTCCGTAGTAGTGATATCGGCACGACCGGCGCGGGTGCCAACGCTGGCCTGAGCCGTTTCAGCGCCGCGCCGCGTAACTACACCACTTACGCTATCGAGCCAACTTACTCGCAGCTGTTCCGCTTCTGGGATATGGCGCACGAAGTGACAGTCGGCTATCGCTACTTGAACGAAACCTCTGACGAGAAGGGCTATCGCTCCGGCTGGTATGATCCAAGCACCACTTACTCCGCGCCGGATTCACGCGCCACTTACTACCAGCACTCTTCCGGCGGCAGCGAAGCTCACGCGGCCTACATTGATGATGCGATGAACTTCGGCAACTGGACCGTAACGCCGGGCCTGCGCTATGAAAGTATCAAAACTCACGTTGATGATGGCTTCCTGCAAATCTCGCGTGAGAAGCAGTACAGCGAGCCGCTGCCTTCCGTCAATGTGATGTACCACCTGACCGATTCGTGGAAGCTGTTTGCGAACGCCAACACCTCCTTCGGCAGCTTACAATACTTCCAGCTGACTCGTGGTGGCAGCGGCGGCCAGCCAGCGCCGGGCCTCGAGCCAGAGAAAGCCAAGACCTACGAAATCGGTACTCACTATGATGATACCGTGGTTAAAGCTGAGCTGACGGCGTTCTACATCGACTTCGACAACCAGCTTCAGTACATCAACAACACCATCGGCTGGACCTCTCTCGGCGCGACCAAACACAAAGGTGTGGAACTGGCGCTGAGCTATGATCTGAGCGAACTGAGCCACGCACTGGATGGCGCAAGCGTCTACAGTTCATACACTTACACCAAAGCGACGTCGGTCAACGGTGAGTTTGCCGGTAAAGACTTGCCGTTCTACTCCCGCCAGGTTTTCACCGTGGGGACCCGTTATGAAGTGGGGAGCTGGGTGTGGAATGTGGACGGCTTCGCGCAGTCCAAGCAGCGTTCACCGGGCTCTGCTGACTCCGGCAACGGCTATATCACTGACGAATCTGCCGATGGCCAATACGGCGACATCATGGGTTATATGACGTGGAATGCTCGCGGCGAGTATGACTTCGGACCACGCTGGTCGCACCTGACCGTCGGCGCAGGGATTAAAAACCTGTTTGATCAGCGCTATTTCACTCGCTCCACCGACAACAACAGCGGCAAATATGTTGGTGAACCTCGCACTTACTTCATGCAGGCCTCCATCAAATTCTAATAAAATTAAGCCACTTAGCGGTGGCTTACTCAATAAAAATCCCCCGAGGGCTAGCGCCTGCGGGGGATTTTTTTATGATTTAAAGACAGGTTTCGAAGATTAGAAGCTGGCGATCAACTTACTGACGCCACGCAGGTTAGCGCGCGGGATCCACTCCAGATTATCCAGATCCTGCAATTGCAGATTAGGCAGGCGAGTCAGCAAGACGCTGAGTGCCGATTCCAGCTCAATCAGTGCCAAGCGATGCCCCATGCAGTGATGAATGCCCGCGCCAAAAGCCAGTGAGCGCCCAAGGCGACGAGTAATGTCGAGCTGCTCCGGCTGATCGAATTGCCCGGCATCGCGGTTGGCGGCGCCGATCAGTAGCAGAATCATCGCCCCTTTCGGCACTTTAACTCCGTCGATCTCCACCTCTTCCAGCGCGGTGCGCATGGTCATTTGTACCGAACTGTCGTAGCGCAGACACTCCAGCACGGCATTCGGCAGCAGCTCTGGGTTGTGCTTAATCTGCGCCAACTGCTCGGGGTGGCGGAACAGGGCAATCAGCGAGTTGCTGATCATATTGGTGGTGGTTTCATGCCCGGCCAGGAACAGCAGCACCACGTTGGAGACAATCTCATCGTGGGTCAGGGTTTCGCCGCCGTCATTGATATGCACCAACAGGGAGATCAGATCATCACCCGGCTGCTCGCGGCGCTGGTGGATCACCGCCGAGAAGTACTCATCCAGCACGCTAAAGGCTTCGTTGGCCTGCATGATCTCCTCTTCACTGATTGAGGGATCGAAGGCTTTCACCAGCAGGCCGGTGGCAAGGCCGAGCTTGGTGGCGTCACTCACCGGCACGTCGAGCATTTTACAGATGATGCGCACCGGCAGGGGGAAGGCGAAGTCCTTGGTCAGATCCAAAGTGCCTTGGTCTTCAATCTGGTCAATCAGCTCATGGGCGATTGCGAGCGCCATTTCGCGCAGTGAGTCGATTTTTCGCACGTTGAACGCCTTCATCATTAGCCCGCGAATGCGGCTGTGATCCGGCGGATTCAGCATCAGGAACATGCGGCTAAAGGCGCTAAACAGCGGGATGCTGTCGGCTTTGTCTCCATAGCGAATACGCACGGTATCCATATAGCTTTTACCAATTCGCTTGTCGCTGAACAGGGCGTCGACCGTGGCGAATTGGGTGGCGAGGAAGGTATTTGGCCCAACCTGCAGCAGCGGCCCGCTGGCGCGCAGCTTTTGGTAAAACGGGTAGGGGTTTGCGATAAATTCGGGTGACGAAAGGTCTTTTAATTGCATGGCAGGGTACTCCCGGGTGAGTAAAAAAGGCGCTCTGTAGCTGAGTGGAAAAAAATCACTAAAGAGCACTAAAAAATTATTGTTATTGGTCATCCTCCCTCATGTTTTAGCGGGATAGATGCAATGAAGTAGCGTAATTCTGCGAAGCTTTATAAAACCTGATGGCAGTTATTTTCTGTATAAATAAGCCATGGGGTGGCAGAAAATAAACTGCGAGGTGAAAGGGTGTCAATTAAGAAAAGGTGAAGATTTTGCGTCTAATCATTTCACTCAAAAAATCACTAAATATCTATAATTATTGAAGATTTGAACAGGTTGGATTTGGCATTTTAAGGCCGATATTCCCGCTGACTTAATTCAAATGATTCGCCTAAACGGCTTTTTAATTCTATTCGCTGTCTTTTAACTGTCATATTTAAAATATTGCCTATCGATTTCATCGGTAAAAAAAATCATTCCATTTTCATAATCTCGCGCATTTTCTGGATTTTCATATTTTGAAACATAATGTCCCTAATAACCACCAAACTAAGCTTGCGCCATAGAGTATAGCCAATGCTATATTCGTTACAGCCGGGTGAAAACTACACAAAAAAATAACAAGCAAGAACAGGGTAGGTGCAGGATGAGTGGAACAAGCCAGAGTTCTTCCTTAACTGAAAGAACCAACGCCGCGATCGATAACGCGCTGTCGGGCCGCAAAAGCGGTTTGATGACGCCGTTGCTGTTCGCCGGTCCGGCGGTGATCGCCTCGATCGCTTATATGGATCCGGGGAATTTTGCGACCAATATTCAGGCCGGATCTCGCTACGGCTACACCCTGCTGTGGGTGGTGGTGATGGCCAATATCATCGCCATGCTGTTTCAGGCGCTCTCCGCCAAGCTTGGGATCGTCACCAATAAAAACCTCGCCGAAATGTGCCGCGACCAGTTCCCCAAACCTGTGGTGTGGGGCATGTGGGGCGTCAGCGAAGTGGCGGCCATGGCGACGGATCTCGCCGAATTCCTCGGCGGCGCGCTGGCGCTCTCTCTGCTATTCCATATGCCGCTGCTGGTCGGCATGGGCATTACGGCGATCATTACCTATGCCTTGCTGATGGTGGAAAAACGCGGTTTCCGGCCGATAGAGCTGATGATTGGAGGGCTGGTGGCTGTTATCGCTCTGTGTTATCTGGTGGAAATGTTTATTGTGCCGGTTGATTGGGCCGCCGCTGGGCTGGGGATGATCACCCCGCAGCTGCCGGACGCGCAGGCGCTGACCATCTCTGTGGGGATCATCGGTGCCACCGTGATGCCGCACGCTATCTTCCTGCACTCGGGGCTGACCCAGCACCGCACCCACGCCAAGAATCAGGGCGAACGCCGCAAACTGCTGCGCTTTTCTAATATCGAAGTGGTGATTGCCCTGAGCATCGCCGGTTTGGTGAATATCGCCATGGTGATCATGGCCTCCAGCGCTTTCCACGCCGGGCACAGCGACGTGGCGGAAATCGAAACGGCTTACCACACTCTGACTCCGCTGCTGGGGATTGGCGCGGCGGGCTTCTTCCTGCTCTCGCTGATTGCTTCCGGTATTTCCAGTTCGGTGGTCGGTACCATGGCCGGTCAGATGATCATGCAGGGCTTTGTGGGCTTCCGTATTCCTATCTGGCTGCGGCGTCTGGTAACGATGATCCCGGCCTTTGTGGTGGTGGCGCTGGGGGTGAATGCCACAGATGCTTTGGTGTACAGCCAAGTGGTGCTCAGTCTGGCGCTGCCCGCGCCGATGATTGCGCTGGTGATGTTCACCCGCCGTCGCGACATCATGGGCGAGTTCGTCAATAGCCGGCTGACTGCGGGGATCTCCATTCTTGGCACCGTGGTAATTGTGGCGCTGAACGTCATCCTGCTGCTGCAAATTTTTGGGGTGAACATCCCCGGTCTGGAATAAGCCTTAAACCCGCCTCTCTTGCTTCTTCCCCCTTGGCTTCCGCGCAGCTGATTCGCTGAGCCAAGGGGGAACTTTTCCGCCTCGACCTCCACATAACCAAGACCAACGCGCCCGGCATGGCTCTGCGTCTGCCTCGCGCCTTTTGCGTTTTGTCCGGAGGCATTAATGAATTCAGCCATCAGTTCTGTCCCTCTTCCATCCACGGTGAAAACCTCCGGGGCCGGCTCCAGCTCGGGTCCGAGCGGCAGCACCAAGGCCAGCGGATTTACCGCCGCCGGGCAAGCGAAGCAGGTGAGCGTTTCTTCCAAAGGTTCTGGCGCGATGGCGTCGGAGTGGAAAATGTCTGCCTCGGATGAGCAGGGCAAAGCTTCGGCGCAGGACGCGGGCGGGCTGAAAAGCGTCACGCCGCGCTCGCGTGAGGGCAAAGCTTTTGTCGGCGCGGAGGGTGAGGATCAGGCGGCACGGCTGGTCACTTATGCCATGCGCCGCAATATGGGGCAGAAAATCCACAATCAGATGTTGAAGGAAGGCGCGCGCTGGGATGACCTGACACCTGAAACCACCGTCAAATCCCTGTCGCGTGAAAACGTCAAAGACCTGCACGTCCGTTTACAAGGGCCAGAGTTGAATAAGCCGCTGGCGCCTTATGAAAAAGCCTTTCTCAAGCGACTGCTCGAGTCGCCGCTGAGCATCACCCACGCCACCAATGCGCTTGATAAAGTGCAAAATACCGACACCGGCGTGGTGTCGCTCTCCTCGCGGCAAAAGCTGGTGCGCGACGGCGTGCCCTTCCCGAAAGATAACACCTCGAAAATGGATATTCAGGCGCTGGCCAACGACGACAACGTGTTTTTTGCGCTGGAATCGGGGGAAAAACTTCAGAAGCCGTCCAGCCGTTTCGGCAAAAGCGTGATGCGCTTTGACCTGGATTCACCGGCGGTGCAGCAGCACGCCACGCTGCACCTGTTTGACGTGCTCAACGGTTTCCCCGAGGCGGTCAAACATCTCAACACATTGAAAAGCTTACCCCACCGCGACCAGATGCAGACCGCGCACATGTTGGATAAGCACGAGCATTCGCGCTATGGCATGGACCCGAAGGGCAGTCTGTTTCAAGGCAAGGATATGAAGCGCGGCCTCGGGTTGGCGATCATCGACCGAACCCGCGCACTGCCAGAAGGGCTGCGGGCCAGCATTCTGGAGAAAGAGGACATTAACGCCCTGATCAACGGCCTGTTCCGCCCGCAGGTGCTGGTGCCGCGTATGTTTGTCGGCAAGCCGACCGATATCAGCGAGGTGGAAAATATTCGCTCGGCGGCGGTGGATGCCGGTGCGCTCGACGCCTTGCTGACTTCCTATCTGGATGCGGCAGACTCCGACAGCGACTCCGAAAGTGATGAGGAGAGCCTGCTCAGTGATTATGACCTGCCCACCTATGGCAGCGCCGCGCCCTTTAGCTATGACGACAGCTCTGACGAAGAATTCCCGATGGGCTCCCACGCCACCTCGGCGGCCATTCCGCCGTTTATTCCGGATGCCTCTTTCCTCTCTTCGTCGCCGACCAGTTCATCTTCCGGCGGCGGAAATCCGCTGCTGGGCACGCAGTCACCCGGCTCAGTTTCCTCCTCATCTTCCTCCGGTTCTTTCCGCGCGCCGTCGGACACCGACGCCGCCGACACCCTGCTGGAGATGATGAACGCCTTTGCGGCCGAAGATGCGCAGGCACTTTTATGATCCACACTGTGATGTTTTTCGTTGAAGCCAGCACCAGCCGTATGCGGGAGGTTTGTTATGAGCTCTGCCATTAATTCTATGCCCAAGCTGGCGTCAGTTGCGCCGCTGAATATTTCGAAACCCGGCCCTAGCTCGGGCACCGCCAAGGCCAGCAGCCAGACGGCCGCCGGGCAGGCCAAGCAGGTTAGCGTTTCCTCACATGGCGCGGGGGCGCTGGCGTCGAAATGGGACATGTTCCCGATTCAGGAAGATGACGAAGGGGAGGCGCATCAGGCCGGTGCGCTGAAAAGCGTCTCCACCCGCGAGCGCCCGGTGAGGAATTACACCGAAGATGAGGCGGCGAAGATGGTGACTTACGCCATGCGCCGCAATATGGGGCAGAAAATCAACAAAGAGATGTTGGCCCGAGGCACCCACTGGCGCGGGGTGCCGAGCAACAGTTCGGTCGATAAACTCTCCCGCGAGAACCTCAAAAACCTGCATGTCAGGTTACAGGGGCCGCTGATGAACCAGCCGCTGGCACCTTTTGAACAGGCATTTTTGAAGAAAATGCTCGAGTCGCCGCTGCGCATTACCCACGCCACCAACTCGCTGGATAAAATTAGCGATCCGGCCACCGGCAAGATCTCGCTTTCATCACGCCAAAAGTTGATCCGCGACGGCGTGGAGTTCCCGCGTGAAAACTCCTCGGCGGCGGATATCGCCGATCTCGCCAACGACGACAACGTGTTCTTTGCGCTGGAATCGGGCGAGGAGCTTCAGAAGAAGGCCAGCCGCTTTGGTAAAGACGTGGTGCGCTTCGACTTCGATTCGCCGAATGTCCAGCAGCACGGCACGCTGCACCTGCTCGACGTGCTGGAAGGGCAACTGCCGGACCCGAGCAAACGCTTCGCGACCCTCAATGAGTTGCCGCCGAATGCCAAAAATAATGAAATTTTCGACCTGAATAAGCACGAGCGAAAATTCGATTTTGATGCCAAAAACAGCGTGTTCAAAGGCAGTGATATGAAGCGTGGTATGGCGCTGTCGATCATCGACCGCTGCCGTTCGCTGTCGCCGGGTGTGCGCCAGGATATGCTGGAAAAGGAAGATGTGAACACCTTAATCAACGGCCTGTTCCGCCCGCAGGTGCTGGTGCCGCGCGTGTTTGTCGCTAACCCGACTGACGTGAATGCCATAGTACCGCCGCGTATGCAGGGTGCCATTCCGGGCGACCCAGCCAAGGCTGCCGCCGCTCCCACGGAAAGCGTTAGCGACTCTGAAAGCGATTACGGCCATCTGCCGAGTGACTCGGAAGACGAGGCCGACGACGCCTCCTCCACCAAAGGGTTGATGACCAAGAAGAGCAACGATGCGCCAGCCTTTGGCTATGACTCGGATTCTGACAGCGAGTACAGCCAGCCCTCTGCGCCGCCAAGCCCAACCCTCGGCCCTGGCCCGTCAATTTTTGGGTCGAGCGGTGCCGCGCAGTCGGTGGTGTTTGGCGCGTCCAGCGCGGCGCGGCGCGCGCCTTCGGACACCGACGCGGCGGATACCTTATTAGAAATGATGAACGCGCTGGAGCAAGAGCATGGCAGCGCCTTCCCGAGCGCTCTCGATAATCTAAGCAACCTATAAGGAAGAGTCGAAATGGAACAGGAGGATTTTTACTATCATCTTCAACCACTGTTTGAAGGGCTGGGGGCTGACCCCTCTTCGCTGGGACCGGCGTGGAACTATGAGATAGCCTTTGAGCATATGCAACTGCACCTTTCCGGGGCAAAAAGCGGGCGCTTGCTGATGGCAACGCGGCTGGGTAAGCCGATGAGCGAGGACGATGGCGAGCTGGGGTGGAAGCTGCTGGAGATGAACGGCTTCAATCAGGAGCTGCCGGCGTTTCATCACAGCGCCACCGCCGACAAATTTATCGTGCTGTGGGTCGAATTGCAGATTGAGAACTGGCAGGGCATTGAGCTGACCGCCATGCTCAACCGCTTTTTATCCCACGCCATGCAGGTCAGTGAACGCCTGCGCCAGCCGTCGGGCAGTCCGAAAGCCAAGAAATTGGTCCCTGCTGCTCATGAGTTAATGATTCGCCAAAGGCATAATTTTTAAAAATTAATAATTGAAGATTTATCGTTAAAAATCATCAAGTTTAGTGCTGTTATCCTGCCCCTTTTCGCCCGAATGCGACCAGGGGCTTGGTTTTTTCTGGAACCAACTCCCTCCCCGCCACACATATTGTGTAGATAAATTAATACTTCCCCCGTAGTTGCATAAGGATTATCACTATGGCACTTAATTTTTCCGCACTGCTTAAACCGAGTCACATGATTAGCAATGCAGATATTGCCCGCCAGCAACAGGGGACAACCTCTGCTAGCCATCTCGCCCAGCACCCCTCCAGACCACGCCAGACGGGGGGCGGCACCTTATCTCACAGCGCCACGCCGCGTAACGATATTAAGCAACAGAGCTGTCAGGGGAAACTGTCTCGCGGCGGCGTGTTTGGACGTTTTTTGCGTTCAAAGCATGAACCCGTTGGCGCGGGCATTCAGGATCTCGCTCCGCCACGCCTGCCTGAGCTTTCCGAACTTAGCACCGCGCTGGGGGTGCCAGGCAGCGATGGCTGGGGAGCGAAAACCCAAGCCGAGCTGAGTGCCGTGGACAACGCGCCGCCGCCGAAGGTCAACGTGGCGCTCAATGGCAAGGGGCAGGCGCACTTTAGCGTGCCGGACGGCAACCCGCCTTTTGACCGGCTGCTCAATGTCACGCTAGGGCGTTCCGAACATAAATATCAGGGTCATGATGCTAGCGATGGTCAGCAAGTGCTGCTGGATACGCGCGGTCGGCTGATCTCTTTGCAGCAGTCGCCGCTGAATTTGGTCGGCATGGTGAATAGCAAAACCTATGAGAAGCCGATAGAAACCCGCACCGGGCGGATGCCGGTATTGCAATCCACTTCGACTGAAAATCATCAGGTTCGCTTGAGTGCCAACAGCCAGCACGCCGAGATCCTCACGCCCGGCGGGCGACCCGCCTCCAGAGCAAAATTGCCTGATGCCGCCATTCAAAGTGAACTGACCGGGGTATTTAGCCATCGGACCGCCACGGGGGAAGAGTCCCTGCGGCTGCATGAGAAAAAGATTTATCGCCACGACGCCGCCAGCGGCGAATGGCAGGTGCACGACGCCTTCGACGGAAAAATGTCCAAGCTCAGCCAGCAGGGCAATGGCCATCTTTATGCCGTTGCCGACGACAAAAAGCTGCTGGATCTGACCACTGGCAAGTCGCTTCAGGCACCGGGCAAAATCTCGCAGGTGGCGATGGACGCCAGCGGCCACGCCGTGATCCTCACTGCCGATGAAACCAGCCACGAGCAGCAACTGAGTTTCTACCCGCAGCTGAATGCACCGATGGCCGCCGCGCAGAAAATGACGATTGCTCCGGCAGGCTTTGCCCCGAGCGCGCTGGCGCTGCACAACAACATGCTCTACGCCACGGACAACATTGGTGAGCTTTATCAGGCGAAGCTGCCGACCAACGGCGGCCAGGCCATGACCTTTGAGCCAGTGCCTGCCGCGCTCAACCAGAACCTGACGATGCAGTTTGGGCAGGGCGTGCGGGTGGAATCCTTGTTCACCGACGACCAGCAGCAGCTGCACGCCAAGTTAAAAGATATGCAGAACCAGCAGCACGCCGTCACGCTTAATGGCAACAACGTGGCGTCGAGCTGGTGTCTCAGCGACAGCATGGTGCTGGATAACCAGAAAGGATTGCCGCGCCCGGAACCCGAAGCTAAGAGCATCATGGATTTCGGCCCGCTCGGGCAACTGGCGCTGCACGACGGCAAGGTGCATTACCTCGACCGCGCCACCCAAAGCTGGGTGGCGTCGAAGGAGTCCGCCGAGCAGCTGCGGCGCGGGCAGGACGGCCAGCCGTGGATCCTCAATGAAGGCGAGCTGCGCCGTCTGAAGGTCAACCTGTCGAGTGATGAAATCCGCCACGACAGCAGCTTATTCTCGTTGGGCCGGGTGAAGAACAGCGTCAAGGCCGACCTGCCAGCGGGCGGCTTGGACAAAAAACAGAAAACCGTGGCGATTGATGCGTTATCAGAAGGGCGCTTTGTGGCGCTGAGTGGCGACGGTGACGTGCAATACCAGCAGATTAACAAAGAGAATCGCCGCGAAAAGGTCAGTACCCAAACCCTAAAAGCCGACGCGCTGAAAACCGCCATCGCGGGACTCAACGACGGCGGCAAGGCGGGGAAAATCGTCGATATGGCGCTGGGCAAAAACCAGCAAATGTACCTGCTTAGCGAAGAGGGTGCCTTGTTCAGCCTGCCCGCGACCTCGTGGCAGAAGGGCCAGACGACCGGGCTGGCGCGCGAAAATGTCCCAGCCACCGAACCTAAAGCGCCCGTAACGCCTGCGGGCACGCCGGAACCTGAGATTATGGAAGTGCCGCGCGAGGGGCCGAAGTACACCTCTCTGACCCAGCGCGGCGCGGATAACTTGTTGCTCAGCAATGAAGAGGGCGATCAGGCTACCTTGCACGAAGGCGAATGGAAAAAGGGGCTGGTGGACTTAGACGAGCGCCCTGAAAAACGCGTGGCGGAAGAGGTCTTCCAGCGCCTCGAAGTAGCAACCAAAGACACCCATCTGCCGGGCACCCACATCACGGTGAAGCGCGAGGTCAACATTGCCGGTTCCACTGGGCAAGACGGCCTGCGGGTGCAAACGCCGTTTAAATCGCGGGTGCGCGCCTTCTTGTTCAAACCGACGATGGAAACGCCGCGCCCGGTGAAAAACGCCGGATATTTTCTCCAGCACGGCTATGCCGGTCGCGAAGGGCTGCGCCCGGTCTATCAGGAGCAGGGTGAGTTGCTCAATCGCCTGCGCGCCGCCGATCCCGCCACTTCAAAAGAGGGGATTAAAGCACCACGCCCGCCAATCAGTTCGCGCATCGACAGCATGGACTGGACCGGCAACGAAGATTTGAAACGCGCTTTGATTCGCTTCAACCAAGATTTGACCGACGTCTCCAGCCACCACGCCAATCTGCTGGGCCAGCACTATGGCGTGGTGGACAGCAACAACCAGTTAGTTCTCGGCGAAGGTAAAACCAAGAACAGCGGCAGCGGGCGCTTCAACCCGGCCAGTACCCGCGACGGTGAACTGACCGAAAGCCTCAATCGCATGATGCATTATTACCCGTCGAGCGAAAACAGCCCGGCGAACAGCATTCTGTCACTGATGGAAAGCAAGAAGGTGGTGCTTAACCATCAGAAACCGGAGGTGCCTTTTGGCAAGCAGCGCGACACCCACGACGACGTGGGGCTGGTGAAATCGCAGCTGATCCTTACCTCGCTGACTCAGGCCGACATGCATAACCTGCTGACCGAAATGCAGCAGGCGATGACCAAAAAGGGGCCGGAGAAAGAGGCGGCGATGCAAACCCTGCGGTCGAAATTCAACGAGCTGCGCGACATGACCTGGGGTGAAAACCCGATCAAAAAAGCCACTTCCATGGGCTTCGTCAACAACCGCGGTCTGGAAGCCAACTATGACGCCATCAAGTCGATGACCAAGGCGTTCTCTAAAGAGGACCACGGGGTGCACGTCACCAGCCGCAACGTGATGAGCGCCAGCGATAAAGCCGAACTGAACAGCCGCATGAAGGAGACGATTTTGTCGCTGGAGAGTGGCGAAGACATTACTTTCAACCGGGCCTATGGCGCGTCGGGGACCGGCACCATGATCCCCGGCTCGCAAGGCTTTGCCAGCCCCGGCGTGCGGGTCAACGTGGATCGCAGCTACAGCCTGAACTTCTCGCGGGGCGAGACGGGCATCAACGTCAGCTTTGGCCGCAACGGCGGCGGCTCGGGCACGGTATTCGGCGCGGCGGGGTACAACATGCTGACTGATTATCTTCACGAGCACAAAACCGCGCTGGACAGCGAACGCACCCTCTCCCCGGGCTTCCGCCTTGGCGGAACCGTCTCGGCCATGTTGCAGCGGCAGATGCAAAACGGCATCAGCTTTAGCCTCAGCGAAGCCGAGTTGCCGGAGTTTCTGGACGCGCTGACCGAGGGCAATCTCGACCCGCAGGCGCTGATGGATAAAGGGATGGATCACAGCGTGAAGAACGGCAACACCCTGCGTATCAGTATGGATATCAACGCCGCCGCCGTCGCCAGCGTCGGCCTGCCAATCACCAACGATCATGAGAAGAACTCGTCAACCAGCGCCCGCTTTGGTGGCGGGGTTTACGCCGGGGCTAACCTGCTCAACGGCACGCGCGAGCGCAGCACCACTCGCCGCGAGGCCAGCAACCAGCAGTCGCAGAGTGACAACCGCCTGCGCGCTTTTAACCAGTTTAACGCCGGGGCCAACATCGCCATCCCGGTCGGCGTAAACCAGAAAACCGGTGATGAAACTCACTTGCCGCTGTTTGCCGGGGCAGGGGCCAGCATTCAGGCCTCGGTGGACAACCGCACGCGCCAGAACATCAACCTTCAGCTGAAAGACGTCCAGCCGCTGGCCGACGTGCATATCGACAAGCTGATCAAAACGCTGGGGGATCAGTTCACCGATCCGGCCACCAATAAGCTGCTTGAAGAGTTGAAAGAGGATGAGGGTAAGCTCCCCGCCGAGAAGCTGAAACTGCTGGTGGGCCACTTTAAAACTCAGCTCAATACGCCGTTCGAGCCGGGCACTACGCTGCGCGGCAACGCCCAGCGCGACGCCATCTTGCAGCTGGCGCAGAGCAATCGTCAGCAAATCCTGGCCGAGCGCAAAGGCAAGGAGATTGGCACCGCCGAGTACCGTTCCACTTACAGCAACCTGAGCAAGCTCGACAGCAACAGCTTCTTCCACAACCTGTTCCACATGGTCAGCACCCGGCCATCGGACAGTAACGCCGACCGTATTGCCAAGATGATGGATGACGACCCGCGCCTGAAACAGATGGTGCGCGAGTTGCAGCAAAACAGCAGCACCGAAGCCGTGGTGACGCTGGAGCTGAACGAGTCGCAGAAGGACAAAATGGCCGGTGAATGGCAGGTGGGCGGCATCACGCCGCAAGAAATTGTGGCCGTGCTGAGTAACAGCGACAACCTGCGCATTAAGTCGATTGGCTTTACCCGTTCGCAAAGCAAAGGTGACGGCTTCGCTACCCCGGCCTTCTTGATTGCCGGCTCTAACAGCGCCTCGGTGGCGATGAGCGTCAACCTCGGCAAAATCAACTTTAGCTACGCGGAGGACCAACTCGACCTAACAGGTTTCACCCTGGAAGGGAAAATCACCCGTCCAAATGAAGAGATACATCAGGCGCTTTCAGCCACGCAGAAACAGGGTTTTGTTATTAAAGGGTAAGAGTCTGGGTTAGGGACGCGGCCCGCTTGCGGCGGGCCAGCAAATGAATAACTGAAATGTTAATCACAGGAAAATAAGATGAACGAAAGCGCATATTTGCAGAATTTATTGAGCCACTATGGCCGTCGATTGAATACATCGCTGAAACTGGAAAACGGCGTTTGCGCACTGTTCACCCCGCAGAAACAAGAAGCTGCGATCATTGAGTTACCGCCGGGCAGCGACGCCGTGGTGTTGCATTGTCAGGTGATGGTGCTGGAGCCAAACAGCTCTGCCGCCTTGCTACACAGTATTTTAACCTTGAACTTTGAGATGGACGCCATGCGTGGCTGCTGGCTGGCGCTGGAGGAGCAGAACCTGCGTCTGTGTACTCAGCAGCCGCTCTCCTCGTTGGATAACCGCAACTTCTCCGGCCTGCTTGATGGCTTCATTCAGCAAGCCAGCGAAGTACAGTCATTTATTCGCGAATTCGTCCACACCCTCCCGACGGCTCTCCCGGCCTGACGGCATTTGCTCCAGCGTCAGCAGGGTATCCTGACTGACGCTGTGCAGCAGGCGCTGGTAAATACGCCGTACATCACTGGCGTAGCGATCGCGCTGCGGTTGGCGTGATGGCGCGGCTCCGGCGTTATACATCCCTACCGTGTTCCAGGATTTTCCATACTGCTGGAACATGCTGTACAACACCCACGCCCCGGTATTCACGCAGGTACAAGGTTCATTCAACAGCTTAGTGCGCGACACCCCAAGGCTTGCCAAATGGGCGAAGTGCGTGCTGTTCACCTGCATCATGCAGACATCTTCCGTGTGGTTGCGATTGGCGCTGTTCACCGCCGACGGATTGAGGTGTGACTCTTTAATGGCAATCGACAGCAGCAGGGCAGGAGGGATGCCGAAGGCTTTTCCGGCGTCCTTAAAGCAATTTGCCTGACTGCTGGCGGAGAGACAGAGAGTGATGGCCAGCAAATGTCGCTTCATCGCCGCGGCTCCATGATAAAGGCTGAAATTCGAATACTTTTATGTGGCCGTTGCCGGGCGGCGGTTCCACGGCATAGCGTTTTTTGCAAAAAGTGTGATGGCTCGGAACTAACCCGCGACAGGACGCACACAAATGACAGGGTAGAAGCGCCATGAGCGTGGCTTCCTGTCTTTTGATTCATCCATAACAGGGTTGCTCAAACGGGTGGTCTGTGGCAGCGCCGTGTGAGAGCAAAAGCATCACTTATTATGAGGATTGAGGAAGAATGATGAATGTTAACGGTTCGGGGTTTACCCCTCAGTACATTCCCCCGGCGGATCTCGGTCCGTCCGGCGGGGTCGGTAACAATAGTGGTGCGGTGAACAATAATAATTCAGGGGCCGGCGCGCTTTCTATGCCGTTAACGGTCACCTTTAGCGCCGCACCGGGTATCACGCCGGTAGATTTCGGTTCGCCATCAGTCTCCGGCGTTAATGGCCCAACGCAAAACAATGCTCCGACTAACCCATTGC
This sequence comes from Ewingella sp. AOP8-B2-18, assembly GCF_052376015.1. Lineage (NCBI taxonomy): Bacteria > Pseudomonadati > Pseudomonadota > Gammaproteobacteria > Enterobacterales > Yersiniaceae > Ewingella > Ewingella sp. AOP8-B2-18. The sequence goes on from NZ_JBQSVB010000007.1 coordinate 230,457, forward strand.
AGTCGATGCAGGGACAGGATGGCGCGGCGGGCGCGGGCGGCGGACAGATGGCCGAGCTGATGAATATGATCCGCCAACTGCTGTCAGAACTGTTGAAAATGCTGGGCGGCGGCGACAATTCAGACCAGCAGAACAGCACGCCGTCGGCCTCTTCGGGCGGTAGTGGTGGTTCAGCGGCACCGTCGTTGGGTGACGGCGGCGGCGGTGGCCCATCTGTTGGCAACAATCTGTTAGCCCAACCGGGCGCGGGGGCGGGTGCAGCGAATGGTGCTAGCGGGGCGAGTGGAGCCAGCGGCGCGGGCGGGGCCGGTGCAACTTCTGGCATGGCTGGCCTCAGTGGTTCGGGTAACTTACACCTGCCGCCGCAGCTGGAGCCTTACCGTCAATCCATCAATAACGCGGCGCAGGCCACGGGAATGCCAGCCAGCGTGATTGCCGGTCAGATTTGGGCGGAATCTCGCGGTAACTTGTCTGCGGCTTCCACCAACGGCGGAAATGGCAAAACCGACGCCGGGCTGATGCAGGTCAACCCAGACACCTACAATGAGATGGCCAAAGAGAACCCGGGCCTGCTTTCGGGTGACCCGAACAGCGCGCAGAACAATATTATGGCCGGGGCACTCTATCTTAAACAGCAGACCAATGCCTTTGGCGGAAATATTGGCGCAGGTCTGCGTGCTTATAACTCTGGCCCGGATGACGTGAATTTATCCAACCTGTCGGATATTTCGAAAACCGGAACCGGTGCCGCGCCTTATGTCGATAATGTTTTAAGCTTTGCTAAAATTATTGAATCAGGCCAAGGCCAATTACCGGCCTAAATAGCGGATTATGTCATTTGAATTGATTTAATAAACTTCATCCGATAATGAAAGAAATTCATTATCGGATTTTTTTATGGTTATTATTTTGAAGATATAACTTTTCTGAAACCTAATTTGGCTTAGTTTTCTAATAAAATTCCCAGTTAAGTGGTAAGAATAATCTCAAATCTTATGGGTTTCGCGTCGGCTGGAATATGTCTAATTGTAAGAAGTATGTCAAAGCGCGATTTTTTTGCCGATTCTGGTGAGCGTTATATTAAGATTTCGTTAAGAAGTGAGATCTGACGCACTATTTTTATGCAAGATTCAGCGAGTTTTAATCGGTTTTTTCAATGGCTGGCACGGTCCATTAGGGGAAATATATTCAAAGATTGAAAATAAATTAAACTGGGAACGTGCCCACCATCCCATTGATTGTATAACGCTTTTTTGATGCTCTTTAATTGACCATTTTGCTGGCGATCCGCGCTAACCCCTTGTTTGAGCGAAAGGTATCATTTCCCGAAATAGGCAAATGATGACCTATATGGGGTGGTTTTTGAATGTTGTGATAGGTAAAACCGTATTGAGTAATATCTTTGTTAATGATTTGAACCTTGTAAGGATTTCCCTACAATCTTCATTCCGTTTTCCTGATTGCCAGTCTTATTTCTAGTGATAATTTATCTGCAGATTAACGCTGTCAGAGAAACTAAATATGCATCGTTCCTGCATGTTTAACTTTTAATATGCCTACCGGGCGCTAATTCATTCCTGAGTCATTATTTTATTTTAATAATCACAACATTATTATTTTCTTGATAGAAATGGATGCGAGGAAAGTATGAGAGACAATCTTCCGAACTCGACAAAGCCGGCTAAAATAAACCACCACGTTTATGAAGAGTCCCTGGATGAGGATATTCCTGAACAGCGAGAAGTGCGTGAAGAGTGGGATATTCATAGCGACTTTGATTCCATGCTCCAGACCTTAGCGCCGCTGAAAGTTGACCTCGCCCTCGAGGGGGAAACTGGCACAGGTAAAGACACTTTCGCCCGCCGCCTGTATGAGCGTTCCGGCTGCAAGGGGGCTTTCGTGCCGATTAACTGCGCGGCGATCCCCGAATCTCTGGCCGAGAGCGAACTGTTCGGCGTTATGGCCGGAGCCTACACCGGCGCGACCCACGCCCGCGCGGGCTATATCGAAAGTGCCAACGGCGGGATTTTATTCCTCGATGAAATCGACAGTATGCCGCTGAGCCTGCAAGCCAAGTTACTGCGCGTGCTGGAATCGCGCAGCGTCAGCCGACTGGGCAGCACGCAACAAATTCCTCTGGATCTGCGTATCGTGGTGGCTTCGCAAAAGCCGCTGGCCAGCCTGGTTGAGCAGAAGCAGTTTCGTCAGGATCTCTATTTCCGACTGACTACCATCAAAATCACGCTGCCCGCGCTGCGTTCCCGCATTAAATATATTATCCCAATGTTTGCCCGTTTCGCGCAGGAGGCGGCGTTGCGTTTAAATTGCGCGCTACCCTCTATCACCGCCAATCTTAGTGAATCGCTGATCATGCACGACTGGCCGGGCAATATTCGTGAGCTAAAAGGGGCCGCCGAACGCTTTGTGCTGGGCATGCCACCTCTGGGTAATGCCATGCGTATCGACAGCGGATCTTTCCGCCTGAAAGAGCGCATGCGCCGCATTGAACACTGCCTGATTGAAGATTGCCTGATGCGCCATCAGAACAAAATTGTCAGCGCGGCCAATGAGCTGGGTATCCCGCGCCGCACGCTGTATCAGCGCATTAAATCTTTGAATAGTTTGGATTAATTGGTTTTTCTAGGCGGATTCCTAATCCGCTAAAATCCGTGAAAATAATTACCCCATGATGGAACCCATCGCCGCCAATTACTACTCAACTAGTGAATGAACACTCATTCACTCTATTCACCTTGAGAGGAGTAACACTATGGGCCCGTTAAATATTCTTGGTGGTTTGGCGTCAAGCGCCGCTGGTAGTGCTTCAAGCCAAGCTCTGCAAGCTGGTTCCGATGCAATCCAAGGGCAGTCTGTTGCAGACACCCTGACCAAAATGGAACGTGACCGTCAGAACGCACAGATCGCTGGTGTGCAAGGTTCTGCGACCACTTTCATCAGTGCTATCCAACAGAACAAAATTTCGTTCTAAGTGTTAACAGGGAACCGATGCTGGTTCCCTGTATTCCCTTCCTGTGCAGTCGCGGAGTGACATTATGAAAATCAATCAACCCCCTGTTATCCAGCCGCTGGCGGCACCTGACCTGTCGGGCAGTGAAGGAAGTGCAATGACCCCCGCCGATGCCAGCTTCTTTGCCTCAGAAATTGGCCAGAGCAGCGATGTCGACGGCAATGATTCTAATGGTCTGCTGAACCACGTCTCCGGCATGTTCAAGCAGATCAACGTGGACAGTCGCCACATCAGCAATGAGCTAACCAAAGCCGCTGGCTCTACCGACCCAATGGCACTCAGTAAAGTGAGCGGCGACTTGTCGAAGTACGATTTAGAAAACCTGATGAACGCCAAAATCGTCTCTAAGTCCGTACAGGGCCTGGACAAACTGACCAACTTGCAATAATGACCATGGTTAACATCGCGCTGAAGATCTTCTCCACCCTGCTGATTGTTTTGGCCTTAGCTGGCTGCGAGCAAAGGGTGGTTCTCAATACCGGTCTGACCGAAAACGACGCCAACGACATTATCGCCGAGCTGTCCCGCTACAAAATCTCTGCCGATAAGCAGATAGATAAAACCGGCGTGACCGTGCTGGTGGACCAAGACACTATTGAGCGTTCGGTGCAGATCCTCAACGCGGCCGGTTTGCCGCACAAAGCGCGCACCAATCTGGGTGAGGTATTCCAGAAAAGCGGCATTATTTCCAGCCCGCTCGAAGAGAGAGCGCGCTACATATTCGCCTTATCGCAGGAAGTGGAGTCAACGCTGGCGCAGATTGATGGCGTGGTGGTGGCGCGGGTTAACGTGGTGCTGCCAGAGCGCGTCGCGCCGGGCGAGCCGATCCAACCGGCCTCCGCATCGGTCTTCATTAAGTACCAGCCGGACCTCGACCCGGACAGCATCGAGCCGCAAATTCGCCGTCTGGTTTCCACCAGTATTCCGGGGCTGGCGGGCAAAGATAACAGCGCGCTGTCTATCGTGTTTGTTCCGGCAGAGGTCTACAAAGATCATATCGAAATGGTCAACCTCGGGCCTTTCCAGCTGACCATGAACCAGTACGGCACGGTGAAAATGCTGTTTCTGGCTCTGCTGGTGATACTGGCGTTAATCGCCATCGCGCTGGTGGTGAAACCGAAAATTCAGCGGCGCATGTCAGCCAAAAAGGGCGCTGACGTCACCCCAGAAAACGCATGATATTCAGGGGGAATAACCGATGAATGACGCACAAGCCTGGTTGCACTGGTGGACCGAGGGTTATTGGCAGCAGGCGGAGGAGAGCTGGCACAGTCTGGCTTTCTTCCAGCAGCCCGAGTCTTTAATCGCGCGGTTGCAGTCTATCGATCCGCAGCTGATTGCCCGCCAGTTGGGCATTGAAGCCCGCCTGCCGTCTGCCCCTCACACCTTGACGCTCAAGCTGCTGGCGCTGACGGCGCAGCAGCAGAGCTTAGCGCTGCGCCTGACCGCCGAGATTTGCGGTATCTACTCCCCCGAAGCCAACGAACAGTTACTACCTGAAGAAGCCCGGCTGTGGAGCAAGCGCATCTCCCGCGCGCTGCGCCCCGGCCTGTGGCTGCCGGAAAACCTTACGTCGCCTTGGCAAGTAACCATCCTGTTGCTGTTGCGCCACGTATTGCCGATAGGTTGCTGGCAGCGCGTGCGTTTTCTCTTTCCCCAGCCGTGGATTATTGCCTGTGAAGCCGAGCAGGGCGCGGAACTGGCGGCAAACAAGCTGCTGCCGCTGTGGGAAGCCGCGCTGTGGCGAGCTTCACTGCCGGTAGCCTTGGCATCCGGTCCGGCGCAGGAGACGCAAGATGTGGCAGCTTAAAACCTTCGAACTGCTGGCGGAGGCACAGCCAGCAGACAGCATCCGGCTGCCGCAGGCCATGTTGCACCAGCATCAGCAAGGTCTTTCGCTGCTGGCAGAGGCCCGGCGGCAGGCCGAGCAGATTGTGCAACAGGCCGAAATTCAGGCCCAGCAGCTGATTGACCAGGCGCGCTACGACGCAGAGCAGCGGGTTGCCGACCTGCTCGCCAATAGCCAATCCGAGTTTTTGAGCCGGGCGGAAACCCTGTTCGCTGGCTGGCAGGAGCAGCAAATCGAGCAGGAAGCGATGATTGTCGGGCGAGCCAGCGAGTTGCTTCATCAGGTGATGACGCGCCTGCTGGAAGACACCGGCCCGGCGCAGCAGATGAATGCCTTACTGCGCCAGCTATTGCAGGCCCAGCCGCGCGGCCAGCAGGCTACCCTGTGGTGCCATCCTGCCAATAAAGAGCATATTACTCAATGGCTTGAAGCGCGCCCGCATCTCACGTGGGAGCGGCAGTTTGATGAATCCCTTGAGGCTGACCAGCTGCTGTTAGAAACCGCCAGTGGTGAATTGCACATTGGCTGGCAGGCTCTGAAAACGCAGCTGCTGCGCGCTTCGGCCTAGAACGCCTCATTCATCAGTTTAAATAGCCCAATCTTCACTGATTAAATAAAAGCATTGATGAAAACCCGCCGCTTTTTTGGAACCAATTCCCGTTCACCGCTACTCATTATCACCTTTAGTCAAAGCAGGAGGTGAGTATGAGCAGTTTCGATAAGGTACAGCGCCGTCTCGATTCGGCACTGATAACCAGCAATTCCAATGTCTATGACTTAGCCCGTGACTCGATGGGCGGGGCACCGGACTTCTCCGATATCGTTGAATTCAAGCAAGCCATGCTGCGCGAATCCACCGCTAACTGGGCGTCTGGTCAGTTGAGTACGCTCACGCACGATCTGAGCAAAGGCATCATCGATTCAATTAACTAATGTCTGCAACGGCTCGTGGCTGGCTGAATCTGGGTAGCTTCAGAGCCGTTTTTTGCTTTTATCCACTCATTAAGACTCGACGGAAATCAGGGCAACGATGCGCACAACGACTCTTTTTATCTCTTCGAACGGACTGGGTCCTTTATTGAAGAGAGACATTCTCCCTCAGAGGGGAAAATCGCTATGAAGACCTTTTCAACCACACTGACTCATACCCTGATGGCCGCCACTTTGGCTTTAAGCCTGGGCAGCCTCTCTTTTAGCGCCTCAGCCCGCGCCCCGGACGGCTGGAGCAGCGGCGCCTACGCCTATTCGGCACAAAACACGCCGCTGCGCACCGTGCTGGCCGACTTCGCCAGCAGCCACGGCGTCACCCTGAAACTGGGCAATGTGCCAGAAGCCACGGTCAGTGGCCGCCTGCGCGCCGACAGCGCCGCGACCTTCCTCGACCGCCTCGGACTCGAGTACCAGTTCCAGTGGTTTGTCTACAACGACATGCTCTATATCAGCCCGCAGTCTGAGCAGATCTCCAAGCGTATTCGCGTCTCCTCGGAAGCTGCCCCGGATTTAAAAGATGCCCTCGACGGTATCGGCCTGCTTGAGCCGAAATTTGGCTACGGCGAACTACCCGACGACGGCGTGATTCTGGTTACCGGCCCGCCGGAGTACGTGGCGCTGGTCAGCCAGTTCAGCGAGCAGGAGAAAGATTACAAAACCGGCAAAGAGATGATGAGCTTTCCGCTGAAATACGCCTCGGTCTCTGACCGCGAAATTCACTATCGCGACAAAACCCTCACCGTGCCGGGGGTGGCGACCATCCTCAACGAGCTGTTGGGGAAGAAAAACAATAAAAGCGCGCAGGGCGTGAAGGCCAGCGGTAACGGGCAAGACGGCCTGAGCCAGCTGTCGCAGCAGCAGGCGGACAGCATTCTCTCCAGCCTGATCCAGAGCGGCGATCCGCGCGGCTCCAACGATGATTTTGACGATGGCAAAAGCGGCCTGAACCCGCTGGTTTCCGCCGACGTGCGTAACAACGCCCTGCTGGTGCGCGATGATCCGAAAAAACGCGAGCAGTATCAGGCGCTGATTTCGCAAATTGACGTGCCGCAAAAGCTGATTGAGATTGATGCGCTGATCGTTGACGTCGACCGCCACGCCATGTCGGCGCTCTCCGCCAACCTCGGCGGTAGCTTCGGCAACATCACCGCTGGTTCAACCTTGCTCGACGGCAGCAGCACGCTGTTCGTCACCGACTATCAGCGCTTCTTCGCCCAGGTGCAGGCGCTGGAGGGCAACGGCAACGCCTCAATCGTGGCGAACCCGTCGGTGCTGACGCTGGAAAACCAGCCTGCGGTGATCGACTTCAGCCAGACCGCCTTTATCTCCACGGTCGGCGAGCGCGTGGCCAACGTCACGCCAGTGACCGCGGGTACCAGCCTGCAGGTGATCCCGCGCGCCATCGATAACGGCGGCAAATCGACGGTTGAGCTGATTGTTGACGTTGAAGACGGCAAGCTGGACAAGGGGGATGACGGCCAGGCCACCGGCGACAGCCGCGCGGTGGTGAGTACGCAGGCGCAGGTGCAGGAGAAAAACTCGCTGGTCATGGGCGGTTTCCACTCGCGGGAAACCGGCGACGAAGAGCATAAGATCCCCATCCTCGGCAGCATTCCGCTGATTGGTAAATTGTTCACGTCGACGCGCCATGAAACCTCGCAGCGCGAACGCCTGTTTATCATCACGCCGCACTTGGTGGGGGATCAGGTGGACCCGTCGCGCTACATCGGCGACGAGTTCCGCTCCCAGCTAAATGGTTCTCTGGAAGAAGTACAGCGCCGCCAAAAATATGGCTCGATTAAGAATGACGTCGAATCCGCAATGCGCGACTTGGCCGAGAGCGATATTCCGGCGGGCTTTAATCCGGGCGGCGAGGGCGTGGGCATCAACACCCTGTGCGACCCGCTGCGCGGCATTGCTTACGACACCTCGCACAGCCAGTGGTTTAGCAACAAAAACGTGCAGATCACCGTCGGACTCGTGCGCAACACCTCGCTGGCCCCGCTGCGTTTCGACGAAGCAAGCTGCCGTGGTCAGGACGTGCTGGCGGTGTCGGTCTGGCCAAGTGCGTCGCTGGCACCGGGCCAGTCGGCTGAAATCTATGTGGCGTATGAGTCGCGCGGCACGGCTCGCCGTACCCGTACCTCTCTGCTGAGCACCACCCGTTAAGGAGCTGCAATGAAGATTCGTTTAGCATTACTCGCGGTAGCCAGCCTGTTGCTCAGCGCCTGCGCGGCCTCCAATGACAACGGCTGTGACAAGGCGGCCTGCCGTCCGTTGTCTAACCCGCACAGTCTGACTATCTGGTGGCCGTCGGATATCCGCAGCGGCGTTCAGGATTATTCTCAAATCCCGGTTGGTCGTTAACGCCAAGCGCCGTGTGCGGGTTATCGCACACGGCGCAGTTTTCTGATTTTTCTAGTTTTTATCTCTTATCATTTCTCACTTTTCTTTTGCCATTTATCGCATAAATAAAGCGCATTTCCCTGCCGAATTGGGGAACCCACGAGCCGATTTTGTCACTTAATCATCAGACTTCTGCACATTGTTAGCGAGTCCGGACATCTTTAGCAGATGCCCATTTTCCTACATATCCACGATAGTGAGAGGCGACAAAATGAATAATGCTATTGGCGGTGCCCTGACCTTTACCGTTCCGTTATCTGGAAACTCCGCGCCAACGCAAAGCTTCAGCCCGCTGAACTCGGGCGGCGGTGACTTTATGTCTCAACTGGCTGCTGCCATTACTAACGCGCTGTTCGGCGGCCAGCATGGTGCGCAGGGCGCACAGGGCAACCAGGGCGGCTTTGGTAATCAGGGCGGTTTCGGTGGAGGTCAGGGCGGCGGTTTTGGCGGCGGCTCACCGGTTGGCGGTCAACAAGGCGGCGGCAGCTCGCTGCAACAATTGCTGGCAGAAGTCATGCAAGATTTGGGCATCACGCCGCAGAACTCGCCGTTTAACGGCCAGTCAGGCCAAGCGGGTCAGGCTAACGCTGGCGCGTTTAGTCAGGGGATGCAAAACGGCCTGAGCAACCCATCACAGGGTGGCGGCATGGGCGCTACCGGCGGGCCTGGCGGCTTCGGCGGTCCGGGTCTGGCGATGCCGCCACAGCAGTCCCAGTTTAGCCCGGCTTCTATGCAAGGCCCAGGCAACTTCCAGCAGCTGGGTAACCAGATGGGCAGCGCGATGTCTAACAAAGCCGGTCTGCAACAAATTGACGATATGACCGCCAAAAGTGGCCCTTTCCCGGGCATGAATAAAATCGAAGGTGGCTCGAAAGAAACCGCCAAAGAAATGGGTAAATTCATGGACCAATACCCAGACATCTTTGGCAAGCCGGACGCCGGTAAACTGCCTGGGCTGGTGGGCGGTAACAAGCATAACGGCAGCTGGGAAGATGCCCTGAGCAACGGCGGTATGCTGAGCGATGACTCAGTGAAAAAATTCCAGCAGGCCAAAGGCATGATGAAAAGCGTGATGGAAGGCGACATGGGCAACCCGAACCTGCAACTGCGCGGCGTTGGTGGTTCTTCGGTCGGGATGGACGCTGCAATGACCGCCGGTAACATCAACAAAGCGGCCATGAATCAACTGGTTTAAAATCTTAGTACCTCTCGTTGTGCCGAACGACAAGGATGTCGTTAATAGTTGATAATAAGAAGTTTTACCAGCATTACCCTCTTTGGCGACTCTCATAGGTCGCCTTTTTTATTGGGCATTTTCGTTCGTGATTTCACTCTTCGTATTCAATAATTTGGTCGCTAACCTGCTGTTCCAATTCGCGCAGTAGGCGGTAGATTTGTGCCACGGCTTTGAGGGTTTCGCGCGGGATGTAAGCCCCTTCGCGGGTGGTGCGGTAGAGGGTGCGGGTCAGCCAGATATAGCGAATGACCGGGATTTTGGCGTCGTGCGCCATTTTGATCACTTCGCGCACTTCCTCATCTTCGGTCTTAAACACCAGCTTCGGCAGCGGCGTTTCATCCGGGCGATAGTACAGGCCGACGGCGAAGTGGGTAGGGTTGATCAGCAACACGTCGGCGTTTTCCACATCGGCCGGCGCGACGCGTTTTTTCGGCGCTTCGTTGGCTAACTCCTGCGCCAGCTGTTTGCGGTGGCCCTTGGTGTGCGGGTCGCCTTCGTTCTGTTTGTACTCGTTTTTCAGGTCTTCCATACTCATGCGGTTCTGCTTGAGGAAGAAGTATTTTTGCAGCCCGTAGTCCGCCACGCCAAAGGCCAGCAGTACGCCAAAAATGGTGCGAGTGAGCTTCTCAAGGATCTCGACGGCGGCGTGGATAAAGCCCTCCAGCGAAGTGGTCGATAGCTCGGCAATCTCCCCCAGTTTTGGGGTGATCAACTTGTAGAACACGAAAGCCATCACCACGGCTTTCAAAATACTCACCAGCAGCTGCACAAACTGGCGGCCAGAAAACATCTGCTTGAACTTGCCCATTGGGTTCAGCGCGTCCAGCTTGAGCTGCAACGCCTCGGTGGCGAACAGCGGGCCGAACTGCGCCCAGCCGCCGACGATGCGCAGCAGCACCGCCACTCCCAGCGTCATCATGAAAAACACCGCCACCAGCAGCAGAGCGCTGCCGACAATATCATTGAGCGCCGCGTCGAAGGGCTGGTTGAGGCGTTGCAGCGGCAGCACGATCAGCGCCTGTAGCTTCTCCAGACTCTCATCCACCATGGCGAACACGGTTTCGGTCACGCCAAGCATAATCAGCAGCTTAGGGATGTCCTGACTCTGACTGACTTGCCCCTTGCGTCGCGCTTCCTGAAGTTTCTGGGGGGAAGCTTTCTCCGTTTTTTCGGCCACTAAAGAGGACCTCCTTTCGGGAAGACCAGCGCCAGATGGGCAATCAGGTCATGGAATGTCGAGAGCTGGTGGTTGGCGAGGTATTCCAGCGTCGGCAAATACATCAGGAAAAACAGAATGCCGACGATGCTTTTCAGCGGCACGGTCAGCACCGTGGCCTGCAGCTGCGGGCTGTAAATGCTCAGCACGCCGACGCAGAAGTCGAGCAGCATCAGCACCAAAACCAGCGGCGCGGCGAACAGCACGATGTGGGTGAACATGTCGGCCAGCAGGTCGAGGAAGTAGCTGAAGCCCTGTGCGGTGAAGCTCGGCAGCCAGGACTCCAGCGGCCAGAGCCGGTAGCTATCCCAGATCACCTGAGTCATCAGCGACAGGCCGAAACTGAGCATCATCAGCATGATGAACCACTGTTGCAGCATATGGCCGATAATGGTGACGTCGGGGCCGAGCGACGGGTTGAGCTGGCCGCCGGACATCGCCCCGCGCTGGTTATCAAACAGCGCGCCGACGGATTCGAAGATCCAGAAGGGCAGGGAGAGCAGGATGCCGAGGAACATGCCGATCACCACCTCTTTCATGGCGATACCCAGCAGCACGTAAGGATCTTCCGACAGCGCCGATACCGCGGGTTGCAGCGCCGGAACCAGAAACAGCGACAGCGAAACAATGATCGCGCTGCGCACCATGCCTTTTAGGGTGAAAAAGGAGAAGGCCGGTACAATCAGCAGGCAGGGGAAAATCCGGGCTATGCCAAAGCCCAGCGCCAAAATATGGCTGAACAGGCCGTGCATCAGCGTACTTAACATCTTATGGCGCGTTCACTGTCGCCATCATGGCGAAGGCGGACTGGGTGAGATCCAGCAGCTGAACGCCAATCCAGCGCCCGGTCAGGGCAAGGGTGGCCCCCACCGCCACCAGCTTGATGGCGAAAGGCAGCGTCTGGTCTTGCAACTGCATCACCGCCTGCAACAGCGAGATGATGATCCCGATGATCACCGCCACGGCCAGCGGCGGCGCGGAGAGCATCACCACCAGTACCATCGCCTGCTTAAACATGTAGATAATATCCATACTTCTTCACCCTCAAAAGCGTCACAAATAGCTGTAGAACAGGCCGTCGAGCAGGCGCGTCCAGCCGTTGGCCATCACAAATAACAGAATTTTTAGCGGTAACGAGATGGTCATTGGCGACACCATTTGCATCCCCAGCGCCAGCAGCACGTTGGAGACAATCAGGTCGACAACCACGAAGGGGATGAAGATCAGGAAGCCGATTTTAAAACCGCTTTGCAGTTCGGACAGCACGAAAGCCGGGATCAGCAGCATCAGGTTATTGCGATCTTTTACCGCCGAGTCGGCCATATCCTTCGGCCACATGCGCTGGGTATTCTCCTGCAAGTGCGTCTCGATATCGGCGTCCGTGTTGTGCTGCATAAACACGGTCAGGGGCTGAATGCCATTGGTTAAGGTACTTTCCAGCTTTTCAGACGACGTGGTGTCTATCGGCCGGTCGGTAAACCGCTGGTGCATGCCGTTAAACACCGGCGCCATCACGAACAAGGTGGCGGCCAGCGCGATGCTGTAGAGCGCCATGTTTGGCGGGATCTGCTGCACGCCGAGGGCGTTTCGCGTCAGCATCAGTACAATCGAAATCTTTAAAAAGCTGGTGGTTATCATTAACGCCAGCGGCATTAAAGAGAGCGCGCCAAGCAGCAGCGCCAGCGCCAGCGGGTTAAAGGCATTCAGGTCGGTGGTCATTACACACCTTTCTCGGCGCCAACAGGCTGGTTATTGATGATACTGGTCAATTGCAATCCAAGGCGTCCATCGACGTTAACCAACTCCCCTTTGGCAATCGGGAAACTGCCGTGACACAGCATGGCCGCGCCCGGCGTGACGTTATCCACCACCACCGTCGAGCCGACGTCCAACTGCTGCAATTCGCCCAACGTCAGTTTGAGCTGCCCGCAGCGAATGCTTAACTCCAGCGGCAGAGCGTTAAGCGCCACGTTGAGCTGACTCTCACCGCCGATGTCGTCGTGCATTTCGCTTTGCGCGTAATACCCGGAATCCGTCTCATCCACGTGTGGATACGGATTATCTTCATCTTCAGGCAGCAGTGGGTCATTCGGATAGCTCATGGGTAACTCCTTGATATCGTAAAGTGAAAAGTAGGCGCTGTGCGGGGAGTCGGGCGAAGGTTGTAACGCTCCGTGCAGTGCCAATTGTCCGATGTTAATCACGCCGTGGCCTTCAACGCTGAAGTGTGAAGAGGGCGCACGCAGAACATCGCCTGACTGTAATTGGGTTATTTCCTCCAGCGGCAGCGAGAAGGTCGCCACCACCAGAGGCAAATTGAGCGGCAGGGCCTCAATCAGCGCCGCGCCTTGTGGCTGCCAGCCGGGCGTGGCCGCCAGCCGGTTAAGGGTTTCGGCCGACAGGCGCAGCTGGCTGCGAGCCTGCTGACCGGCAAAGCTGACCTGCATCTGCAAGCAGAGCGCGTCCGCGCTGCCGGATGCCGAGTTCAGCGGGCGCAGGCTGCCAAACAGCGACGCCACCTCGCTAAACAGGCTCTGATTGAACAGCCCCCAGTACCATTCGCCGTCGTCATCGCTGTCGCCGCTCATCGCCGGGCATTCGCTGAGCAGGGAGAACAGCGGGGCGAAATCGCTAAATGCCAGCGTGCCCGCCGCACAGCTAAAACGCTGCCAATGGGCATCGCTGGCGCCGTTTTCGCTCAGGCGAAGACTCAGCTCGCCGGGCTGATTGTCATGAAAGAAGGTCAGTGTCTGGCCCTTACCTATCCAGCGGCGGGCATCGGCCTCGGCGCGGCTTTGCTGTCTAAAAATGAGTGAACTCATGCCCATTTATCCTGCGTGCTGTCCTGCGGGCGGCCGTCTTGCAGGTTGAAGCGCAAGCGCACTCGCTGCCCCAGACGCTGCGACAGCGAACGTCCGCAGTTCTCCTGTGCGCCGCGCACCGCCTCAAAACTGCCGCGTGAGAAGGCCAGCGCGATATCCAGCTCGCCGCTGGTGTTTTGGTTAACCTGCGCGGTGACCTCCCCCAGCTGCGGTAGCAGCAGGCTGAAGGTCGCCGGGAAGGCGGGCTGCTTATCGATACCTTCCGTCAGCGCCGGTTCGACAATCTGCCAGCAGGCCGGAGGCGGAGCAGATGGCGCGGTTTCACTGGTTTCCGACAACATCGGCTGGAAGCTCTGCCCGGCGTTATTGTCAGTCAGCATCACTGGCAGCATTGGGGCCAGCGGCTGGTCGTCGCCGGAGAGCAGGCTGGTGAAATCGTCTTTATCGCGGTTCAGCCGCTGTTTGTCCGCGCCGCGTGACGGCGTAGAAGGGCGGCTACTCTGCTGGCTCGATGCCAGTGTAAACGGCAGGTTTTTGGGCTGCGCGGGTGCTTTCGGCTTGTTGTCATTCGGCGTCGGGTCCGGGCGGTTTCTCGCCTGAGCCTCGGCCTGCGCATCGCTGTTATGGTGCTGCGGCGGGCGTGCCGCCGAGGCCAATGGGTGAAGCAGAGGGCGATGCATCATGAGTGATTCCCCTGATGCTGCTGGAGCAGATACTCCACTTTTTCCACTTCGCGCTGGCGCAGGGCGACGTCGCGCTGGGCGCTTTCATTCTGTTGCTGCTGCTGTTGGCGGTCGGCGTCTAACTGCGCCAGTTGATGCCGTTGCTGCTGGACCGCGAGACGGCGCGACTGCTCATCATTCAGGGCCTTACGCAGCTTGTTTAAGGCCTCGGTTTGGCCGACGTGCTGGGCATCCACCAGCTCGCTGGCGGTGCTGTAGTGCTCGCGATGCTCGGTGAGCTTCACTTCACCGGCGCTCAGCGCGTGGTCGCAGGCCACCAGTTTGGCGGCCTCGGCGCGTTGCAGGCGCTCGCTGCGGCTCAGGCGCTGTTTGCGGATCGGCAACAGCACTTTGAGAATCCGGTGCAGCTCTTCGGCTTGCAGATCGGGCTCTGGCGGGGTTTCAGCATCAATGTGTCGGCGCATAGCGGCTTACCTCAGCAAGGGCGTAACGAACATCTTCGAAGGCGGTCGGCGAGCGGCCCGCCTGACGCAAATAGGCATTGATGGCGTCCTGCGCTACCACGGCGGCGTCCACCATGGCGTCGTTGCCGGGCTGGTATTCCCCGAGGCGGATCAGCATTTCGACCTGTTGATAGGAGGACATCAGCTGGCGCACCAGCGAGGCGTCCTGCATCTGGGATTTTTCCACCACGCTGGACATGGTGCGGCTCAGGCTGGCTAACACATCAATCGCCGGATAGTGGCCGCGCTCGGCCAGACGGCGGGCCAGCACGATGTGACCGTCAATCAGCGAGCGCACTTCGTCCGCCACTGGGTCATTCATCGAGTCCTGCTCGATAAGCACGGAATAGAGCGCGGTAATCGAGCCTTTAGAGGTTTTCCCCGCGCGCTCCAGCAGGCCGGGCAGCAGGGTGTAAACCGACGGAGGCAGGCCGCCGCGCCCCGGTGGTTCACCCAGCGCCAGACCGATTTCACGCTGGGCGCGGGCGAAACGGGTCAGGGAGTCGATGATTAACAGCACGCTTTTGCCGCTGTCGCGAAAGGCTTCGGCAATCGAGGTGGCGGTAAAGGCAGCGCGGGCGCGCTCCATGCTGCTGCGGTCCGAGGTGGAGCAGACCAGCACGGTGCGGCTGCGCAGCTCGGCGTCCAGCTCGTGGTCGAGGAATTCGCGCAGCTCGCGGCCACGTTCGCCAATCAGCCCGAAGACTATGGCGTCGCACGGCGTATTACGCGCCAGCTCGGCCAGCAGGGTCGTTTTGCCGCAACCTGCACCGGCGAACACGCCGACGCGCTGACCGACGCCGATGGTCAACAGGCCGTCAATGGCGCGAATGCCGGTGGTCAGCGCGGTGTCGATGCGCGGGCGGTCGGTCGGGGAGGGGGCGTCGCCCAGCACCGGCGTGGCATTAGGGTGTTCGCTGGATAAGGCAAAAGCTGAAATGCTCTCTTCATCAATGGCGCGGCCAAATCCGTCGAGCACGCTGCCGAGCAGCGCTTCGGACACCGCGATGCTGTGCGGCTGGAACAGTGGCACCACCTTGGCCCCTTGCGCCACGCCGTCCAGCGGACCGAGCGCCGAAAGCAGGGTGTGATGCGGATTGAAGCCCACCACTTCCGCCATCATCTCTTCGTCGCCGCTGCGGCTAACGCGGCAGAGGTCGCCAATGCGCGCCTGCGGCAAACTGCTCTCCAGCAAAATGCCGTTGATGCCGGTGATTTTGCCGCTGGCGGTCACCGCCGAAACGGCACCCAGCGCCTGCGAGCGTTGCTGATACCAGCTGTCCAGTGCGTCGGAGGCGTTCATTACCAGTTCACCGTGATGTCGCTATTGTCCTGCCCGCTAAACTGCACTTCGCTCGCGCTGATGCGCACTAAGCGGAAGCCGTCGTGCTCGTCGCCCACGAACAGGCGCTGGCCGTCGTCGGTAACGATATTGGCCTTGCTGCCGTCGGTGATTTGCGTAATGCGGAATGGCAGGGTGGTGGCGCGCGCCTCGGTGTCGTTAATCAACGGCACGCCCAACTGATAGTTGTTCTCCACGTTGTCGACCATTCTTTGGACAATGGGTAACTGTTCTTTAGCCAGCGAGCCGCGCAGGATAATGCCTTTTTGCGAAGTATCGATTTTCACCTGATTGTTCAGCTGGCGCTCACGCAGCATGTGATCCACCACGGCGCGCATGGCGGCCTGATCGTCGAGGCGCGGCTTGCTGATTTGCGCGGTGGTGTCGGTGCTTTGTTCCGCCATGCCCGGCTGTAAAATCCAGCTGGTCACGGTGATGGCGAACAGCAGCATCAGCGACACGGCGGTGATCTGCGCCCAAGGCGGCAGCAGGCGTTTGATCAGCGATTTTTTCGTCGGAGTTGGCGCAATGCGGCCATCGTTGCTGGCAGCCTGAAATGCCAGCTCGGGCTGGGCCACGGACTGCGCCGCAGGCTGGGTGATGGCCGGGCCGCTGGCCCACGCGGCTTCGGCGGCTTCCAGACAGATCCACACGCCGCTGAGGGTGAAAATCTCTCCCGGCACGATAGTGAACGGCATGGTCTGGCGCTCGCCTTCGCGATTGCACACCACGCCGTCTTCGGCCTGAATCTGCCACTGAGCGGGCTGACCCGAGGGGTCGTCTTGACGCATGAGCTGACAGTGGCGCGCCTTGATGCCATTGTCACAAAGTTGCAGGTCGCTCTCGACCGCGTTGCCTATCCACCACAGGTTGCCGCTGAGGGGGAGTGCGGCACCTTCATGAAGACCATTTAAGACTCTGAGCTCATACATGATGACGTCCTTATGCGTTGAAGGATTCGAGTGAAGTATTCAGCTCAATACGACCCAGCACGTTCACCGGCAGATTGAACTGCAGCTCGGCAAACGACAGGACAGGTACATGGTTGAATTCATCCTGAATCAACATGCGTAGCGGGCTGCGTAAGTCTTGCGCCGTTAACAACACGCCGGATAACGAATCAAAGGGTGAGAAGATCTCTCTTAGGCGTTCTAGTAATTGGGAGTGCTGCTGTTGATCCAGTGCGAAGAAGGTATCGCTCTGGGTCTGACGCAGGCTGTCGCGCAGCACTTCTTCGGTTTCCGGCGTCAACAGCCAGACCGGCATGCCGTCGTCACCGGCATACTGGTGGCAAATGTGCTCTTTCATGTCGATGCGCACCTGATCGACCAGCAGGTTGACGTCGCGCTCGTGCTGGCCGTGCTCAATCAGCGATTCGGTAATGCTGCGCACCGCGCGCAGTGGGATGCGTTCCGCCACCAGACGCTGCAACACGGCGGTCAGGCGCGGCAGAGGGAAGATGCGCTGGAACTCCTGCGCCAGCTCAGACTGCTCGCTCTCCAGCCAACCCAGAATGGCGCGGGTTTCCTGCAAGCCGAGGAAGCGCGGGCTGTTGGCGAACAGCGCCTGCTCCATGCGGGTGAGCAGCAGCTGGGAGGCGCTCCACACCGGGATCTCTTTCTGTTGCAGCAGACTGTCGTTGTCACTGAGCCACAGGAATTGGCCTTCGTTGCGGCGCTCGTTGCCCGGCGTGCGGCCACTGGCTTCATTGCGCTGCTCTTCGGTCAGCCAGCGCGAATCCACGGCGTAGCGATCGCGGCTAAGGCTGGCGATCACCTGTGGGATTTCATACACGCTGAAACGAAACTCGTCGTCAGGCATGGCGGTGGTGAATTCCACATTGAACGGCGGCAGAGTAAAGCCGTAGCGATAGACAATGCGGTTACGCATGCGGCGGATCTCTTCCGTGATTTGCTCCACCATCGGGTCGCCATTGAGCGCTGCCGGGAAGCTGAGCAGGAAGAAGCGAGACGGATTGAAGGAGCGCAGATCTTCGCTGCCGTTCATGTCAGGTGCGACGGCGTCGCCCCCTTCATGCACCACCTGCGAGGCCTTCTTGCGCGCGCTCCACAGCTGGAAGGAGCCGGTGGTACAGGTGATGGCGGCCAGAATAATAAAGATAACCGTCGGCATCCCCGGCAGCAGGGCGAAGCACAGCATGCCGAACGAGGAGATGATCCAGGCTTTCGGCTGACTGGTGAGCTGCTCGGTGATCTCGCGACCAATGTTATTGTCCTGAATCTCATCGTTGCCCGACACGCGGGTGATGATCATCCCGGCGGTCAGCGAGATCAGCAGGGCGGGGATCTGGGCAATCAGGCCGTCACCGATGGTCAGGATCGAGTAAGTGTGCATCGCGTCGCCCGCCGCCATATCCAGCTGTAAGACGCCGATACAGAAGCCGCCGATCATGTTGATGAACAGGATAACTAAGCCGGAGATGGCGTCGCCTTTAACGAACTTCATCGCACCGTCCATGGCACCGAACAGCTGGCTCTCCTTGGCTAAATCTTCACGGCGCTTTTTCGCCTGTTGCACGTTGATCATGCCGGCGCGCAGATCGCTGTCGATGGACATCTGCTTGCCCGGCATGGCGTCGAGGGTGAAACGCGCCGCCACTTCCGCCACGCGCTCAGACCCCTTGGTGATAACCAGAAAGTTGACCACGGTCAGAATCAAGAACACCACCAGACCCACGGCCAGGTTGCCGCCCACCACGAAGTCGCCGAACGCCTGCACAATGTGCCCGGCGTTCTGTTGCAGCAAGATTTGGCGAGTGGTGGAAATCGACAACGCCATGCGAAACATAGTGGTCAGCAGCAGCACCGCCGGGAAGGTCGAGAAGGCCAGCGGCTTTGGCAGGTACATCGCCAGCACGATAAGCAGCGAGGACAGGCTAATGTTGACGGCAATCAGCACGTCAATCAGCGGCAGAGGCAGCGGAATAATCAGCATGAACACGATCGCCAGTGCGATAGCCGCCCCGACGATTTCTGAGCGCTGCATCGCGCTGATGGCAATTTTATTTAACAGGTTAAATAGGGTATTCATCTACAGCCTCAGGCCATCTCCATGCTCAAAATGGGTCACGAACGGGCATTAGCCGCCGGTGGATGTTTTAGTTTGTCGGGCCATTTTCTGTTCCCAAGTGACGTACTCACCAATCAGCGAGCGCAGCATAGTCAGCGCGCTGCCACGGTTCTTATCGTCGCGCCACAGGGTGGCCGGCAGCTGTTGTAACAGCGGCAAAAGCTGGTTGAAAAACACCGACTGATGCTGCGGCTGCGAGCCAGCCACTTCCTGCCCAAGATTGGTCAGGTCGCGTGCGTAGAAGCCGTTCTGGGTCAGGTTGAGCAGGCGGCGGGTCAGCTGCGAGCCATCGAGAGAGATGTGCGGGTATTTGCTGTTCATGCGCTGCAACAGGGTATCGACCGCCGCCATGGTGTGGGTAATGGAGCGCGTGTCATTCAGGCCGCTCAGCACTTTGCGCAGCGCCACCGGCGTCATCGACGGAGCCAGCGCGGCAATGTCGTCGGCTAGCGCGCGTTGCAAGGTGCGCAGGGCGGGCATGAACCCCTCTTTGCCGAACTTATCGAGCAGGGCGTCGAAAATCGACCCCGAGGATTGCTGACCAATCACCGAGTTGTAATAGATTTGGCGCATCGCCTGTTTCTGCTCAGGCTGGGTAGTAAATAGAGAAATAGCGGCGGCGGTGTTTACGCCAGCGGCAATCTGCTCGCCGAACTTGCTGCCAAGGCTGGCCAGCGCCTGCTGAATACTTTCAATCGCCGCGCTGTCCTGACTCTTCTGCGCCTTCTCCAATGACATGCGCAGCAGAGTATCCGCCACCGCCGGGTCGCCGTCGGCGGCAGACACATACTCTTCCGGCGTGGCGCCGCCGCTGCGTGAGGTCAGGGCGTCAATCGCTCCTTGCTGCCTGCTTTGGGTCGCAGAGGGTTGGTTGTCCAGCAGCTGATACAGCTCGGTCAGGCGCTCGATTTTGTCGATAGCCACCCGCAGCCGTCCCGTCGGGCGGTTATTCGCCGCGCGCTGTTCGTCAATCTTCGAACGGCTTTCGATCGACTCCGCCAGCTGGGTCCCGCCTTTCTCCATGGCTTCGGCAAATTCCACCGCCGGTGATTTCACCTTGCGCAGAGTGGTGATGCTCTTACCGCTGTCGTCGCTATCGCCACCATCAATGTCATTCAGCTCATCGGCCGTCGGCTGAATCTGGTGATGTACTTTCGGAAGGGGGGGATGAATTCGCATAAACACCTCTACAGGTCAATGCAGTTGTGTGGTGCGTAATGCGGCGCGGTTCCGTAGGAATTGAAATTTTTAAAGCCGGAATGGATTTGTGTCAAAAGTTGCACAAGTGGCCAAAAAAGCTGTGTCGCTTCAGACTCAGAATGGTCCTAATACGTCTTTGTGATTTATATAAATCAATGGGTTAAAGTGGTTTTTTATGCTGGCACGGCGCTTGCTATAGGAGTAACTCCACCCCTTATAAGGAGTTCTCAAATGTCAGCATTATTAGATTATGAAATGCACTACGTGGATCAGCCTTTCCCACTGCCGGTTCCGGCCGTTCGTTGGGAGAGCGTGATGAGCCAGCAGGAAAAGCGCCTGATTAACTTCATTCGAAAACGCGTGGCGAACTATGCTGATGTGGAAGATTTAGTGCAGTCTACGTGGCTGGAAGTGTTGAAAAATAAGCATAAGTATTCGGGCGCTTCTCGCCCTGAGACGTGGGTTTTCGGCATTGCGCTGAATCTGGTGCGCAATTATTATAAATCGCGGGCCACCAGTTTCCTGCACGATGAGTTGAGCGATGAACTGCTGAGCCAACTGCCTTGCCACGACAAGCCAGATGACCTCACTGCCGGACACCGCACCTTAACCAAAGTGCTCAGCGTTGTGGCGCACCTACCCGAAGAATCCCAGCAAATGTTACAGCTGATCGTCGACGGTGATATTAGCTATCAGGAAGTAGCGCTCGAAATGGCAATCCCGATTGGCACCGTCCGTTCCCGGCTGTCGCGCCTGCGTCAGTCACTGCGAAACGAGCTTGATCCGGATATCGCTTTCTAATTTCACATGAAAAATATGAAAATTGGTCGCCAATAACGTTGCCCTGTTCTGTGAACGCAGGGTGATGTTAATGCGCCACAGGATCAACCGGCAATGCTAGAAAACCAACCGCAGCATGAAGAGTTATCTGCCGCTACCAATCTGACCGACGCGGCTTTCGAGAATTTGCGCGAATCGGTTTACATCATTGATGACAACAATCGGATCGCCTACGCCAACCGACATGCGATGAAGCTAATGGGCGAAACCGCCCAGACGCTGTATGGCAAAGACATACTCTCTTTCCTGCATGGGCATCAGGAACAGAATATTTTGGCCCTGCTGTGGCAAGTGGAAACCACCAGCTACGGCGACAAATTTAACGTTTTTTATGCCACCCAGACGCAGGGCATTATTCCCGCTGAAGTCTGTACCAGCCGATTTATCTACCAACAGCGCCAGCACGCGACCGTAGTGATTTGCGACACGCGCCACCGCAACGATTTACACCGCTTTTACTACGAACGCGAAAACAGCCTGCGCGGTATGTTGAAAAACGTGCCCGACGTTATGCTGCGCGTGGATACTCATCTGCGCTGTCTGTACGCCAATGAGGCGGCCCAGCGCTGGCTGGACTATGTCGACGGCCCGCTGGTGGGGCAAACATTACAAAACGTGTTGGAAAACAGCCTGTTGTTCCAACAAATCGCCCTGTCGGTGCGCTCCGTAGTGCAGACCGGCAAGCTGTTCGAGAACGTGTTACGCAAGCTCGATGGCGAAGAGGAGTCGATTCTTCAGCTGCGCTTCATCCCGGAATTTAGCGATCGCCACGTGCTGAAATCAGTGCTGATCACCGGCCAGGACATTACTCGCCAGTTCAAAGATGACCAACTGCTGAAACGCACCCACGAGCAGCTGCGCCAGATGACCCAGCAAATTCAGGTCAGCGTGGAGAACGAGCGCAAGCACATCGCCCGCGAAATTCATGACGAGCTGGGCCAGCGGCTGAGTACGCTGCGGGTGGTAATCTCGCTGATGCATGCCGAAGGGCGTGAGTGCAGCGAGCAGATGCAGGCGCTGAAGGATATTGTCGACGGTACCATTCGCGTTGTGCGCGACCTGTCGACCATTCTGCGTCCGGCGGTACTCAACATGGGCCTTATCCCGGCGCTAAGATGGCTGCGCGATGAGTCGAATAAATATCACCGCGACTGCTGCTGTACGCTGGAGGTGAGCGAGGATGACATTGCGCTTTCCGACGAGCACACCACGGCGATTTTCCGCGTGGTGCAGGAGTCGCTGACCAATGTGTATCGCCACGCGCAGGCCAGCCGGGTGCATATCAAAGTGGTTCAGACCGGGAGTTCGCTGGCTATTGACGTGCGCGACAATGGCCAGGGCTTTGACGTCAACAGCGTGCCTTCTACCGCTTTTGGCCTGCTGGGCATGCGCGAGCGCTGCACCATGCTGGGCTGGGAATTACAGTTTTGTAGCCAGCCGCAGCAGGGAACTCACGTGCGCATCACGGGCGAATTACCAGGATCATATTAAGAAAGGTTATGTTTAATGCCGAAACGGATCATTTCGGCATTACTGCTGAACTGCATCTTTTCCACCATCCGCGCCTTGTGCGTACTCACCGTTTTATTGCTGATTTTCAACGCGTCGGCGATGGCGTTAATGCTGTCGCCGCGCGTCAGCATGGAGAGGATCTGCTTCTCACGCTGGGAAAGAGTGGCGTAGCGATATTGCTCGCTGGTGTCGCCGTTGGAGAAAATGATCGCCTCCGCCAGACTGGGATCGATATAGCGCTGATGCTGGCTGACGCGATGAATGGCGTTGAGCAGGGTTTGCGGGTCCTGATCCTTGGTGATAAAGCCCTGCGCGCCGCTGTTAAGCACGGTCATTGCCACCTGCGGCTCGTTATACATGCTCAGGACCAGCACCGGCAGGCTCGGCCAATCTTTGGCAATTTTGCGCACCATCTCTGTCCCGCTGATGCCCGGCATGGAGAGATCGAGCAGCAAAATGTCGCATTCAGTCTGCGCCAGCGCGGCTAAAACCTCTTCGCCGTTGCCCGCTTCCGCGACCACGGTCAGTTGTTTATCCAGATTAAAAATCTGTTTTAGCCCTTCGCGCATCAGAACGTGATCGTCGGCGAGCATTAATCTTATGGTTGTTTGCATGAGGATAACGATTTTTCTTATTGTGGCGACCGACTCGGAATAATCCGGAAATGATCGATTTTTGAGTGAGTGTAAGCGGCGAAAAGAAGGGGAACAAGCTTAAACCTTCGTAATGAAACGGACTGAGTCACTCAGCCCGTTTCTGTTTAACATTTGTTTAGGATGTGAAGAAGCGATAGGTCGCGGTATAAGGCACTTTGAGGGTCGCGCCGTACTGCGCCTTAGCGCAAATCGCTTTGCCGGGGGTACCGCCGTGGGTGTCAACGCGCTGAATAGTCGAGACGTGTGCGAAGATGCCCGGCAGCTGGTGCGACGAGCCGGACAGAATCAACCACGGAATGTCATTGGCATCGGGCGCGGCCTTGGTGGCGCGGGCTTTGCCGCTTACCTGACTGCCGTCCAGCGCCTGCCACTGTGGGCCGTCGAAGTGTTTGGCGACTAAATCCGTCATGGCTTTATCGCTAAACAGATCGGCCTCTGGTGCCTGAAACACCCACTTACCGGTCTGGTTGTCGTCGTTGGCGGCGCAGCGATAAATCTGCACCCCGCGCGCATAGAGCTGGGTCTGTAACTTCTCCCAAGAGGCCATTTTCCAGCTGCCCGCCACGGCGTCGCTGTTACCCGCCCATGCGCCGACTGACAGCAGGGCTAACGTGGCTAATGCTAAACGTGGACGCGTGATACTTACCATTTAGTCACACCACACACCATGCGCGCACCGCCACCGCCGAGCATGGCCGGATGGTCAGAATGGTTGTCGCCGCCCGCGTGGATCATCAGCGAGTGGCCATTAACGTCAGAGATTTTCAGGCGAGGAGCCATGACCGGGTAAGTCGCGGTGCCGTCCATGCCGACATACAGCGCGGGCAGGTCGCCCAAGTGGCCGTTGCCCCACGGGCCTTCATGCTTGCCAGTATGGGCCGGGTCGAAATGCCCACCGGCGGCCAGACCGGCCACCATTTTGCCGTCTTGCTTAGCCGGGCCGCAGTCCGGATTGGTGTGGACGTGGAAGCCGTGGATGCCCGGCGGCAGGCCCTTCAGGTTAGGCGTAAACAGCACGCCGTACTGGGTTGCTTCAACCGTGATGGTTCCGGCGGGTTTAGAAGTGCCATCGGCAAAGACTTCATTCATTTGAACAGTTTGAATCGTTGCGCCATGGGCCACACCGGCGAATGCCAACGCGGAAGAGAGTAGGGCAGCGTGCTTGATTGTGCGTAGTAAAGTCATTATTTCCCCTTGGAACAGTCAATGCTGGAAACCAGCCAAGCTTATGGGGCGCCACCGAGGATTATCACCCCGTTGTTTTGCCCTCAGCTAAGTAGTTATAACAACAACAATGGTTCCAACTGGGGCGACTATCGCTTTAATAAGCCAAACCGATTATTTCCAACGCGAGTTAAGACACGGATGACAGTGAACCGTCAGTAAGAGTATAGACAGCGCCTTCTGACTGCGAAGGCGCTGAACGTGTTTAACCTCCCCAGTTGTGATATTCGCCTTTTAACTTGCGCGGGGCGGTTTCCGGGAGCAGGGCCAGCCCGATGATAGACACTACGCCGAGCACCATCATGTAAATCGCCAGCCCGTGGTAATCACCGCCGGTGACCTGCAAAATTTTCACGGCGATCAAGCCCAGCACGCCGCTGCCGATCAGCGAGCCTATTTGCCAGATAAGCGCGATGCCGCTACAACGAATTCGCGTTGGGAAAAGCTCTGGGAAATAAGAGGCTTGCGGTGCGTAACACATGCTGTGGCCGAAGGTCAGCGCCAAAATCATGGCGATTTGCGTCATCCAGAAGCTGTCATGTTTGAGCACCAGGAAGAAGGGAATAATGCCAACCACCAGCAGCAGCGCGCCCGCCATATAGACTGGTTTTCGGCCGATTTTGTCGGACAGGTGCCCCATGATTGGAATGGCGAATATCTCGAGGATCACCGCCACAATCATGGTTTGCAGCAAGATGCTTTCACTCAGATGGTTAGCTTTGCCGAAGGCTAAAATAATCACCGTGAACATGGCAAAGGCGCAGGCTTCAATCAGCTTGGCGCAGACCCCTTTGGCAATGATGCCCGGATAGAGTTTGATCACTTCGACTACCGGACGCGACTCCACCGCCTTGGTTTTGCGGATTTCAGCGAACACCGGCGATTCATCAATGCGTAGGCGAATAAACAGCCCGACTATCACCAGAAGCAGACTGAGCAGGAAGGGAATGCGCCAGCCCCAATCGAGCATCTGGCTTGGACTAAGGGTAGAGGTGAGCAGGGCAAACAGCGCCGAAGGCAGCAAAAAGCCTAATGGCGCGCCAATCTGCACCCAACTGGCGAAGAAGCCGCGCCGCTCGGGGCGGGAATATTCCGCCGTCATCAGCACTGCCCCGGCCTGTTCACCCCCCACGCCAAATCCTTGCAGCACGCGAATGAAGATAAGCAGTGCTGGCGCCCAGAAGCCAATCTTCTCGTAGGTCGGTAGAATCCCAATACAGAATGTCCCCAGACCGACGATAAGAATGGTGATCACTAAAGCCTTTTTGCGCCCAACTTTATCGCCAATGTGCCCAAAGACAATTCCCCCTAACGGACGAGCGAGAAAGCCGACAGCGTAGGTCGCAAAGGCGGCGAGGGTGCTGACCAGCGGATCTGAGCTGGGGAAAAATAACTGTCCGAAGAACAGAACGGCGGCGGTGCCGTAGGCGAAGAAGTCATAATATTCTGCCGCCGTGCCAATCGCCGATGCTCCCGCGACGCGTCTTAACAGTGCGCGTTCTTCTTGTGGGGTATGGGCGTTTGCGGCTGTACGTGCTGATGAAACCTGAGACATAGGTAGGACTCCGGTTGATAAAAAGCATACTTACCAAGGGAATAACTCCCCGCAAAAGTCTGCGGGGAGGGAAGGTTTACGACTGGGTGACGCCGCTCAGCGGCAGGTGTTTAGGCGGTTTAATGACGAAGAACACCAGAATCGCGCCCAGCGCGGCAACGCCGCCAGCCAGCATAAAGGCGCTGTCGAAGCGTCCGGTGTTTTGCACGATATAACCGGTGACTACCGGGCCGATGATGCCCGAGACGCTGCCAATCAGATGGATGAATCCGCTGGTGCCGCCCACACGTGACTTATGCACCACGTCCTGAATGATTGCCCAATAGATAGCGCCGGTGGTGTAGAGGAAGAAGATAGAAATCGACATCAACACCACTGCCGGCACCACGCTGGTCACTACCCCTGCCAGCGCCACGCAAACCGCCGCGGCTAACAGGCTGACCACCAGAATGATTTTGCGCGACAGCAACAGGCGTCCGGTAATGTTGAAAATCTTATCGGAAATGATGCCGCCCAGCGCCAAGCCGACGAAGCCGACAATCCATGGAATAACCGTCGTCAGGCTCATCTCTTTGATATTCAAGCCGTGGGCCTGCACCAGATAAGCCGGGAACCAGCTGAGGAAGAAGAACAGAATGTAGTTGTAGCTGAAGAAGGCGAAAGCGGTGACCAAGATGATTGGTTGACGCAGGTAGTAGCCCAAGCCGTGAGCGGCCTGCGCTAAGTCCTCTTCTTGGGTCAGATTTTCATTTTTCATCTGGTCGATGAGACGCAGCTCATCTGGTGAAATGCGCTTACTTTTCAGCGGGTTGTCCGCCACGACAAAGAACCAGACCAGCATCCAGACGATACCAATCGCGGCAATCACCATAAACGCCGGACGCCAGCCAAAGGAGATCGCCAGATAGCCGACGATCGGACCCGCCACCGCGCCGCCAAGGGGCGAACCGGCACTAAGCAGCCCCATGGCGGTGGCCGCCTGTTTCTTCGGGAACCAGCCGTTAATCATCTTATTGGCCGACGCGCAGATTGGCCCTTCCGCCATCCCGAACAGCACGCGCAGGATAAGCATGGAGTAGAAGCCGGTGGCGATAGCCGTCATGCCGCAGAAGATTGACCACAGGCCGACGGCGATACCCAGCACCAGCGTCGGGCCGAACTTATCCACCGCCAGCCCGCCGATGAAGTTAAAGATGGCATAGCCGAAGAAGAAACTGCCGAAGATCATCCCGAATTGCTCAGGGTTGATGGTCAGCTCTTTTTCAATCATCGGCACGGTTATCGACAGCGCGACGCGGTCGAG
Source organism: Ewingella sp. AOP8-B2-18 (assembly GCF_052376015.1). Classification (NCBI taxonomy): domain Bacteria; kingdom Pseudomonadati; phylum Pseudomonadota; class Gammaproteobacteria; order Enterobacterales; family Yersiniaceae; genus Ewingella; species Ewingella sp. AOP8-B2-18. Next base: position 257,913 of record NZ_JBQSVB010000007.1, read on the forward strand.
GTAGTTGATCATGTAGACCAAGAACAGCAGGAAGACGATGATCCAGCGTAGGTTTTTAAACATAGGTGCTCCACTGAGTATTGTGTTTTTTTAATTAGTGTTGCGTTCTGTAGGGTGTTGACGACTTAAAAAAGAAGGATGAAAACTCACCCTTCCTGGACTTCAGGTTTCTGCTTTAACCATGCGCGCTTTCCATCGGGAACCGCAGCAATACCTTGCAACAGGCGCGCTGGTCCTTCTCGAACAGGGTCATGGCCGCTTCAACGTCGCTGGCGGGCATCCAGTGCGTCACTAACTTCTGCGGGCTGATTTTCCCTTCCGCCATCCATTCAATCACCTGCGGGAAGCGATGGCTGTTGAGGCGCGAGGAAAACAGAGAAATTTCTTTGCTAGTAATACTCTGTTGGGTTAACGGGCTGGCTTCGCCGGAGAAGCCCATCATGCCGATGCGCGCTGCCGGCGAGGCCAGCAGGATCGCTTCTTGCAAAATAGCCGGATGGCAGGCGGCATCCACGATAAGCGTCGGTTTCACGCCTTCTGCTGCCAGCGCGTCAGCTACCGACTGGTGATGGTTGTTGATGGTCCAGTCCGCGCCGTTTTCCCGCGCCATGGTCAGGCGTTCATCAATGCGATCGGCGACGATCACCTGTTTCACGCCATAAACCCCTTTCAGCACTTGGATCACCGTCAGGCCCATCGGCCCCGCGCCGTAAATCAGCGCGGTGTCCTGCGGCTGTGGCTTGAGGAAGGCGGTGATGTTGGCGGCGATGGTGAAGGGTTCCACCATGCTGGCTAACTTATCTGGAATGCTGTCCGGCACCACATAGGCATTACTGGCCGGAACGCAGGCCGCATCGCTAAAACCGCCGTCGCGGTGAACGCCTATAACCTGCAACGTGCTGCAAACGTTCGGCCTGCCGATAGAGCAGGGGTAGCAATGGCCGCAGCTCACCACTGGGTCAACCACCACGCGCTGGCCGACACGGCTGCTTTCCACGCCTTCTCCCACGGCGTCAATATGGCCGAAAAACTCATGGCCGATGACGCGCGGGTATTTAGCAAAAGGGTTGTGCCCGTGATAAATGTGCACGTCTGAGCCACAAATTCCGGCATAGGCGACTTTCACCCGTACCTCGCCCGCCGCGGGCTGCGGCAAGGGTTTCTCTGTAATGACCAGTTGGCCAGGCTGTTGGATAACAACGCTTTTCATGATGATTTCCTTACCAGTTCCACAAAGTACCGTCATCCAGACGGGCCACCGGCAGGTGTGCCGGTTCATACGGATATTTCGCGGCCAGCTTCTCGTCAAACTCAATGCCCAGCCCCGGTTTTTCGCCCGGATGCATATAGCCGTCGTCGAAGGTCCAGCTATGTGGGAAGACTTCCAGCATTTGCTCGGAATAACCCATGTACTCCTGCACGCCAAAGTTAGGCACCCACAGGTCGAAGTGCAGGGCGGCGGCCATGCAAATTGGCGATAGGTCAGAAGGCCCGTGCGAGCCGGTGCGCACCTGATACAGCGAAGCAAAATCGGCAATGCGGCGCATGCCGGTGATGCCGCCCGCGTGGGTCAGCGTGGTGCGAATATAGTCGATCAGCTGCTCTTCAATCAGCTGTTTGCAATCCCAGATGCTGTTGAACACTTCGCCTACCGCAATTGGCGTGACGGTATGCTGGCGGATCAGGCGGAAACACTCTTGGTTCTCAGCTGGCGTCGGATCCTCCATCCAGAACAGGCGATACTCTTCGATGCTTTTACCAAAGCGCGCGGCTTCGATAGGGGTCAGGCGATGGTGCATGTCGTGCAGCAGGTGCTCGTTGAAACCGAATTTGTTGCGCACCGCCTCGAACAGTTTTGGCGTGAAGTCGAGATACTTTTCAGTGTTCCACAGCTGCTCTTCCGGCCAAACGCCTTTGGTGGCTGGCTCGTACGCCAGACCTTTGCCTTTCGCCATGCCGTAAGTGGTTTTCATCCCCGGCACGCCGCACTGCGCACGGATCGCCTTGAAACCAAGCTCTTTATGTTTGGCGTAGTCGTCCAGCACTTCATCAATGGAGTGGCCGGTGGTGTGGCAGTAAACCATCACGCCGGTGCGCGAAGCCCCGCCCAGCAGTTGATACAGCGGCATATTGGCGGCTTTGGCTTTGATGTCCCACAGCGCCATGTCCACGGCCGAAATGGCAGACATGGTCACCGGGCCACGACGCCAATAAGCGCCTTTGTAGAAGAACTGCCAGATATCCTCAATCTGATGTGCGTCGCGGCCAATCAGCTGCGGGCAGACGTGATCTTGCAAATAAGAGGCCACCGGCAGCTCGCGCCCGTTGAGCGTGGCGTCGCCAATCCCCGTCAGGCCGCCGTCGGTGGTGATTTTCAGGGTGACGAAGTTACGGCCCGGGCAGGTGACAAATACTTCAGCGTTAACAATTTTCATCAATCAGACCTTTTTCCAAGCAGGAAGACATAAGTACATTGAGTGAAAAATACGCTTTATGCTGACTACCATACAAGTATCCATATTGGATTTTGCTGGTGGGGATCACAAAGATCTTAGGAGGAGGGAAGGGAGGGAAGGTAGATATGGCCTTCTCCCGTGTAAGGAGAAGGCAGAGGATTAGCTAGCGAAAGTCTGGAAGGGCGGTGTTAGCCCAGCAGCGCACAGTGCGGAGGCAGGCGGCACTGAATGGCGTTAGGCAGAATCTCAATGTGGAATTCGGTGCCGGTGAGCGGCTCGCCGTCCAGATTAAAGGTCATGTCATGGGGGGCTTTGATTTCCAGCCAAGGCAGAGAGATAGAAATAACGTTTTTATTCTCTTCATTGCTGACCAGGCTACGAATAAACGACGGCAGCAGCTCTTCTGAGGTGAGCAAACGCAGTTGCAGCAGGCCGTCATTGATCAGAGCGTCGGGGCAAATCTGCTGCCCGCCGCCGGCCTGACGCCCATTACCAATGCCAATCACCAGCGCATCGCCAGCCCATGAAAAATCCGGCCCGGTAATTTCGCAGCTGTCGGCTTTAAGGGTGTCCATGCGCAGCAGGCCATGAATAAAGTAAGACACGCCGCCCAGTGCTGATTTCAGCTTTTCAGGCGTCTCGGTGGTGATCCGCGTGCCAAAACCGCCGGTAGCCATATTGATGAAGTAGCGATCGCCGTTAACACGCGCCAGATCGATATCCACCGCGCGGCCTTTAATCGCCAGGCGCAGCGCCTGATCGAACTCTGGCGGGATACCGCAGCTGGTGGCGAAATCATTGGCGGTGCCCAGCGGTAGCAAGCCTAGCGCCGGACGCTGACCCTCTGGCAATTTGGCGAGCGCGGTGGCAACTTCATTGATGGTGCCGTCGCCGCCACCGGCAATCACCGTTTCACAACCTAAATCAATGGCTTCATGCACATAGCGAGCGGCGTCGCCGTGTTCCCAGGTGACTCGGACTGCAAGGGCAACGCCTTCGCTGCGCAGGGCGTAAATGGCTTCGCGTAACATCTCATTGCCTGCCCCTTTTCCATTTATTATCAGAAGCGCCTCGGGCGTTTCTTTTATGCTTTCCTTCATTAATGTCTCCTGTCCGTAACAAGGTTCAGACTCTGCCTCTAAGGATAGATGACAAACAACCACCACGGCTATCGGAATAATCAGGTATTCAAAAGGCAAATCTTAGGGATATTTCCTGCGAATTAATTAAGTGGGAAGATTAATATTGGTGAGCGTTAACTGAACGCATGAATGAATTGCTATTTAATTATCGGAGTTATTAATTCTATTAACCTATTCTGTTAATAGAATGAGTGCCGCCAATAATAAGCTTCTGTAAAAAAGAAAAGCCAGCTCAAGGGAGATTGAGCCGGCCAAGGAGGTGGTTCTTAGTATCGTTGGATAACTTATTTTTCATTCGTCTAAATTGCGAAGAGGATAGTATCTAAAGCCTCTGTTGCTGAATGTGACCGGATTCTTATTTTTAGATTTTTTATTGTTTTTGTTTTATTTCATTCCAATAAAAAAACGCCACGGTTAGTGGCGTAATTAGTGCTAATTATTAAGGTCAGGGTTTAGCGTGTGGGTTACGCGTGTCAGTCTCTACCAGATTGCGCAACAAAATAGCGAATTCTAAATTGATGTCTTCCGGCAGTGAGACGTAAACAATATGACCATTTCCCGGTGCGACATCCACCGGCTGGCCTTTTTTGTTGCGTAAGGCTTCGAGGGTGAACTGCACATTTCCCTTTGGCGTCATCATCTCGACGCTATCACCGACGCTGAACTTGTTTTTCACGTCAATTTCCGCCCAGCCGTCAACACGATTGCCGGTAAACTCGCCGACAAACTGCTGGCTATCGCTCACCGAGTGACCATATTCATAGTTCTGCTGCGCGTCATGGGTGTGGCGGCGCAGGAAGCCCTCGGTATAGCCACGGTGCGCCAGGCCTTCCAGCGTGGTCAGCAGGCTTGGGTCGAAAGGCCTGCCCGCGGCGGCATCATCAATTGCGCGGCGATAGACCTGCGCGGTGCGGGCGCAATAGTAGAAGGATTTGGTACGGCCTTCGATTTTAAGCGAATGCACGCCCATTTGGGTCAGGGTTTCGACGTGCTGAATGGCGCGCAGATCTTTGGAGTTCATGATGTAAGTGCCATGCTCATCCTCAAAGGCGCTCATATATTCGCCCGGACGCATCGCCTCTTCCAGCATATACACTTTATCCGTCGGCTGGCCGACGCCGAGTGTAGGCTCGATCTTTTCAGCCGCAGCCACTTGTTTTACCGGAATCGGCTCGTACTGGTGCACAATATTTCCGAGATCATCCTCTTTGCCTTCCTGCACTTTGTATTCCCAGCGGCAGGCGTTGGTGCAAGTTCCCTGATTAGGGTCGCGCTTATTAATGTAGCCAGACAACAGGCAGCGGCCGGAATAAGCCATACAGAGCGCGCCGTGGACGAAGATTTCTATTTCCATATCCGGCACCTGTGCACGGATCTCGGCAATCTCTTCCAGTGACAGCTCGCGGGACAAAATAACCCGCGTCAGGCCCATCTGTTTCCAGAATTTTACCGTCGCCCAGTTCACCGCATTGGCCTGCACCGACAAGTGAATGTCCATCTGCGGGAAGGCTTCGCGCACCATCATAATCAGGCCGGGGTCGGACATGATCAGCGCGTCCGGGCCCATGTCGATCACCGGCTGTAAGTCGCGCAGGAAGGTTTTCAGCTTGGCGTTGTGAGGCGCGATGTTAACCACCACGTAGAATTTTTTACCCAGCGCGTGGGCTTCGTTAATGCCGATAGCCAGATTCTGGTGGTTAAATTCGTTATTGCGCACCCGCAGGCTGTAGCGCGGCTGACCGGCGTAAACCGCATCTGCACCATAGGCAAAGGCGTAGCGCATGTTCTTCAGCGAACCGGCCGGAGAGAGTAATTCCGGAGTAAACATAAGCAATCTCAGTCTGATATCAAGTCAGGGCCGTCCCAGAGCGGGGCGACGAAAGGTCGAAATTGTAGCCTCTGAAAATGCAAAAAGCAGCCGATCAGTGTGGGTATTTGAGGTTTACTGGGGCTAGATCAATTTTGCGTAAATTACAGGCTTGCCCGGAAAGTTTTCTTCCGTAAGAGAAACGCCTCTTCCGGAAAGAGAGTGTAATGATCACTTTCTTTTTCTAACTAAATGATTATGCGAGGCTTTTAAAATTGGCATAGATATTGCTTTAACAACAGTCATTTGTAAAGGAGGAGCGGTTGTGTCGCCACTCGTGAGTGTTATTGTAACTAGCTACAATCATGCTAAATATATTGTAAGAGCATTAGATAGCGTATTTTCGCAAACTTATAAAAACCTTGAAGTTATCGTGGTGGATGATGCATCTACAGATGGCTCCCAAGAGATTATCAAGGAATACCAACGTAAGCATGATTTGAAATTTATTAACAGGAAAGAAAACTATTTTAGCAATAGCGCATCTCAGGATGAAAATTCTGGGATTGAGGCCATTTTGGGATCTCATGGTAAATATATTGCTGTTGTTGATTCTGATGACTTCATTTATCCGGATAAAATTGCGATGCAAGTCGCCATCATGGAGGGTAATGAATCCGCAGTGCTGTGCTATGGCGGCATAGAGGTTATGAATGAAGATGGAAGTCGACATGAATATAAGGGTAATTATAAAGATAAATTCCTGTCTGGCGATCTTTTTGAGCCACTGTTGACCTATGGAAATCATATCCTTTTTATTGGAACATTAATTCGTAAATCTGCCTTTGTCGAAATCGAAAAGCCTGCTAAAGGTCTGATGCAGGTAGACTGGGATGTTTTTCTCAAACTGGCAAAGAAAGGTCCATTTATAGCTGATAAACGCACTGTTGCCTGTTATTGCCGTCATGGCAGTAATACCTGGTATCGAGCGGATAAAGAAACATTGATGTATAAAAATAGAATGATGATTCTTGATTGCTGGATGGATGAAGATGCATGGCCTACAGCCATGAATATTCGCTGGAAGCGTTGCATGCAAAACCCGTCACTTGATCAAAATGCGATTGATAGCTTGTTAATTGAAAGACCCAAGGATGCGCTTCTGCACTTTTTGAAGTGCAATGCGTGCGTTGACGATAAAAATTATAATGATGCTGAGAAACATCTTTCACTCTCCATTAAATATTGCGACGACCGGCTTGCAGTACTACCGGATTTATACCGGCTAAAAGAAAACTTTATTAAAGACGAACGCGCAAAGCTGTCCCATGCGGAAGAGTTGAGACGACGCTTACAATCGTCTCAAGTCCAGAGGGAACATAAATAATATGCCAGTAATTAAATCGGATGCGGCAATATTTAGTATTACCCACATCGACATAGATATTGTTGGGAATAGGTTATGACTCAAAAAAAAGAAGTGCTTATTCTGGATGCGGGATTTTCCGCTGTGCCATTTATTGAGATAGCAAAAGAACAAGGTTTTTTTGTGACGGTGTGTAGTGGTAAAGAACATGATCCGGGCCATCAATTTGCGGATCGTAGCATCATCGAAAATTACGCTAATCGCGAAACCGTGCTGGATATTGCTCAACAGCATAGCATTAATGCTTTGCTACCCGGCGTCACCGATATTTCTTATTTAACGGGAGCCTGGGTTGCCCAACAATTGGGGTTAGCCGGCTTTGATACGCCAGAGGTGAGCGAAATCATCTTTATGAAAGATGCATTTCGCCGTTGGGCCAATAAACAGGGTTATCCAATACCACAGGCGGCTTATGACCTTGAAGATGCTAAAAGATTGCCATTGCCGCTATTAGTAAAACCGGTAGATGCATATAGCGGGCTTGGCATTATAAAGATAAATAATCTGGCAGAATTAGATGCGGCAGTTAAAACCGCCCGAGAAGTTTCTGCATCGGGCCAGATAGTCATCGAGACTTTCTGCGAAGGGCAATTATACAGCCATTCTGCTTTTATTCGCGATGGAAATATCGCTTGTGAATTTTTTGTCGACGAATACTGCACGGTTTATCCGTGGCAGGTTAACAGTAGTTGTATTAGCGTCACATTATCGGAAAGCATGCGTAAAAATGTGCACGAATGTATGCAAACTCTGGTCAGAGAACTACAGCTAACCGATGGTTTATTACATACCCAGTTTATCGCCAATGAAACATGTTTTTGGTTGATTGAATTAACGCGTCGTTCTCCGGGGGATCTCTATTCTCGCCTAATTGAACTTTCGACGGGGATTCCCTATTCCCACTATTTTTCTCAGCCATTTCTTGGTTTAAAAAGTGCCTTTGAATTGCAACGGCCCACGCCATGCAGGGCGATTGTGCGCCACACTGTTTCACTCTCACAGACTCAGCAATTTACTTCTTTCGACTTTAGCAAGCTCGATGGAAGGGTCATTGAAACAGTGCCGTTAAAATTACCAGGAGAGAGTGTGAATCCGGCACCCCATGATCGGGCTGGGGTCATATTTGCCGAGCTTGATAATTTTTCAGCACTTAAAACGATAACCCCTGAATTAAAAAACTATATACAAATTAACGAGCAGTAAGGAATGTGAAATGAAAAAACCTTTGGCTTTAGGTTTCATTGGTGGGGGCAAAAACTCCGCTATTGGAGAGGCACATAAAATCGCCTGTCAAATGGATGGCCATTTTAAATTAGTTGCAGGCTGTTTCAGCCGTAATAGCGAAATTAATACACAGACGGCTCTGGATTGGGGGATTAACACTGACCGCGTTTATCGCGATGCCCACGCATTTCTCGAAACGGAACATAAGAAGTTAGATGCGGTGGTTATTCTGACGCCAACTCCCACGCATCGTGAAATCGTGATGGCATGCCTTGAATATGGCTTAACTGTTATTTGTGAAAAAGCACTGGTCAGCAATGTTCAGGGTGCTTTGGATATTCAAAAAAACTTCGGAAATTTGGATGGAAGGCTATATGTAACTTTCAATTATACCGGCTATCCGATGGTACGCGAGCTGCGTCAGCGTATTCAGACGGGCGAGCTGGGGAAAATTCAGCAAGTGATGGTTGAGATGCCGCAGGAGGGTTTTGCCCGAATGAGTATTGAAGGAAACGCTCCCTCTCCGCAGCCATGGCGCTGTGAAGATGCTGATATTCCTACGGTTTACCTTGACCTGGGTGTCCATCTCCATCAGTTAGTCGATTTTCTGACCAATAAGAATGCAAAGGATGTTTATGCCGTAAACGGCTTTGTTGAATAAATCGAACTTTTGCTGAGTTGAAGGATCAGATCACGCATCTTCCC
>NZ_JBQSVB010000008.1:0-223826 GCF_052376015.1 Ewingella sp. AOP8-B2-18
AACAGCCTTATGATCATTAAATTCCTACCAAACACCTTCAATCAAGTCTAAGGAACCCTGCGCGATGATGACCCTAAAACGAAAAGAAAGTATCAATGAGGTGGATTGGCAGGCGTTGGTCGAGCTGATTGATACCGCCGGTCTAGGTCTACGTGAGTTGGGCGATTTAGAAAATGCCTTTCGCCACAGCGCTTTCTGCTGGTTTGGCTATGAACAGGGCAAGCTTATTGCTGTGGCGAGAGCAATCAGTGATATGACTTGGTGCAGCTATCTTTCCGACGTAGCGGTGGCACCTCATCAGCAGGGCAAAGGTTATGGTCGGCAGCTCATGGAGGCGGTGCGAGAAGAGTTGCTGCCCTTCGGCAAGATCTTCATCTATGCCGCGCCGGATAAAATAGGTTTTTACCAGAGTCTCGACTTTGAATTACTGTCGACCGGCATGGTCTGCGCCAAGGGTGAAACCCTAGAAAAAATGCAAAAGCAGGGCTATATCAGGTCTGCCTAAAGGCCAAATTATCCTGATTGAAGGGGATAACATAGGTGCAGGAATAATCGATATCGACAATATCGCTGAACGCATACACCCGGCCGTCGCGCAGAATTCCACGGTTAAGGATATGCATCGCTGGCGCGCCTTTCTTACAGCCGAGCAGCTCGGCCTGCACTTTATTAACTATCACGGCGTCGTAATGGGTGAGGGAGTGGGAAATCTGATAGCCCTTGCCCAGCACATATTGTTGAATAGAACTCTCAATCACCCTCTGGTTTAAATCGGTAAACAGGCTGAAGGGCATTCTGGCCTGTTCAATCTGCACGTTGTGCTGATTCACCGCGCGCAGCCGGGTAAAAGCCCAAATAAAGTCATCCGCCGTCAGGCCAAAAATCTGCTGCTCTTCCTTGTCCGGGCGGCGTTTGTGCAGATTAAGCATGCGAAAGCTAATTTCAGCGAATTTCTTCTCGGTGATGGAGTTGTAAACCAACGGATTACTACTGATGCCGGGATTAATAAAAATCCCAGAACCCTGAACCACCCGCACCGCGCCGATATCCACCAGCTTCTCCAACGCCTTGCGGATGGTGAAGCGAGAAGCGCCGTACTCCTCTGCCAGCTGGCGTTCGGGGGGAAGCTTGGTCGGGCGTTGATCTTCCGGCAGGGCGCTGCGTTGGTAAATTTTACTCAGCAAGTCCTGAGCAATAAAATCCTTCTTTTTCATCAACAACGCCCCGATTTAATCATTCTATTTCGCCAACTTTATCATTAAACAGAGCTTATTTAGCATCATGATGCTGGGTGAAGAGTGCCAGCAGGCTGTGCGGCGCGTCCTCCCCAAAGCACAATTCTAGATTTCGCGCGGCTTCTTCTGCCGCTGCCGCGCTGCGCGGGAAGAGTTCCTTTTCATAGGCGGCCAGCGCCGCTTCTATATCGCCGAGGTGCGCGACGATGGCTTTTGCCAGTTCAGCACCGTCGAACATGGCCAGATTTGCGCCTTCACCGGCGAAGGGCGACATCAGGTGCGCCGCGTCGCCGAGCAGCGTCACGCCTGGAACCCGTTGCCACTGATGCTCCACAGGCAGTACGGAAATGGCACGTACCACGGCGTCTTCTTCGCTGTCGGTGATAAGTGCAGTAAGCTCCGGTGCCCAGTCGGCGAACTCGGCGGCCACCTGCGCCTTAGCGCTCTGCGGAACGGAAAAATCAACAGTAGCGAGCCAAGCCTCAGGCTGTCTCAGGGCCGCGTAGGCATGTAGCGTGCCATTACCTTCACAGTGCGCCAGAATGCCCCGGTTTGGTTCGAGAGCAAACAGAGTTCCGCCGCCCACGGCTGCCGCACTTTCCGGGTGATCCTCATTAGCATTGTGCAGGTAGGTTTCAATGAAGGTCACTCCGGCATAGCTTGGCTTGGCGGGGGAGAGGAGAGGGCGGACCTTCGACCATGCGCCGTCAGCACCCACCAGAATATCCGTCACCAACGTCGAGCCATTGGCGAAGGTCAGCTGATGCTGCCCAGAGCCTAGCGGCGCGACTGACGTGACTTTATGCCCCCAGCGGATCATGCCCTCAGGCAGTGAATCCAGCAGCAACTTACGCAAATCGCCGCGATGCACTTCTGGCCTGCCACCATCGCCATCGTCCGGCTCATCAAGCAGCACCTTGCCGTGTTTATCCAGCACGCGCGTTGCCTGAGCACCACGCTGGATAATGGCCTGAAACTGCTCGAAAAGCCCCGCAGCCTGAAGCGCAAGCTGGCCATTATAGTCGTGAATATCCAGCAAACCGCCCTGCGAACGCGCATCGGCAGAGGCTTCGGCTTCAAAAACGGTGGCGTTAATGCCGTGCAGATGAAGAACCCGGGCCAGCATTAAGCCTCCCAGACCTGCGCCCACGATGGCGATTGATTGGTTCATTCTGGGTCCTTTGCAGCTAATGGCAATTGTATTAACTGGTTGTTAGCATCGCTGTTTTTCAAGCAAAAATCAGCAGAATCTTATTATGTGGGGAGATGACGTGGGATTGTACTACTCTATAGAAAAGGCCACATTTTTATGTGGCCTTTATTTAAAGGTAACTATGGATATTAGTAATGTGGGCAACCAGAGGTAATAGCTGGTGGGTTGCAAAGTTTAGGGGCGGGACTTCCCCAGCTTGGTCTCATTGGAACTTGTGGCATTTGCACATTAACGCTTCCATGTTTATAAGCTCCTTGAATTACTGTTTGTAAGGCTCCACCAGCACCGCCAGCTAAAGCACCCATCGGGCCACCTATGAGACCCATTCCGGCGCCCCAAGCAATATTACTAGAAATGTCATTTAATAATTGTGAGTTCGCATTGTTAATATCGGATTGTGCTCCAGATATAACATTAAGTTGGGACCATTCTAACTCTTTCATTTTCTCACCTTTTTATATAAATAAAGTAGTGTAATGTTAAATGCTAACGACACTAGAAGTGTTCCTAAAAAATCGAACAAAAAAACCTTCCATAATAATGGGTTGTTATTAAAAAAAAGAACTGTAAGGGGATGGAAGAAACAAATAACAAAGGTCGCAAACAAAAGGAAAAAAAAGCAATTGATGTTGCTAAGATTCTTCCCTCTGGTTTTGAGAAATATAACATAAGACATAATACAGATAAAAAAAGACGAAAAATTAAATCCTAATGAGTCCATGAAATAGATCCTTAAGAAAATTATCCCTTGTTCTTTTAATACCTCAAATTCTTATTATACTCAATATTTATTTTTTATTATTTTGATGAATGAATTTATTTATTCCATTAGTTAAATAAATATATAAATAAAAATACGATTAATTAATCGTCAGGCGGATTACCCGCATTGAGCATTCTCTCGAACACCTTATAGGCCTCGGTTTTGGATTCATAGGCGCGTTTTGTTTTTTCATCATTCACCCACGCAAAAACAATCGCTTTGTGTTTATCACTACAACGAAAAAATAAGCGATATTGCTGAAGGAATTTAGCGCGAAACCAATGCTTGTTTTCTGGCCCTAAGGTACTTCCCTGCCTGAATTGTGCGCCCAGTGGGTCTGAAGCCACGCGCTCGATGACTTGCATAATTGCCGCCAGCAATTTCGTCGGGCGCTTGTTAAAATAATCATGCGGATTAGACGCTTTGAGCGCGTTGACTTCCTGCCGAAGTTTTAAAATTTGCTCGGTAAAACACGCATTAAAATAAATTTTCCAGCCATTAATTTCTAAAGATTCCACTGCAATCTCCCACTAATCGTCCGTAAGTGGCGCGTCCAAATCAATCTCAACGCCAGCAGTGAGTTCCTTAATGTCAGACCACAACGCCTCCGGCACAGCATGGATATGCTGCGGATTTTTCGCCATGTCGTTTTCAAGGAATGCCAGGAATTGAGCCACGACAGGATCGTCCTGATTGTCGTCCTTTCTTGATAAGATAACTTGCCCGCCGGGCAACAGGGAATACTCGATGTGTTCACCGGCTTTCAGATTCAGTGCATCACGAATCGACGCAGGGATCGTGGTCTGGCTACGTTCGGTAAGTCGAGACTCAGCACGCAGAGACACGTCAGCCATTTTCAAAGTCACCATGTTTCGTTCTCCCGCTCTCAAAGATCCGCAAGGTTGTTGGTTAAAGCATGGTCAAAGTGTAATGCACTTGCATTGTACAATGCAAACGCATTACCTTGAAATTGCTTAGTTACAACATACTAATACGTGGAAGAATTTCCTGTAAGTGCAACCTGTAAGTTTAGCGGCTGAAATAGCGCCAGAGCCCCTTTGGAGCAAGCTTTAGCAGGGCGGATGTGTTGGCGAGGCGTGGGCAGTGACTTAGCGAATAATCAGCTAAATAATTACGTAATGATCATTACGTAATTTATTGACGCTTGGCCCTGAATGCCGTTTCATAGCCCCGATATCTAGCTTCCCTCACTTTAAAACCTTCAGGATCCTTTTATGACTGAGTGCACTTCCCTGGACGCCCAGCCTAACGCTTCTGCATTTAAACGATGGTTGAGTGTTATCTCGCTCGGCTTCGGCACCTTTGTTTTGATTAACACTGAATTCTTGCCTATAGGCTTACTGACCCCCATTGCGCATTCGCTGAATGTCAGCGAGGGGCGGGCAGGGCTGGCGGTGATGCTGCCGGGGCTGGCGGCCGCAGCCTCGGCGCTCCTGTTGATACTGTTTTCCCGCCAGCTGAATCGCCGCACTCTGCTGTTGTTCTTGTCTGCGCTGGTGATTTTCTCTAACGCGGCGGCGATGCTCGCACCCTCTTTTGGAGTTTTGCTGATCGGTCGTATCATTTTGGGAGTCGCCGTTGGGGGATTTTGGTCTTTTGCCATTCCTGCGGGCCGCCGCCTAGTGCCTGAAGAGCAGGGAGCAAGAGCCACTTCGCTGATTTCGGCGGGCGTGGCGGTGGGGACTGTCGCCGGGGTGCCCGCTGGGGCATTTATCGGCGATATTCTTGGCTGGCGGATGGCATTTACCCTCAATACGGTGTTGGCCATCGGAGTCTTTCTGCTGCAATGGGCGACGCTGCCCTCGCTCCCGGCCAGACAGTCGATAAAAGCCAGCACCCTATTTAGCGTGGCGAAGATCTCCGGCGTGCGTTATGGGCTGATCATCGCGCTGTTCATGGCCGCCGCGCAGTTCTCGGCTTATACCTACCTCGAGCCGTGGCTGCGTTTTCAGCTCGGGTTATCGGCGTCAGATCTCTCTCTATTACTCATGGCTTATGGTCTTGCGGGACTGGTCGGGACTTTCCTGACGGAAGTGATGGTGAAGAGCGTCGGCGTGAAGCACACGCTTTTGGCCTGTTTGCTACTCATGGGTGTGGCGGTGGTCGGCGCTTCCCAGCTTAGCGACAGCGCGCTGACGGCATCCTTCCTGATTGTTATGTGGGGGCTGGCGTTTGGCGCTATGCCAGTATGTTTGAATATCTGGGTTTATCAGGCCGCGCCTGAGCAGTTTGAAACCGGATCCTCATTGATCGTATTTATTTTCCAGATTTCACTGGCGAGCGGCGCGTTCTTCGGCGGCGTGCTGGCTGACAGTATCGGCACCAGCAGTGCCTTTATGCTCGGCGGAGTTCTTGCCCTGCTGGCCTCGGTCATTGTGCTTTTCACCCGGCCGCGGCCCGCCGTGCGGGTCTGATAGGTCGCTGCTTGCTGCGTCAGGGGGCATCTTTTAGAATCGGAGTTATGAACACAGATAAATCTTCCACATTAAAGAAACGCGGCAGACCTAAGTCTTTCGATCGCGAAGCCGTGCTGGAGCAGGCCATGCGCCTGTTCTGGCTGCATGGCTATGAAACGACGTCGATGGCCGAACTGCTTGAGGCGATGAAAATCACCACGCCGAGCGTCTACAGCACCTTTGGAGATAAAGAGCGGCTGTTTCTTGAGTCGGTGGATCGCTATATCAAAGGGCCGGGCAATTATCAGGTGGAAGCCTGTAAAGAAGTCACCGCCAAGGCCGCCATTGAGCGCATTTTACGGCAAGCCGCCGAGCGATATGTCAGCCCAGGAAACCCGCCGGGCTGCATGCTGGTGGTCTCGACGGTGAATTCCTGCCCGTCCACCTCGCCAGTGCAAAGGGCTGTTAAGGCCGCGCGCTTTGAAACCGAATGCGCTCTCAGAGGCCGCATAGAGCTGGGAGTGGTCGACGGCGATGTGCCGAAAACTGCCGATCCCGCCGCCTTAGCCAGCTTCTTCAGTACCCTGCTGAATGGCATGTCGATCAAAGCCAAAGAGGGCGCGTCGAAAGAGGCCATGATGGCGCTGGTCGACAATGCTATGCGCGTTTGGCCCGAGTAAACTGCTGCTCAGTGATAGTGCTTCCCCACTGATCGCCTTGCCACTCTTTCGCCAGTTCAAAGCCAAAGGACTCATATAAACGCCTAGCGGCGGTGAGTTTGTTGAATGTCCACAGCTGTACCGCCGGGAAACCTTGTTCATCGCAGAATTGCATCGCGGCGGCAATCAACTTTCTACCCGCGCCGCTGCCGCGACAGCCGTCATCAAGAATGAACCAGCGCAGGTGGGCATCGTCATTCGCCAGATCTTCACCATCAATCGCCACCGAGCCGACAATGCGTCCATTTTGCATCGCCAGCCAAATCTGATTGCCCGGCTTATCCAGACGTCCGGTAAAATCCGCCAGACCCGCCGCCACTTTGGCTTCAAAAAAGCTGCCGAAATTATGTTCTCTGGCGTAATAACTGCCGTGCATTTCAGTGATGCGGCCAATCATTCCGGGCTGGTAGCCACAAATGACTTTTACCTGATCTTTGCTTTCCGGCTCGCTCTCTTGGCGACAGGCTTTTAGCGCCTCGACATAAAATCTCAACCCTTGTGAGACGGTCTGCTGCTGGTGGGGATTCATCTTTTGCAGGGCGGCGATCACCTGTTGGCTGCCGTAACTATTGATTTTTTCGACGGTTTTCCTGCCCTGCGCCGTCAGGGTAAGCTGCTTGATCCTCGCGTCGTCGGTAGATGGCGTTTCTTCCAGCTCACCGGCGCTCACCAGCTTAGTCAGCATGCGGCTGACGCTCGACTTCTCAAGCCCTAAAATCTGCACCAGCTGCGCCGCCGTCATGGAGCCATGGTTTTCCACTTCGAGCAGGGTGTGGACCACCGACGGGGAGTATTGGGTGGCGGCCAGCGTGTTATGCATAAAACCCAACTCTCGCACCATTTTGCGGGAAGCAACGCGGATTTCTTCAACTATTTTGGGGGCTGAACTCATGGAAATCGATCTCTGAAATATGGTTGTATTATACAACCATATAGCAAAGGAGTCGTCAATATCGTTTGGGAATGTCTCACCTAAAGGCTATTGCAAATCGCACTCGGCGAATTTGAAAATCTTTTACCGTGCAATTTTTTACAATCCAGCTCCTTTTAGCCGCGCCATACTCAGGTTTGCAGTTAAAAAATCACCTATAAAAACCAGAGGAACATCGCATGACGCGCATTTTAAGCCGGACTCAACCTGAACTTATCACCTGTGAAAGCCCAATCTTGCACACCGGCGAAGATGAAAAAGGGCGCTATTTTGTGGTCGAGCAGACGGTTTTTTATCCTCAGGGAGGCGGGCAGATGTCGGATCACGGCAGTGTGACCCAGCATGGCCAAAGCCATTTGGTGCGCCAGGCGCTGAATCATGGCGAGGAAGTGCACCATTACTTGGTAGATCCCCAAGTCAGTCTCGACATCGGTCAGCTCGCGACCTTAACTATTGACGCTGAGTTCCGCCGCAGGGCGTCGCTGGCCCATACGGCAGGGCATTTAATTGCCCACGTGGTGGAAACTCTGATGCCCTCTTTGGTGCCAGCCAAGGGCCACCACTTTTTGCCGGGTGCCTATGTGGAATTCACTGGAAACAGTACCTTAGCCGCCGATCAGCTGCTGGAGCAGGTGCGCAGCAAGGTGGCGGAGGCAATTGAGCAGGATTTGCCGGTTACCATTGAAAGTATGTCTTTTGATGAAATCGCCCGCCTGCGGCCAGAGCTGGCGGGGTCTATTCCGCAAAACGAAGAGATGCGCATTGTGCGTCTGGGCGACTATGTGCCGGTAGCCTGTGGTGGCACACATGCCGCCACCACCCAGGCATTACGGGGGTTGGAACTGCGAAAAATCAAAGCTAAAGAGCGGATTAAAATCAGTTACGAATTTGCCTGAACACCCGTGCGGCTTGGCTTTTAGGCGTCTTTTAGTGGCTGGTGGTGAGTGTTTCTAATGCGGCTCAGGCTGACAACAATGGCCAGAGCCGTGGCTA
The DNA here is from genome assembly GCF_052376015.1 of Ewingella sp. AOP8-B2-18. Classification (NCBI taxonomy): domain Bacteria; kingdom Pseudomonadati; phylum Pseudomonadota; class Gammaproteobacteria; order Enterobacterales; family Yersiniaceae; genus Ewingella; species Ewingella sp. AOP8-B2-18. Next base: position 8,272 of record NZ_JBQSVB010000008.1, read on the forward strand.
TCACCGCCACCCACAAACTGAAATGAATCGCCTGAGCTTCATGCGCCGCGTCGCTCAGTGAAATCGACAAAATAACGCCTACCAGTGCCGTTCCCAGACACTGCCCGAAGGTGCGCATAATCGCCAACACGCCAGAGGCGTAGCCACTGTTTTCGCGCGAGGCGTTGGCCAGCATTTCGCGGTTATTGGGGCTTTGGAAGCAGCCAAACCCGATGCCACATATCAGACTGCGCAAACAGATATCCCACATCGCCGCCTGTTCTGGCAGCAAAGAGAGCAGAATCAGTCCCAGCGCAAATATCCCCAGCCCAATGGTTGAAATTACCGCCGGGGAATGGCGGTCGGCCAGCCTCCCGGCGTGCGGCGCGGCGAGGATAATGCCAATCGGCCACGGGGTGAAAAGCAGGGCCGAGGTAAAGGCGCTATAGCCATAAACGTTTTGGAACAGAAACGGCAGGGCGACGAAGGTGATGCCCTGACTGACAAAGGACGCCAACGAGGTAAGCGCCGCCAGAGAAAAGCGCGATGAGGCGAACATGCCTAGAGGCAGCAGAGGCTTGGGCGCGCGGCGCTGACGCCAGACAAAGGCTATCCCGGCCACAATGGCGGCCACGGCGTAGGCCAAAGCGTCCAGCAGAGTTTGCGATGAAAAATGGCCGTTGTCCGCATGGGAAAAGCTATTCGCGGCCATGATCAGCGCGCCGAGCGTGATGGCAGACAGCGCCCCTCCGGCGACATCAAAGGGATGGCGAACCGTGCTGGTTTTGCCCGGCACCACGCGCAAAGCCAGAAGCAGCGCCACGACGCCCAGTGGGATATTAATCGCAAATAGCCATTGCCAGCTTAGCGCGGCGAGGATGGTGCCGCCGAGCATCGGGGCAACGGCCGTACTGGCGGCGATCAGCAGGGCATTCGCGCCCAGCACTCTTCCCAGCAGGCGATTAGGGAACACGGTGCGCAAAATGGCCGGGCCGATACTCAAGGTGGCGGCGCCGCCAATCCCCTGTAGCAGCCGCATAGCGATCAGCATGTCCAGCGAGGAAGAGAACACGCAGCCCACCGACGCCAGCGTGAACAGGATCAGGCCGCCGCTGAACAGGGCGCGAAAGCCAATATGGCTGCCGAGGGCGGCGAAGATAGCCAGCGACATCGCCGCAGACAGCAGGTAGCCATTCGATACCCAAACGGCGGCGGCGGCGGAAACCTCGAGCGAGCGCGCGATTTGCGGCAGGGCGATATTGACCATCGAGCCGTCGAACACCACCATCGCCGCCATGGTCATCACGGTTAGCATAGCGAAGAAACGGTCGCGGCCGGGCAGGCCGTCGTCACCGGGTCGGTTGGAGAATAATTCCATAAATAGCCTTTACCACTCGTATTAAGTTGTCGATGAAGCAAATATACTCGTCGCTGAGATAAGGCGGAAGGCGCAGCATTTGCACTTATAACCTGCACCAGACGCCTTCTCACTTTGACTGACTCTGGAGTAAAACGCGCGTCATGACTGAACCCGATCTCAATTTACTTATCGCCCTCGACGTGCTGCTTAATGAAGTCAGCGTCGCCGCCGCCGCTCGCCGCCTGAGTCTCAGCGCCTCGGCGATGAGCCGCACCCTCAGCCGCCTGCGTGCCGTCACCGGCGACCCGCTGCTAGTAAGGGCCGGACGGCAGATGGTGCTCACGCCCTACGCCGAAGAGATCCGCGAACGCGCGCAAAACGCCGCGTTGGAAGCCCGCGCCGTGCTGCGCCCTGCGGCCACCGCGCTCAATGTTGCCACGCTAAAGCGTACCTTTACTCTACGCTCCAATGACGGTTTTATTACCGCGTTCGGCGCGGCGCTGATTGCCGCTGCCGCCGCAGAAGCGCCGGGTGTCTGTCTGCGCTTTCTGCCTAAGCCGGAGAAAAGCGCCAAACCGCTGCGGGAAGGGCGGGTAGATTTAGAAATTGGCGTGCTGGGCGAAATGGGGCCGGAGATCCGTTTGCAGACGCTATTTCGCGATAAGTTTGTCGGCGTGGTGCGCAAAGGCCACCCGCTGGCCCAAGAGGAGAAGATGAGCGTGGCGCGCTATGCCTCTTTCGGTCATGTTTTGGTGTCGCGCCGCGAAGGCATCACCGGGCCGGTGGATCAGGCCTTAACCGAACTAGGCTTTACCCGCAAAATTGCCGCCGTGGTGCCGGGCTTCTCCGCCGCGCTGGCGATTGCTCAGTCCTCAGACCTGGTGGCTCACGTCCCGGCATCATTCCTGATTAATCAGTCCGTTAATCAAACTGACGGCCAGCTCGCCAAACTCTGCTCTTTCCCACTGCCGGTGCAAACGCGAGAAATCACTATCTCGCAGATGTGGCACCCGAGATCTGAAGTGGATCCCGCCCATCGCTGGCTGCGGCAGCTGGTGCTCAACGTTTGTCGGCGACTGGCTCCCGGCTGATTCTCACCGCCGAAGTATTTAATTTATACCCTTGAATTTACAGGCTGAAAGTCTGAAAAAAGTCTCGCATTTTTAATGCATAGGTTATGTCTTTTTCTTATTTGCCAGCGAGGGCGGGGTTTGAAAAACTCACGCCACAAAACTAGCCCGACGGGCACCTTCATTTTGGTTGTTTTTTATAGTTTAAGGAAAGACATTGTCTATGCGCACCTCTCTCAAACACGCGGTAAAAGCTTCTTTATTAACAGTTTCTTTGGCAAGCGCGCTGATCCTTAGCGGCTGTGGCCCGAAGAAAGATGACAACCACATCAAAGTCGGCATCAGCGCCGGTATTGACCAGCCGCTGTGGGACACGGTCAAAAAAGTCGCCAAAGAGAAATACAATCTCGACGTGGAAGTCGTCACCTTCACCGATTATGTGCTGCCAAACTCAGCATTGAGCAGCGGCGATATCGACGCCAACTCCTTCCAGCACGGCCCTTATCTGGAAAAACAGATTAAAGAGCGTGGCTATAAACTGGCGGCTGTAGGCAACACCTTCGTTTACCCAATCGCAGGCTATTCGCGCAAAATCAAATCCGTCTCCGAGCTGAAAGACGGCGCGCAGGTTGCCGTGCCAAATGACCCCACCAATCTGGGACGCTCTCTATTGCTGTTGCAAAAACAGGGTTTGATTAAGCTGAAGGATAACGTGGGCTTACTGCCGACTTCTCTGGATATCGTCGAGAACCCAAAACACCTGAAAATTGTTGAAATTGAAGCGCCGCAGCTGACCCGCGCCATCGACGACGACAAAATCGACCTGGCCATCATCAACACCAACTACTCAAGCCAAGTCGGCCTGACGCCAGCTAAGAATGGCCTGTTTGTTGAAGATAAAAACTCACCTTACGTGAACATTATTGTGGCGCGTGAGGACAATAAAGACAGCCAGAAGGTGAAGGATTTGGTTAAGGCTTATCAAACTGATGAAGTTGCCGCTGCCGCCGACAAGATTTATCACGGTGATGCAGTAAAAGGTTGGTGATGATTGTGGAATCCTGAGATTTCAGGATTCCATGATACTTATTGATTTATCTGACTATATAACTAGTAGTGAGAAGGCGCGACGCCGAAAGCCCAGCGGAACGCGCGGTTGAAATGGCTTTGATCATAAAAACCCACTGCGGACGCGATGTCCGCAATGCTTCTTCCTGATTGCCCCAACAGGCTACAGGCCACTTCCAGCCGCAGGCGTTTCAGCCAGGCATAAGGCGTCATGCCGGTGTGTTTGCTGAAACAGCGCAGAAACTGAAATCGATTCAACCCGCACAACGCCGCCAGCTCGCTCAGTGAAATTTTCTCCGCCAGATGCGCGTGGCAGTAAGCTTCAATCTCTCCCCACTGGCGTCTCGACAGGCCCTGCTGCGTCTCCACCGGCCTCGTGACTTTTAGCTGAATAAACAGCGGCTCGAGCGCGGCCAAATATTGCTCGTCAAACGAATGCCCTGCCGTATCACTCTTTTGCGCCATCAGTTGATGAAGTACAGATAGGTGCTTACTGAGATCCGGCGCTTCAATAATTCCCGCGCCGACGGCCAATGGCCGGTGGCGGCCAGAAAACTCTTCCGCCAGATTATTGAGCAAAGCAGGAGCAACGCGGAAGGTGCGCAGGGTATAGGCATTATTGTTTTCCGGCGTGCCGGTGTGGATCTCGCCGGGCGGCATAATTGAGATACGCCCGGCGCCCAGCAGCCCGGTTTGCCCTGAGAACTTTTGCCGCTGCGCGCCTTCGCTGATCAAGCCAATGTGGTAATCCAGATGGAAGTGCGGCTCAAAGCTGAAATCGGTGAAGTGCGCCTCACCCAGCACCATGCCCGGAATATCCTCCGGGCGGTAGTAACGCACTTGCTCAGGCTTACTCACCGATTGAGCCATGACGGTTAGGCCGGTTTTTGAGCCAGCAGAGTGGCGAAACGCATTTTGTAGCGATTGCCGTTGGCGTCGCGTTTGTGCAGTTCGCCGACGTCTTCGTTGTACTTCACAATGTTCCAACCTTGATAGTAATCACACAGCTCGTTGGGCTGGAAGCTGAAGGGGAAAGGCAGCGGGCAAGGGTAGTCCGGGCTATCCATGGCGGCCACAATTAGGTTGTAGCCCCCCGGTTGGGTGCTGGCGTGCATATCGGCAATGATATTCGGAATGCTGCTGCGCTCTAAGAACATCATCACTACGGTGGAGAGAATAAAATCATACTCGCCGCTAAAACGATGGGCATTGAGATTAATTTCCGCCGTCTCAATCCCTTGCAGAGATTCTGCCTTAATGATCTCATTGAGTTTGGCAATGCTCAGCGAGTTGAAGTCCCACGCGGTGACGCTTGAGCCTTTAAGATTGAGATACAGCGAGTTGCGACCACTGCCGCAGCCTAAATCTAACACCTTGCCCGGCGGAACATGTTGGGCAGCAAAAATAACTTCGGAGTGCGTGCGGGTCAGGCCATATTTTTCGGCGTAGTAATCTTCTGCTGCTAGCTGGTTGGACATCATGCTTTCCTTTGTCTCTTAATCCTCAGAATGCCGCCATTATCCTCCGAAAGCCGCGCATTTCCCCGAAGTTTTTGTTTATCGCTATTCAGACTTAATCAACCTGCCACCCGGCGTTGTAAAAAGTCGATAAAAGCCCGCACTTTTTCCGGTACGTGGCGGGTGTTGGGGTAGAGGGCATAAATTCCCTGAGCCGGAAAACGGTGATCGGGTAGCAGATGAGTCAGCTTTTTAGTGACAATGTCACTTTCAACCAGCCATACGGGCAGCAGCGCGATACCCGCGCCGTTAAGGGCGAAGGCTAATAAAGAGGAGGCGCTGTCGGCCATCAGCATCGGGCTTTGTCCGGCGTTGAACAGCACGCTTTCACCCGTTGGGGTCAGCACTTGCCAGGTTAGCGGGGTGTTCAGGCGACTATGGGCAATCCATCGTGCCTGCTCTAGCTGGGTTAAATCCGCGATGTTGCCGCCCCATTGCTGTAAATAGTCCGGAGAAGCGACGGGGAGAATATCAAAACGGTCGATCAGCGCTGCGTGGTGGCTGGAGTCCGCCAACTGCCCGAGGCGAATAGCCACGTCAAAACGGCCAGAAATCAGGTCGTCGTGATTCGACGAAGAGACGTGCTGAATGCGCAGTTGCGGGTGAAGCAGGGAGAAAGCCGCCAGAGCCGGAACCACCACGCGCGCGCCATATTCCGGCGTGGTGGTGATGCGCAGCAAACCTTGCAGGCCAGAGTGATCGCGGCGTACGTCGTCGAGCACGCTTTCGGCGTCTTGCAGCAGTTGTAGGCAGCGCAGGTAAAATCGCTCTCCGGCGTCGGTCATGGCAATGCGCCGGGTGCTGCGGGTTAGCAGGGCGACACCCAGTTCGTTTTCCAGCTGCTTAATGTTGAAACTGACCACGGCTTTAGTCAGGCCGAGGTTATTGGCCGCGGCGGTAAAACTGCCCGCCGCCACGACGGCAACGTACATTTCAAGGCGCTGTAAATTCAGCATGATTTCTCACCTAACCGGCATTATTGTCAAAGTTATTTTGACAGTGTAACGCCGGTAAGCCAATTTATCTCGGCCAGTTAAAGCTCTAGACTGCACGCTTTCCTGCTTTATATTCTGAGAACTTCATGACTTACCGGATGCGCGTCGCCAGCGTCTACCTGCTGGGCTTTTTTGTCGATCTGATCAATATGTTTATCGCTAACGTGGCCTATCCGGACATTGGCCGCCACTTCGACGCCCCCGTCAGCCTGCTGGCTTGGGTCAGCAATGGCTACATTCTTGGCCTGACGTTGATTATTCCTCTCAGCCGCTGGCTGGCTCAGTGCATCGGCGCTAAGCGACTGTTTATCATCTCATTATTGATCTTTATTCTTGGCTCATGCGGCGCGGGATTGTCAAATTCCATGGCGCAGCTGATTGGCTGGCGTGTGGTGCAAGGTCTTGGTGGGGGCCTGCTGATCCCCCTCGGCCAGACGCTGACTTATGCCCTTTACCCGAGTCACCAGCGAGCCAAGCTTTCGTCCGTGATCATGCTGGTGGGGTTGATGGCTCCGGCATTATCCCCGGCAGTTGGGGGGATGATTGTCGACAGTCTGAGCTGGCGCTGGGTGTTTTTTGCCTCACTGCCACTGGCGGTTGTGGCGCTAATTCTGGCAGCCTGCTGGTTAAAACCTGAAACCGAGAAAGTCGCCGCCGGGCATTTCGACGGGCGAGGTTTGCTGATGCTGTGCGGCGCTTTGACCCTGATTTTACTCGGCCTAACCTATCTGGGGGATGGCCAGCAGATGCTGTTCGGCGGCGGGTTGCTGCTAGCGGGAGCCTTGCTAATGGCGGCTTATGTGCTTTACTCGCTGCGTTTACCTCAGCCGCTGCTCAATTTGCGACTGGTGCAGGATCCGCTGCTGCGCATTTCGATGATTATCTATCAGTTCATTCCCGGGCTGTTTACCGGCGTCAGTCTGGTCGCCATGCTCTATCTGCAAGACCAGCTCAAAATGCATGCGGCGCAGGTGGGGATTTTGATGCTGCCCTGGTCGCTGGCTTCTTTTATTGCCATTAGCCTCACGGGGAAAACCTTCAACAAGCTGGGGCCGCGCCCGCTGTTTATTGTTGGCTGTCTGGTACAGGGGATGGGCATTGCGACGCTGACGCAGATCAGCGGCGCGACGGATATCGGCCTGCAACTTACCGCCTTCGCGCTGATGGGCTTTGGCAGCAGTTTGTGCAGCAGCACGGCGCAAAGCACGGCGTTTATCCAGATTGAAGACCGCCAGTTGGCCGACGCCAGCGCGCTGTGGAACATCAACCGCCAGCTGAGTTTTTGCCTCGGCGTAACCCTGCTTAGCCTGTTACTCAACCTTTTGCTCAGCTACTCGGGCCTGAGTGCTGAACGCGCCTACCAATTCTGCTTTGTGCTGGCCGCCCTCAGCGTCTTTATTCCCATTGCGCTGTGTTGTCGAATCGCCAATCGCAGCCTTGTTAACACCTTAAATCAGGAGTCAACGTGAACCGTTATTTTCAGGAAGTGCTTGATGCACATGACTTAATCGCCAGCTGGTTGGGTAATGCTAACTCCCCGCAAACCACCTACGACCAGCTTCTGGGCCGCTTCAGCCCGCAATATTCGATGGTGACATTGAGTGGCCATGTATTGGATTTTGAGAAGTTATGCGGATTTTTCCAATCGCAGCATGGCGCAAAAATCGGCCTTCAAATTGAAATCGAACAGATGAAGTTGTTGGCAGAAAGCGCCGACGGCGGAGTGGTTAGCTATCAGGAGCGCCAGCAGCTTCCCGGCCAGAACGCCACGCTGCGCTACTCGACCGTGGTGTTTTCAGCCGATGCGGATGGCAAAGTGATCTGGCGACATTTACACGAAACCGCCGCCGCAAAGGGATAAGCCGGACTATCATTTAAACAGCGAAAGGTCCGCATTTCGGGCCTTTATTGTTTGTCCACCAGGCGCAGATTGCGCTGATTGATGATGCGGTGCAGGTTAGTTTCCACCCAGTCCGTTAGCCCAGTGAGCTGTGTTTGTACCTCAACGCCTAACGGGGTCAGGCTGTATTCCACGTGGGGCGGCACCACGGGGTAGGAGATGCGATCCACAAAACCGTCGGTTTCCAGCGTCTGTAAAGTCTGCGCCAGCATCTTCTCACTAACTCCGTTGATTTTACGGCGTAATTCGCTGAAACGCTGGGTTCCGTCGCTTAAGGCGATCAGCACTAAAACGCCCCAGCGGCTGGTGATGTGGCTGAGAATTTCGCGGGACGGGCAGTCGGCGCTCATCACTTCGCCCCGGCGAAGACGCTCTCCGAGGATGTTCTCCATGACCTGTTCTTCAGCCGTTTCGACCGGCAATGATGTTAATTTCATACTAACCTTTTTGTACGTACTTACGAAAAGTTAGTATATCGCATAGGATGTCTTTCACGGACGCGATATTCAGACTGTTTCGTCATAAGACGACCGTCCAATCGAACCTAATTCACTTTCGGAGAAACATCATGATCGCTATTACCGGTGCTACCGGCCAACTCGGCCGCCTTGTTATCGCAGCATTGTTGAAGAAAGTCCCCGCGAACCAGATCGTCGCGGCAGTGCGCAGCCCTGCAAAAGCCAAAGACCTGTCTGACCTTGGCGTCGATGTGCGTCAGGCGGATTACACCCAGCCCGAAACGCTGGAAAGTGCCTTCAAAGGTGTGGAAAAAGTGCTGCTAATTTCTTCTAACGAAGTGGGCCAGCGCGAGGCTCAGCATCAGGCGGTGATTGACGCGGCCAAACGCGCCGGGGTGAAATTGATTGCCTATACCAGCTTGCTGCACGCCGACACGACCAAACTGGGATTGGGCACCGAGCACCGCGCGACCGAGGCGGCACTCAAAGCCTCTGGCGTGCCTGCGGTGATTTTGCGCAACGGCTGGTATACCGAAAACTACGCCGCGAGTATTGCTCCGGCTCTGGCTCACAATGCGTTTATCGGCGCAGTTGACGAAGGCCGCATCTCTTCAGCAGCTCGTGAAGACTATGCCGAAGCCGCGGCGGCGGTATTGCAGTTGGAAAATCAGGGCGGGAAAATCTACGAGCTGGCTGGCGATGAAAGCTACACATTGGCCGAGTTCTCCGCCGAGATTGCGCGCCAGTCGGGCAAAAAAGTCGACTACGTTAATCTGTCGCAAGATGAGTTCGCCAAAGCGCTGCTTGGCGCAGGCCTGCCGGAAGGTTTCGCCAATATGCTGGCTGATTCAGACGCCGGTGCGGCGAAGGGTGGCCTGTTTGACGACAGCAAAACCCTGAGCAAACTGATTGGGCATAAAACCACGCCTTATCAAGATGTTATTGCGGTGACCTTAAAGTCTCTTTAAGTTCTGGACAGGTTGAAACCGGCGCTCTGGGTCAATAGCGCCGGTTTTTTATTGGCGTTTTAACAGTAAACCCAAGACAAAAATTCCTCCTAGTCCGGCAGTGATAATGCCAATCGGCAGCTCCTGTGGTGCAATCAGTAACCTGCTCAGCAGGTCGCCGCCCGACATTAAAATGGCACCAAACAGTGCCACTACCGGCAGCAATAAACGATGGCGAACCCCACACAGCGGCCGCGCCAGGTGGGGCACCATCAAGCCAACAAAGCCAATCACCCCCGTCAAAGAGACCAACAAAGAGGTCGCCAGCGCGCAGCCGAGGAAGATTTCAATCCGCAGGCGGGTGAGGTTTATCCCCAGAGAAATCGCGGTTTGTTCTCCTGCCAGCAGGGCATCTAGCCAGCGCCAGCGTAGCGCGACTACCGCAAACAGCAGTGCGACGGCGGCCAGAGCAAAGCCAATGTTGTCCCATCGCGCCAGCCCTAATCCGCCCAGCGACCAAAATAGCACCGAACCTGCCGCGCGCTGATCGCCCGAGAAAACCAGATAGTTGGTCAGTGCGCCAAACAGGAAAGAGATCGCCAGGCCGCTGATCACCAGCTTTTCCGCCCCTTTGGCGCGTTGCAGCATAAACAGCAACATCACCGAAACCGCAGAAAGAATGCCGCCCGCGAAGGCCGAAATCGGCAAACCCCACGCACCCAGTTTATCGCCATAACGGGTGATCACCGCCACGGCTCCGGCGGACGCTCCCGAAGATAGCCCGAACAAAAAAGGGTCGGCCAGTGCATTGCGGGTAGTGGTTTGCAGCAAGGCTCCCACCATCGCCAGGCCGGCTCCGGTCAGCGCCGCCAGTAAACTTCGCGGCAGGCGCAGCTCAAACACGATGCGATGGATCATGTCAGGAACCGGGGCGTGATAAAGCCCCAGCGAGGACAAAACCTGCGAAATCGGCAGGGAAACGCTCCCCGCCGCGACGCCCAGCAGCATCAGTAATATCAGCGTGAACAGGCTCAGCGCAATAATCAAAAAGTAGCGAAAACGACCCATTTTCAACGCTTTGTGTCCGTGTAAAGCACCTTGGCGAGTTTTTCCACTGCGTCAATATTCGCCGGACCCGGCGTCAATTCGCTGTACTGCAACTTCACATAGCGATGATTTTTAACCGCGGGCGTCTCCTTCATTAATGGGTGAGATTCGAGGAAATGCGGTAAGGCCGCCGCGCCGCCGCCGGTCTGGTAATCCAGCAACACAATCACATCCGGCTCTTGGGTTGCCACGCTCTCCCATGAGGTGGTGGTCCAACTGGCGTCCAGATTGTCCATAATGTTTTTACCCCCGGCGGCTTCAATAATTGCCGTCGGCATGGCGTATTTCCCGCTGGTGAAGGGCTTGTCCTCGCCGGAGTCATACACAAAAACTTTTAGCGTTTTCTGTTTACCTATCTTCTGTTGCACGGCTGCGACGCGAGCTTTCCAGCCATCGACCAATTTTTGCGCCTCTTCGCGTTTGCCGAAAATTTCGCCCAGCTTCAACTCGTCGCCATACAGCAAATCCATGCTGGCGCGCGGGCGATGCTTGTCGACAAAAATACAGCTTTCGGTCAGCACCAGCGTTTTCACCCCGTAGTGGGCGAGCGACTGTGGTGTGACGTCGCCGCCCAATTTCATGCCATAGTTCCAACCGGCGAAAAACAGGTCAGGGGCGACGGCAACCAGAGTTTCTAAAGAGGGGTATTTGGCAGCCAGTTCGGGGATATTTCCCTGCTGAATCTTGAATTCAGGCGTCACATTGTACCAGCCGCTAATCCCGGTCACGCCAACGATATGGCTTTGCAAACCCAAAGCAAAAGCCATTTCCGACATATTTAAATCGTTGATCACGGCGCGCTGCGGGGCCTGAGTAAAAGTCAGCGGCTGGCCGCAGCTGTCCACCGTAACCGGGAAGCCGCTGGCAAAGGTCAAACTGGAGAACAGTAAACCGGGCAACAGAAAGGCGAGTTTTTTCATGAGGTTGTCCTAGAGAAAAGTAAAACATTAAGCGCACAAAGGCGCTTCAAAAATGCGTAAAGGATGGCCGGTAATAGGGTGGGTGACAGTGTAACTTTCCATGCCGAACACGCGGTTTATTATTTGAGCAGACAGCGCGATTTTGGGATAACCCCAGATCACCAGCCTGCCTTTTTGCAACACCACGACGCGATCGGCGAAAGGTTCGATAAGAGGCAAATCATGCAGCACGGCGATGGTCGAAATTCCCTTGCTGCGCACCAGCGACAAAAGCGTCGCGCGGCTTAATGGGTCGAGATGATTGGTCGGTTCATCGAGCAGCAACAATTGCGGAGTTTGGGCAAAAGCGCGAGCCAAGGCGGCGCGCTGTTTTTCTCCGCCGGAGAGTGACCCGATCAGTCGATGTCGCAAATGTTCCAGTTTGGTATCCACCAGTGCGCGCTCAATACAACGCCGATGATGAAGGGGCGTGCAGCAGTGGTGATGGGGAATGCGGCCGAGGGCGACATAGTCTTCAACCAGCAGTCGCGGATCGGGCGGATCGTCCTGCGCCACAATCGCAATATGCTTGGCGCGCTCTTGCCGCGAGAAGCCGGCCAACGCCTGACCGTTGAGCAAAATGCTTCCTTCGCTTGGCACGAGTTCGCTGGTCAGGGCGCGAAGTAAAGTCGATTTACCACTGCCATTCGGCCCGATCACCGCTAAACATTCCCCTGCGTCGAGCTGGAAATTTACTCCGCTAATTAACAGGTTATTGCGCTGCGTGCAGATACTTAGGCCTTCAATGCTAAGAACGTTGGGAGTGGACATGGCAATAGGTTCGTCAAAAAATGATATTGATATGTTATGTTATGTTATAACATATCAATACGAAGTGAAATCAAAATAAATTGGCATTTTTGGGGCTATGATCGCCAAAAGCCTTGGGTAAATTGATGCAGCTGAGCTGCCTAATATTGGCGATTCGCATTCTCAGTGACTCCAGACTTAATAGGTCTGGAGTCACAAAGGTTTTGCCTCGGTTTACTGAAGTTGTTATAACTGCGCACCGGACTTTTGCCTGTAGAAATTACCTGAATGAACCAAGCCGTGACAGAACCCGACATCGCCGCCGATCAGGTTGGCCGCCATGTGATCCTTTTTCTTAACCAGATCAAGAATGCGCCGCTGACCGAGCTGGATAATATGGAAGAAGAGGGGAACGCCACCGTCGAGCAGGTGATGAAAGTGTGGATCAGACTGTCGCTGATGATCACCCGCCGTCGCCCGGAAATTGCGATTTCTTCTCTGCTCAAACACGTGCTGCCGATGATTGGTTCGCTGCCGCTGAATAAAGTGACGCGCCTGCGGCTCAACCGGCTATTTAACGCGCTGCTGGCCGATGGAAAAATTGCCGAAGCCAAGCGCGTTTTTGCTCTGTGCAAACAGTTTATGAGCTGGGCGGAAACCCAAGGTTATATCGAACATTCTCCGATTGGCTCGATGAAACGGCGAGACGTCGGCGGGCGAAATACGCCGCCAAGAGAGCGATCGTTGACCGACGCAGAAATCTGGATTTTCTGGCATGGTCTTGATTTATGGGATATTTCAGAGCAATGCCGCTGGGCTTTGCGCCTCTGCTTACTCACCGCCAGGCGCCCTGACGAAGTGGTTCGCGCACGCAAAGACGAGTTTCATTTAACCATTGGTTTGTGGCGTCAGGGGCAGAGAAATAAGTCCCACCGTGACCACAGTTTACCCCTTACCGCAATGATGACTCGCTGCGTCAATGCCCTGTTGGAAGCCAGTCCGGCCGACAGTCCGTGGCTGGTGCCTTCGCCTTCGGACCCGCAAAAACCTTTATCGCGCGGGGCGATCACCCAGGCTTTGCGCAGAATGGTCCGCGCAGAAAGAGGGCTGGGCATCGAGGCTTTCACCACTCGTGATTTGCGCCGAACGGCCCGATCCAAGCTTGCCTCCCTCAATATCGCCAACGACGTGGCGCGTAAAATCATGAATCACTCGCTGGAAGGCATCGACCGCGTCTACGACACCCACGACTATTTGCCACAAATGAAACAGGCGCTAGAAGCCCTGTCAGCAGACATCGAACGGATAATTTCCAGCGATTCCTACCAAAGCCTCCACCACCGTTATCAAGGCGAATCGCTGCAAATTAGCGAAAGATCGCTGCTGTTTATGGTGAGTTAATTTTTGTCGGCTGAATTTAAAGTGTGACAGAATTTCTCATGAAACCGGTATGAAATGAATTAATGCTAGACTTTGCTCTGTACTTTGCATGGTCAGAGAACGGAGAGAATAATAATGAATTTAACAAAAACGACGACCACCGGGTTGCCTGCGCCGACACAGACTCTGTATTTAAGTGGTCGCAGTTCAGAGGAAAAACGACAGGAGATCCTCAACTATTTTCAGCAGACTTGGGCGCTGTATGAGCGTCTTTTCGACTGTCTGGACGACGAGCGCGCCTACTTCAACAAGGCCATTTCCCTGCGCCACCCGCTGATTTTCTACTTCGGCCATACCGCCACTTTCTACATTAATAAGCTGATGGCCGCGGGGCTGATTAAGCAGCGCGTTGATGATGAAATTGAAGCCATGCTGGCAATCGGCGTGGATGAAATGAGTTGGGACGACCTTGATAACAGTCACTACAGCTGGCCGAGCGTGGCGCAGTTGCGAGATTATCGTGGCAAGGTTCGCTCATTAATTACTCAGTTTATCAAAGAGATGCCCCTTGAATTGCCTTTGGACTGGGAAAGCCCGGCGTGGGTGATTTTGATGGGTATCGAGCATGAACGCATTCACCTCGAAACCTCCAGCGTGTTGATTCGCCAGTTGCCGATCGAGTGGGTGAAGCCGCAAGCGCACTGGCCTGTCTGTCCTCAATCGAGAACCGAACGCGGCGAAGTTCCGGCGAACTCATTGGTTTCGCAAAAAGGTGGCGAGATCACTTTGGGCAAAACGGATGATACTTACGGCTGGGATAACGAATATGGTTCGTTCAAGACCGAGGTAAAACCTTTTAAAGCCAGCAAAATGCTGGTCAGCAATGCCGAGTTCTTTGAGTTTATTCAGGCCGGTGGTTATCAAAATAACGACTGGTGGGACGAAGAAGGGCAAGGGTGGCGCGATTTTGCGCAGGCAGTCTGCCCGACATTTTGGGTGGGCGATCTCGCCTCGCCTGAATCTTTGATGCTGCGCCTGATGGCGGAAGAGATCCCCATGCCGTGGGACTGGCCTGCCGAGGTAAATCAGCTGGAAGCTGCCGCGTTCTGCCGCTGGAAGGCGGATGAAACTGGTAAGTCTATCCAGTTGCCGACCGAGGCCGAATGGTACGTTTTACGCGACCAGGTTGAGGGCGACCAGCCAGACTGGCAACAGGCGCCGGGCAATATTAATCTGGCGTGGTGGGCCTCTTCCTGCCCGGTAGACCAGTTCCCGCAAGGGGATTTTTACGACGTGGTCGGCAATGTCTGGCAGTGGACGACCACGCCAATTGGCGGTTTTTCGGGTTTCCGCGTCCACCCGCTATATGACGATTTTTCTACGCCAACCTTTGATGGCAAGCATTCGATCATCAAGGGCGGCAGCTGGATTTCTACCGGCAATGAAGCCTTGCGCTCGTCGCGCTACGCCTTCCGTCGGCATTTCTTCCAACACGCGGGTTTCCGCTATGTGGTGTCTACTCATCAGGAAAAACAGATTGTGAATCCGTACGAAACTGACACCTTAGTGTCGCAATACCTTGATTTCCAATACGGTAAGTCTTATTTCGGCGTGGATAACTATGCCTGCGCATTGGTCGCCATCGCTGAAAAACTCTGTGATAAACGCCAGCGCGCTTTGGATATCGGCTGCGCCACCGGTCGCGCCAGCTTTGAGCTGGCCCGCACGTTTGACCAGGTCACCGGTCTGGACTATTCGGCGCGCTTCATTGACGTGGCACTGTCGCTGGCCGCCGGGGAAGAGCTGCGCTATTTGATTCAGGAAGAGGGCGAGCTGATGGAGTACTGTCACGCTCGTTTATCGGATGTCGGGCTAAGTGCTGAGCTGGCTGCAAAGGTGCGCTTCTCGCAGGGCGACGCCTGTAACCTTAAGCCGCAGAAAGAGCCTTACGATCTGGTGTTGGCGTCCAATTTGATTGACCGCCTGCGCGAGCCGAAGCGTTTCTTGCGTGACGTTGTCACTATGATCCGTCCCGGCGGCATTCTGATGCTCTCTTCGCCATACACCTGGCTGGAAGAGTTTACGCCGAAGGAGAATTGGCTGGGGGGCGTGCGTGAGAATGGCGAAGCCCTGACCACTCACCAAGCCTTGCAGCGCCTGCTGTCGAGTGACTTTGAAGAAGCGCAGCCGCCAATGGATGTGCCTTTTGTGATCCGCGAGACGGCGCGTAAATATCAGCACACCGTGGCCCAGTTAACGGTTTGGCGTAAGAAGTAACTTTGCAATAAAAAACGCTGCAATAAAAAAGCGCAGCCCGGAGTGATTTCGGGCTGCGCTTTTTCTTATCTACATCCATATCTCACGGCTTTTCGGTCGCCGGAATGGGCAGTTTCGCCAGTCTAGTTTTGCCATAAATAATGGTTAGGATGGCCGGGACGCTAAAGGCGACGGCGATAGCGGCGACTTCGTAAATCATCTTCGAGTCAGGGCCACTGAACAGGCCGAGCTCAAACACGTTCAGCACCGGCAAGAAACTGTAAGTTTTCACCCCCAGCAGGCCGGTTATCCCGCCACCCAGCGCCGCGCCGATGCAGCCAAACACAAACAGCATGCGATACTTCAGGTTCACCCCATACAACGCCGGTTCGGTGATGCCAAAGAAGGCGGAAATAGAGGCTGAAATGGCAATCTGCTTATCTTTCACATTGCGGGCGATGAAGATTGCGCCAAAGGCCGCGCCGAATTGCCCCATCACCGCCGACATAAACATCGGCATAATGGTGTCGAAGCCAGAAACCTGAATGTTGATCAGCGCAATCGGGATAATGCCCCAATGGACGCCGAACACAACGAACAGCTGGCCAATGCCCGCCAGCAGCGCGCCGGAAATCACCGGGCTGAGCTGGTAAAGCCAGAAGTAGCCTTTGGCGATGCCGATGCCCACGTAGTCAGCAATCGGGCCGATAAAGGTGAATACCACGAAGCCGGTGATAATCAGCGACAGGCAGGGGACAAACACCAGCGCGGCGACTTCCGGGATGACTTTCTTCAGATAGCGTTCGACATAGCTGAGGAAAAGTACCGCGAAAATCGCCGGGATCACCGCGCCGCCGTAGATTTTCATACTCAGCGACAGGCCAAATACGCTGATTGCGGCAGGGATATCCGTCGTCGTTAATGGGTATACCATGGCCGCCGTCAAAGCTAACGCAATGTATTTATTGGTTTTAAACTTCTCTGCGGCGGTGACTGCAATAAATAAAGGCAGGAAAGTGAACACGCCGCTGGCCAGTGCGTTAAACACGGTAAAGACATAGGCATCGGTATGGACCAGGTTCATAGTTTGGAGTAAAACCACGATACCCTTGAGCATGCCGACGCCCGCCAACACGCCGATGTAAGGGGTGAAAATGGCCGAGATATTGGAAAGCAGACGGTTAAACAGCGAGGTTTTTTCCTCGGGTTCGGCAACCGTCTGGCTTTCAGGTTCGACGACCCGAGCCTGCTCAATTGCTCGGTAAACGTGCTCGACGCGCGGACCAATGACGATTTGGAACTGGCTATTGTTATTGATAACTTTAATGATATCCGGCATGTCATTAAGAGCAGATTCATTAACCTTGGTGAGATCTTTGAGATTAAAACGTAACCGCGTGGCGCAATGCGTGAGATATTCAATATTGTTATCACCACCAATATTAGAAATAATCTGACTTGCCATCATTTTATAATCAATAGCCATGTTATTTCCTTCATTAAACCTTAGTTATAATCACCGGGTTTGGTTTTACTTTTCACCGAGACGCCAAAATCGGTAAAAATACGCTGGCCGAGGTTATTGCCTTTATCTTCAGCAATATGATGAGCCAATATTTGGAAGGGGATCACAGCAATCAGTGGTGCAATATATTCGCTGACGTTGGCATCAATCGCTAAAGTTCGCGGCTCATCGCTTGTGCCAATCTTCAGGCTGTAAATAAAGGGTGTGCATTTCTTCTCATATTCTCTGAGCAGCAACAAACGCTCTTTGGCGACGCTTTCCACTTCGATAAAGAAGATGCGATGGTGCGGATTCACCTCGAAATAGGGACCATGCATGAAGGTCTCCATCTCAATACCTTGAGAGGGGACGCGCACCGTTTCGGCAAATTTGGTCGCCATCTCCTGACAAACGCCCACCGCCGGGCCATAGCCGATACTGGTGAAACGCGGCGAGGGGACCAGCTCCTCCTTCCAGGTTTGGTAGAAAGCCTCGGTAACATCAATGATGGTTGGAATGGCGTCGATGGCGGCTTTAAACATCGCCAGTTCGGCGTGTTCTTGCTGTTCGCTAATGGCGCCTTCGGCTCTGGCACTGCGTAAACCTAGTAACATCAGGGTAAGGATCGTCGCGGTATAACCTTTGGTGACGTAGCCTACACGTTCTTCACCGTTTTGAATATCAATAGCGATATCAACGCTCTTCGCCAGTTCGCTGTCCATCTTGCTGGTGACGCCGTAGGTTTGCGCGTTGCTGTACTGCTTAATGTGGCGCATGGCGTTCAGCGTGGAGGTGCTTTCGCCACTTTGGGAAACGCCCATGACTAAATCAATCGCCGGGTTTGGCTTTTCAAAGAACTGATAATTGAAAGGTTCTTCGATAGTAATTCTGGCGCGGGTTAGTTTCTCAATATAATACTTGGCGCTTTTTGCCGCATTAATACTGGAGCCGGTGGCGAGTATTAACCACTCTTTCTTGTCTTGAATAGTAGGGATTGTCTTAGGATATCCATTAAGGATATTTAACAATACTTCATGCTGCTGATGAATATAGGTCATCATGGTCGGCTTCACGGTCTTCTCCCTTATTTACGATGTCTTTTAGGTTTTTAAATGAAAAACCTGAAAACGTTTTCAGTAAAATAGGAGCCGGCAATAGGAAGATCAATATGACAAGATTGAAACTGTGAGCGAAGTGGCAAAAGGCAGGCTTAAAACGCCTTTTGCCAAGGGGGAGTGCGCTTTTGGATTTAACGGGGAGTGATTGATGGCTTGAGCAAACACTCAAGCCGGGACGAGCTTAGCAAGACTCGCCTTCAATCAGCACAGAGACAATTTCCGGATGCTCACTCGCCTGCTCACGCGGCTCGATGATTTCCAGAATAGTGGTGGTAACCGCCTGACCGATCTGTGCATTTTGATGGTCAACCGTGGTAATGCGTGGAACGTAATATTCGCTGCCAGGGAAGTACTCGCAGCTGGCGACCGCAATATCTTGCGGCACGCTGATATGGTTATCTTTTAACGCTCGGATAGCCCCGATGGCGACCTGATCGTTAATCGCCAAAATGGCTTCAGGAAGCCCGCCTTTTTGACGCTGCTGTATCAGGCGTTCTGCGGCCTGATAGCCGTGTTGCAGGTAAAAGTTGGTCTCAACGATCAGGCTGTCATCGGCCGTTAATCCGGCTTTCGCCAGCTGATCTTTGAAGGCTTTTATCCGCTGTTTAGTGAGGTAGACCTTCTCCGAACCGCCGATAAAGGCGATTTTCTGATAGCCCTTATCAATCAAATGTTGAGTGACCAACTCAACGCTGTGGGTCTGGTCGCGGACTATACAGGGGTAATCAAGCTGCGGAATGTGACGACCCACTACCACGGTAGGGATGGTTTCGGTGAGTTTTTTCAGTGCCTCAAGATAGCTCTCCGGCACCACAAGGTAGTCAATTTCGCCACCGAGAATAATCACGCCGTCGAGCTGGCTGCTGATCACCGAGGTAAAAATGTTCTCGTCGATATGCTGCGCAGAGCCCGTCGGGCCTTTATTGGCGGACTGTGTGTCGAACAGCATGACCTTATAGCCAGCGTGTAAGCAGACCTTTTCAATCTGTTCGACTAGCATCACGAAGTAGGGGTTAGTGATATCAGAAACCACCACCGCCAGCATGTGGGTCTTCTTCGAAATCATGCCGCGCGCCACTAAGTTCGGGCTGAAATTATGCTCCTTGATCACCTTATCAACCTTGGCTTTGGTTTTATCCGCCACCCATTGGTTGTTATTGAGTACGCGGGAAACCGTGGTGATCGACACCCCGGCCATCTCAGCAATATCTTTTATGGTGATGCTTTTCTTCATTATGCGTCTCTTTCCTTCAAATCCTGTCGTCGCATTCCTTGGCTGGCAGGGACTAAAACGGCCTATAACGTCGCATAAAGCGGGAGATTTTTGAAGGTTTACCTGAATCTCCCTTGATAACCATCCCAATTCCGAGCAGAGAAACTGCCATTCCGGCCAGCATGGTCCATGAAAGTGGCTCGCCAAACATCGCCCATGCCCAGAGCAGGGTGACCGGCGGGCTGAGGAACAGGACACTGGTGACGCGCACCGCCGAAGTGCGTTGCAGGCAGAACCAGTACAGCCCGTAGCCGCCGAAAGTTGAAAACAGCCCGGTCCACAGCACGCTTAATACGAATCCGCGTGAAATCTCCGGCAGCAGTGGTCCCTGAGTCCCGGCCACGACAGCAAATGCCACTGAAGACGCAGCGCTTTGCAGCCACAGCGTGGTGGTGAGATTCAGCGGAGTCGAGGGCTGAAATTTCTTTTGTAGCAGGGTAGCACCGGCCAGTGACAGCATCCCAAGCAGCGGCAGGGCATAGGCCCACAGCGGAACCGCCTTCAACGACAGGCTACTCCAGCTGACCATTAGCACCCCGCCGACGCCCAATAACAAGCCGAGCCAGACCACGTTAGCTGGTTTTTGCCGCATAAAGATCAGTGCCAGCAGAGCGGTGCCGATGGGCAAAAGATCGGCCATTAATGCCGCAAGCCCGGCGGAAACGCCCAACTCAATGCCTTTCACTACTCCCGCCAGATATCCCGCCATGGCCAGGAGGCCAATGCCCGCGTTGAGTGCTATCGTGGCAAGCGATGTATGGCGTAACTGCCTAATAACAAAGGGGAACAAAATCACCGTGACCAGCACGCAGCGCCAGAAAACCACAAGAAAAGCCGAAGTGTAATCAATGGAGAACCTTGCGCCGACGAACCCTGAACTCCAGGCAACCACCAACAGTGCTTCGCAAGCCAAAAGTGAGAGGGTGCCGGTGAGGGCCTTTTTGTCAGTTTTTGCCGGGAGAATCTTTGTTGTGTGGTGATTTAGCATATTTTTTCGCCTCTCTTTTGCTTGATCTTAGAGAAACGATGTACTTCAATAAAACGAAATAAATTAATCTAGTGGTTTATAAAAACAAAATGATGTCTTCAACCTTAGATATAGAACTGCTGCGCACCTTTCACGCCGTGGCGAAGTTAGGCCAATTTCGCGCGGCGGCCGCGCAGGTGAATAAAAGCCCGGCGGCGGTGAGCGTGCATATCCAAAGATTGGAGGCGATTGCGGGCGGCAGGCTGTTTGACCGCGATAACCAGTCGGTGATCCTCACGCCCTTGGGCGAACGATTACTAGCAACCACCGGCAGCCTGCTGCGGGCTCATGACCAGATCCTCGATGAGCTTCGTACCGCGCCGCTAAAAGGCCACATCAAGCTGGGCGTGCCTGATGAATATGCGGCCTATGTGATCCGCGATATCTTGCCGACTTTTAATATGAGTTATCCCGATGTCGTGCTGGAAATCACGACCGCGCCCAGCTTCACGCTGAGGAACCTGATAGGGCAGGAGCGTTTGGATATTGCCATTTCGGTTTGTGCCGCGGGGTCACGTTCCGAGGATTTATTGCTGATGGCTACTACGCCGGTGTGGGTGGGAGGAGTGGGGATGGCGCTCACGCCGGAAAGCCCGCTGCCGTTGGCACTGCACGCCAGCCATTGCCCCTATAGTGAAGCCATGACTAGCTCGCTTTCTGACGCAAAGTTGGGCTGGCGTGTGCTCCTCACCAGTCCCTCTTCTAGTGCAATTGAAGCCTGCGTGGAAACCGGCTTAGGTATCAGCCTGATAGATCGCGCGCGGGTAAAACCGACGATGCGTATTCTGGAAAACTTACCCAAAGTCCCGACTTACGAAGTGTACTTACTGCGTTCTCCTTCCAGCGACCTTTCCCAAGCGGTGTCGGCACTTGAGAAGGTCATTGCTGAGCAGTTTCGGCTGTGATGAAGCTTTTTAGTAAGGCTTTCAAATGTTTTTATTCCTGATAAGCAATGATGGTTTTTCACTGAACATGCCGAATGCACAGTTGAAGTTTATTGAGCTTATTGTATGTTGTAACTAAAATAGGTTGTAATACACCACCTATTTCCCTAGGAAGGGCATCACCCTTGAGATTGAAACTTGGTAGCAAAAACCTTAGAGAACCAGTCTATAAACACCCTGACCTTAGGGGAGAGGTAGCGACGATCGGGGAACAAAATGGATACTGGCTTAGTGACTGTTGCATAATCGGTTAATACTTCTCGCAGCTCGCCGGATTGAATATGCGGGTCCAGCGCGGTCTGCGGCGCATGAAGCATGCCAAGCCCGGCTAACCCACAGGACAGCAGCACATCTGAATTATTCACCAGCATACTGCTGCCTGGCCGACGAGAGATCACTTTACCATCCATGACAAACTTCCATTCCATCACTTCACGACTATGCTCGCTAAAAAAATGAATGGCGTTGTGATGCACCAGATCATCAGGTGTAAGCGGAGTGCCATATTTTTCAAGGTATGTCGGTGCTGCGCAGGTGGCCATGCGCACGGTACCTACCCGGCGCGAGATAAAACTGGAATCAACAAGCTCCCCCAGACGAATAACGCAGTCAACACCTTCTGAAACCATATCCGTAAGTCAGTCGGACGCGGTGAGTACGATGTCGATTTGCGGTTAGAGAGTCTGAAACTCATTTAAAGAGGGGATCAGTATGGTGTACGTCAGTGCCAACGGCGCATCAATGCGCAGACGGCCGCGTGGCGGCTGGGTGGGTGAAACTGAAGCCATCAATTCATTTACATCACCCAAAAGTGCTTTGGCTCGCTGGTAAATTTCATCCCCTTCAACCGTCACGCTTAGGCTGCGTGTCGTACGATGAAGCAGTTTTACACCCAAATCCTCTTCCAACTGCTGTATTGACTTACTCACCGCCGGGCGATGCAGTTGCAAAGCGTCAGCCGCTTTAGTGAAACTGCGCAGCTCGACCACTTTAACAAAAATAGTCATTAATTCCAGCATGTTAGAACGCATGTCTTTATCCTTGATAGGGACGTAAAGCTTATAATTCGCATTATACCCTACATGGATTGTTTCCCCTGCAATAACACTGAAGTCCTTTTCTGTGACTTTTTCCGGCTTATCTCACTCTCTATCATTGGCGAATCTTAGGCATAGAAAGTGGACGCAATAAAATGAAAGCATGGTTACTGAAAGATTTTGGTCTGGAAAATTTACAACTTGAAGAAGTTGAGACGCCGACACCTGGCCCCGGTGAGTTGTTGGTAAAAGTCGGCGCAGTCTCTCTGAATTTCAGGGATAAAGCGATTATTGAAGGGTTTTATAAACCTCATTTGGTTCCAAAATCACTTATTCCGGTCTCTGATGCAGCGGGCACAATTGTTGCCGTTGGTGAAGGTGTTACCCGTTTTAGCTTGGGTGAGCGTGTTAACTCACATCTCTATTCGCGCTGGTTAGAGGGTGAGCCCGCTGCCGATGAGCCAGCATGGTGCATGGGCATGCCTCTACCGGGTGGATTGGCGGAGTATATGATCATCCATGAAGACAGCGCCGTCAGCGCGCCTGACAGCATGACTGATGAGGAAGCTTCAACCTTGCCTATTGCGGCACTTACAGCATGGTACTCACTGATGGATATCGGCAATCTTCAGCCCGGGCAAACAGTTCTGGTGCAGGGAACGGGCGGCGTATCCGTTTTTGCTGCGCAGATTGCCCATGCTTACGGGGCCCGCGTTATTGCTACATCCAGTAACGGTGCCAACCTTGGGCGCATTAAGTCCTTGGGTGCCGATGAGGGGATCAACTATAAAACCTGTCCTGACTGGCATAACAAAGTCCTTGAGTTGACCGAGGGTAAAGGCGCAGACATTACGGTGGAAGTCGCCGGCGGGGAAGGGATTAACCAGTCAGTTGCCGCGACCAAAGTCGCCGGAACCATTACTCAGGTAGGTTTCTTGACTGGCCAGACATCACAACTTGATCTAATGCCACTGATTTTCCGTCAGACTACGATTCGTGGCATCGCCGTGGCACCGCGTTCATCATTCGATCGCATGAATCCTTTCCTTCATAAACATGATATCAAACCGGTTATTGAGCAGGTTTATAGTTTCAGTGAAGCAGTAGAGGCCTTCAAACACCTTTCTCGCGGCGCGTTTGGTAAAATCGTCATTAAGATTGGCGACTGATATCTTTTTCTGCGTGAATAAATGCAGGATGTTTCGGAAAGGCTCCCAATTGGGAGCCTTTTCCACAACTGAGAGTCATCAACAGTGGCCATATTAGGAGTATTACTCGTAAAGCGACAAATCGACAAATCGACACATTAATGTCATTAATGGGGTTAAAATGGTTTTATCTATGAACAGCCTTCATAAATGCTCATTTGTGAACTTCGTTAAGGAAATCGCTAATGCTCAAAGAAAACTTCAATGAACTCCAAATTTTTTTTGTGGTAGCTAGGGAGCGCAGTTTTACCAAAGCGGCGGGCAAACTCGGGGTTTCTCAGTCAGCACTTAGCCATGCAATAAAAGCATTGGAGGAAAGGCTAAATATCCGCCTTCTGACGCGGACTACCCGAAGCGTTGCTCCCACTGAAGCGGGGGAGAGAATCATTGCTTGTCTTGAAGCCCGTATTGCCGACCTTGAGCAGGAGCTGGAGTCACTGGTTCAACTGAATGGGACGGCCTCCGGTAACATTCGCTTATCTGCGGGGGAACATGCCGCGCGAAGTTTGGTATGGCCGAAGCTAAAACCTTTTCTCAGAGAATACCCGGAAATAAATGTCGAACTGGTGGTAGATAACGGTTTTGTCGATATTGTTGAAGGGCGATTTGACGCCGGAATTCGTCTGGGGGAAAGCGTGGATAAGGACATGATTGCCGTGAGGATTGGGCCGGACATGAGTATGGCGGTGGTCGGCTCGCCTGCTTATTTCGCCACTCACCCTGTGCCTCAAACACCCCACGAGCTGCAACATCATCGGTGCATCAATATGCGCCTGCCGACTGCCGGTGGGCTTTACCATTGGGAGTTTGAGAAGGATGGGAAACCGTTACGGGTCAGAGTGGAAGGGCAGGTAACCTTTAATCTGCTGGCGGAAAGGATTGATGCAGTATTGTCGGCTTTTGGTCTCGCCAGTGTCCCTGAGAATATGGTTCAGGATTATATAAAGTCCGGAGAGCTTATTCAGGTTCTGCGGGACTGGTCGCCTACTTTCCCGGGATATTATCTTTACTACCCCAGCCGTAAGCAGCACCCACCTGCTTTTTCACTGATGATCGATGCACTTCGCTACTCGGAATAACGGGTTCGCAGATCGGTACGAGCCCGCCAGAGTATCAACGGCCTAGGCGGCTTTTGACTTAAACATCAAGTTTGCGGCCAGTCAGCCATTCCACCATCGCCGGGTCACGGTGAGAGAAGAAGGCGCTGGTTGCGGTGTCGAGAGCGGCAATTTGCAGCATATCCTCAGAGCTGAGTTCAAAATCGAGAATATTGATGTTCTCTTCAATGCGCTCTTTGCGCACCGATTTAGCCAGTGAAACGATGCCTCGCTGGAAGATCCAACGCAGGACAACCTGACCCACACTTTTGCCGTACTTCTGACCAATCGCCGTTAACACGGGGTGCTGGAACAGGCCATTTTTACCTTCTGCAAACGGTGCCCAGGCTTCCGGCTGTATGCTGCGACTTTGCATCCACGGAACGGCATGCAATTGCTGGTTGAATGGATTGACTTCAATCTGGTTCACCGCAGGGGCAACGGTGTTGAAGGCGATAAGATCGGCCAGTCTGTCAGGCTGGAAGTTGCTGACGCCAATGGCGCGAATTTTGCCCGCCTGTTGCAGTTCTTCCATGGCCCGCCAGGCCCCATGGACATCGCCGTAAGGCTGGTGAATCAGATAAAGGTCAACGTAATCAAGTTGCAGCCTATTCAGAGAGCGTTCGAACTGTGCTTTAGCACCTTCGTAATTGGTATCTTGTAGCCAAAGTTTGGTTGTTACAAAAAGTTCGTTACGTGCGATACCGGTCTGTTTCAGTGCGTTCCCGACCTGGGTTTCATTCTGGTAAGACGCGGCGGTATCAATCAGGCGATATCCCGTATCGATGGCATCAATAACGGCACGCTCGCATTCTGCGGCATCCGTCATCTGGAAGACACCAAAGCCCAGCAGGGGCATTTCAATACCGTTGTTAAGTTTTACAGTTTGCATAACGTTATCCTTCAGCTGTTGTGTTGGAAAAGCATAACGCAAAGTGATTTATTCGATTAGAGCGTGCAATGTGCTAGGGCTAATTAGCAGGATTCATGAATATTTACTGAATCCTGCTTTTAGATTACTACCCTACTGCAACTTTTTTTCTTTCAGGAGCTGGCTCACCAAATCAGCAATCTGCACATTATTTAAATCAGAGAACGGGAAGTGGGTATTCCCTTTGATTCCCACTTCTGGCAGATGCGTCACAGTGACATCTCCGCCATGCTTGTTCACCACGTCACGCCACTCATGAGCCATTTCCAGACGCGCTCGCCAGCTGTCCTGCGCTGGCATGGTGACAGGCTTATCCGGTATGTTATCGCCGTAAATAATCAGAATCGGGATTTTGGTCAGTGCCATAAACTACTCCATCGGCGCAGACTCGCCCTTCAGCGTGTCGAACGCACTTGGCATAGGGGCAGGGAGTTCTTTTTCCGGGAAGACGAAGCTACTGCCAGGCTCAAAGACGACAATGGCTTTGACCTTGTTGTTTTTCATCGCCGTATACCAGCCTGACCCGCCACCCTGAGAGTGGGTGAAGAGAATATCTGTAAGAAATTCCCGCCAGTTCCGTATTATAAAAAACAGGCTGGATGATGTATCCTGCATTGATTATTGGTATGCTGTATATAATTACAGTACAAGGAGCAAATCATGGCTGTTGAAACAAAGTTTGTTGTCGTCAGAAAAGGTGAAGAAAAAATGACATTTGCCAATAAGAAGGAAGCGGACGCTTACGACAAAATGCTCGATATGGCTGATGCTTTTACTGACTGGCTGTTGCAGAGCGAACTGGAAATTGATGAATCGCTGGCAGAAAATATCGCCCTGCGTCTGGCTGAGCAAAAAGATACCGTTCAGTACATCCTGCGTACCAGCAAGCTGCCGGAAGAAAAAGCCATGAAAACGCCTGTCGCGCAGGCGGAAGATCCGGCGGTGACTGAAACTGAAGAATCACTGGAAGAAACGACTGAAGAAACCGCAACAGCGCCAGCTCCTAAAAAGTCCGGTGCGGTTAAAGCCGCCTGATTCGCTTTCAGCCCCCTGTAGAAAAACCGGCTTATCAGGCCGGTTTTTTTGTCCTGCAAGAAGCAAAAGACGCTTATTTATGCTGTTTCGCGAACTCTTCTTTGGCTTTCTTCAGTTGCTGCTGGAAAGCGTCGTTGGTGTGCAGCGTTGCCACAACTGCAGAACCGACGATTCGAGCCGCATCCACATCACTCTGCCAGTGGTATCCGCAAATCACGCGGCTCTGGCCTAAATCATAACCACGCTGCAGGATTTGATCCTGACGTTGCGGGTTGATTTCAGTCAGCACCAACGCCGTTGCCCAGCCAATAGAAGTATGGCCGGAAGGATAAGAACCGTTTTTCGAAAGCTTATCCTGCTCGGTGGTATTACAGGTC
The DNA here is from genome assembly GCF_052376015.1 of Ewingella sp. AOP8-B2-18. NCBI lineage: Bacteria > Pseudomonadati > Pseudomonadota > Gammaproteobacteria > Enterobacterales > Yersiniaceae > Ewingella > Ewingella sp. AOP8-B2-18. Next base: position 35,569 of record NZ_JBQSVB010000008.1, read on the forward strand.
GGGACGCCATAGAAGGCAAACGGGCGGATACGCATGTACTTCTCTTTCGCGCCACGCGTGGCCAGGTCTCCGGCATCTTCAATCATATTGGTCAGCAGCTTGTGCAGCTCCGGCGTGTCTTTGGCAGTGATCGGTGAGCCAAATGCACCGGAGAAAGCATTCGCCACGCCCCCTCCGCTCAGGTTTGCATCTTCAGCGGCCTGTTTGCCGCGTTCGGTTGAACGCAGCAGACGGCCCTGCTCATACATCGCCTGGTCATTGAGGAATGCAATGCTGCCCACTGCCGGTGGTGGTGGCAGCAGGTTCAGGCTATTGATGGCCTGATCATTCTTTAAATAGTAGAGATCCGGTTTGGTGGTGGCATCGTTGCCAGTCAAGGCAAACGCATTAAATGAAACAAGTCCTGCGAGGCAAAAAGTGGTCAGTCTTTTCATGTTAGCATCCTTACAATCAGCTATTTTATTTTCATCACGAAATCATTTTCGTAACATTTCCTAATACTGAGTAGTAAAACAAAATAGGTGATAGAAAGTTGGTATGAGATCTCAAAACAAGAAATTCATAGCGGGCATGAATGTTTTACGGCTAAAAAATGGGCTTTTTGCTGGAAAGCGCGACGAAATTTGGTAAAACATTTTCTCGGCTAACCCGACCGCTAATCCGGCTGCACCCGTCGTTCAATATTTTTGGCGAAAAAGTAGATAACGGACGCCATGAGGATGTAGAACACGGCCGTCAACGAATAGGTTTTGAAGAATTCGAAATTGCCTGCCGCCAACTCCTGCATGCGCGCAAACAGCTCGGGATACTGCACCAAAAACGCCAAAGAACTGTCTTTGAGGTTATGGATCACCTGATTGGTCAATGCCGGGACGGAGGTGCGCAACACCTGAGGCAGAATGATATAGCTGTAGATCTGCAAGCGGCTAAAACCCTGTGCCGACGCGGCTTCCAGCTGGGTTTTGTCTAGCCCGTTGTAGGCCGTCAACATATATGCCGCGTTGTAGGCCGCAATGTTTAGCGTGAAGCCCAGCACCGTCACTTCAAAGGGAGACAGCCTGAATCCGTGGGTCGGCAGCCCGTAATAGAGAATGTAAATAATGCAGATCAGCGGCGTGCCGATGAAAAAGGATTTATAGGCTTCAACACAGCGAGCGAGACGGCTATTTTTGCTCAGGCTAAGGTAGAAGACCACCACGCCTAGCAGGAAGCCGGTGACGGAAATCACCACTGTCAGTTTAATCGTCGCCCAAATGCCTAAATAAATCAGCGGCCACTGGTCGAGAAAGTCGTGGTAGAAGCTGAGCATGCTGTCACTCATAGTGCATTTTCCCAAAGAAGCGCTGTACTTCAGGAAGGGTGGAGGAATGGGCAAGTTGGCTCACCGAGCCTTGCGCCATAATTTTCCCGCCATACATAAAAGCGACGTTATCACTGATTTCATTAGCAAAAGCGATGTCATGGGTCACGCAAACCGTGGTGACTTTGCGGCTCTCGAGCTTTTTAATTAATAGCGCCACTTCTTGGCTCATCAGAGGGTCGAGAGCGGAAGTAGGTTCGTCCAAAATCACAATTTCAGGCTTCATCACCAGCGTTCGCGCCAGTGCCACGCGCTGCTTTTGCCCGCCAGACAGCTGGGCCGGAAACTTCTTCTCGTGGACTGACATCTCAAAATAGGCCAGCTCCTCCCGCGCCAGAGCACGCGCCTGCTCTTTGTTTTTCCCCTGAATTTTGCGCAAAGCCAGCGTCACGTTGTCTAACACGCTAAGATGGCGATAGAGCGCAAAGCTCTGAAAAACAAAGCCTATCTTGCTGCGCAATAAACGCACATCCACCTCTTTACCCAACAACTCTTCGCCATGAAAGGTGATTTGGCCCGATGTTGGTCGCTCCAGCAAATTAAGGCAGCGAATGAGCGTGGTTTTGCCACAGCCGGAAGGCCCCATAATGACCTGAGTCGCACCGGCGGCGATAGCAAGGTTGACGCCATCTAACACCCGGTTGCCGTCGAACTGCTTCACCAAATCGGACACTTGTAAAATCGACACGTATTCCTCCCGGCTGTTATTCAACCGCGTATTTATTTTTTGTTTTTTTCAAAATGAAAACGAAGAATAGGTAAATAATGAAATATAAAACCCCACAAATAAGGTAAATATTCATTCCTAACATGGTGGCGGCGGTCAATGCTTTGGCCTGCCCCAGAATTTCCGTTATTCCTACGGTGTAGGCGAAAGGGGTATTTTTCAGGATAGAGGTCAGTTCATTCATCACGCCGGGAATTGAAAAACGCAGCATCTGGGGGAATTCGATATACAGAGTGATTTGTAAATCGCTAAAGCCCATAGCCTTGGCTGCCGTTATTTCATTTTCCTCGACCGATTCCAGCGCGCCGCGAAAGACCTCAGAAATATAAGCACCGCCAATAATACCTAAACTCAGATTCATGGCCACCAACGGCGGGCTGCTTAAACCAAAACTCGGTAAGCCGAAATAAATTAAGAATAGCAGGACTAATACCGGCACGGCGCGAATAAGGAAAACAAGACAATCAAGAATATAACTCACTCGACGGCCAGTGAGTCGCCGCAGCGCGGCGACTACCAGTCCCGAAATAAAGGCCGTTATAAAGCAGGTGAGTGTGATATAAAAGGTATAAACCACGCCGTGCAATAACAGACCAGTAATATCGAAAAGTTCTTTAGCGAACATGGATTATGACTTCAACCATTTATCCATGATGGCAGCCAGCTTCTTCGGACCCAATTGCTTGAGGTATGCGTTGAAGTCGTCACGAATTGGCGAGCCTTGTTGGAATGCAAAGCCCAAATGGTCGACGCCTTTGAACGAGTAGCTAATAGCCAGAGGCATTTTCTGGTGGAAACGGTAGTTGTCATAAACTGGTTCTTCGATGAATGCCAAGTCCAGATTACCGTTTTTCAGGTCGGTAACTGCTTCGTTATAAGAAGGATATAACTTCACATCAGCAACGTTGTAATAACCCTTCGGCTCAAGGTCGCTTTTGATTAAATCAGTGTAAGCCATACCGCGCGGGTAGCCGATGCTGTATTTTTTCAGCTGTGACAGGTCAGTGATCGTCAGCTTTTTAGAAGCCAGGCTGACTAAGTTAAAGGAGTTCTCATAATAAGAGTCAGAGAAATCCATCACCTTTTTACGTTTATCCGTAATAGAAATCCCAGAGAAGGCGACGTCAGCCTGTTTGCTAGCAACAGCGCCTAACATGCCATCCCAGTCATACTCTTTGGTTTCAATTTTGCAGCCGCGCGCTTTGCAATAATCTGTGAAAATTTCCAGATCAACGCCCTGCAATTTACCATTCTGATCTTTAAACAGCATCGGTGGCGAGTTTGGTGAAATGGCAACGGTAAGCGTTTTACCTTTAACCAAATCAGCTGCGAAGGTACCTGTTGTTGTAAAAGCTAACAAAGAAGCAAGAACGATCTTTTTAAGATGTTTCATATTAATCCTATAGAAGATTATTTAATTGGATTATAGCTGACATTTAAATAACTAATCCTAGCGAAGAGGATACTGCTCGCTTTATAAAAAACCGTCAATACGGCCAAATCCATTTTTAGCAAAAAGTGCTGAACTTAAAATTCAGCAATTTGCCATTACTTAGAATTTTATATTACCAGTGAAGGTTCAGTAGCATAGGAAATAATGCAGAGTGATTTGCTATGAGAGTTATAACGTAAGATAGGAGGCATTGTTAATCTGAATGTAATATTTTATTAATTCTATATCATTACAGTAGGTTATTAATAACTCCTAAAAGCCGATGGAACTAAAGCCTTAATTTTTCCACGCAGATAACTTGCACCTAAATAAATACAAGTTAAGGAGTTAACCAAAAACTTTAGCCAAAATCTCATTTGGTATTACAAAGGTTATACATTAGTTTAATGATGCGGAGCAATACTAAAAAGCAGTAGCGTTAAAAGTTAAATAACTTACCGATGCTGTCTCGGTGAACAGCCAATAACGCGTTTAAAAGCTTTACCAAATGCACTTTCGGACTCATAGCCGAGGGACGTGGCGATGCGCGGGATTGAATCTGCTGAGTTTTTTAATCGATCGCAGGCCAGCAGCATCCGCCAGTGGGTCAGGTACTCAATCGGCGCGCTGCCGACGATGTCTTTAAAATGCTTAGCGAAAGCTGAGCGAGACATGCCGACGTGTGCTGCAAGACTCTCTAAAGTCCAGCGATGCTCCGGGTTGTTATGCATACAGGCCAGCGCGGTGCTTAACTGTTTGTCCGCCAAAGCAAAAAGCCAGCCAACGCCGCTATTTTTTCCGTCGTGCAGATGAAGCCGAAGAGCCTGGATCAGCATCATATACGCCAGCTGCTGGGTGATCAGGCTGCCGCCCGGCTGGGGTTCGCGCACCTCCAGCGCCATTCGCTCCAGCGACCAACGCATGGCCGCTTTATCGGCTTCCTGCTGAATATGCACCACGGGCGGCAAGGAGCCGAGTAGCAAATCAGCATGAAGCCCGGTCAACACAAAGTGGCCGCCGACCAGAAAACACGCCTCCGTCCCACCCCCCAGCACGTTTAGGCCTAAAAGCCGCGCCTCGCGCAGAATAGCGAAGTCTATCGGCGCGGCTTGCAGATCCGTTGCGATAACAAAAGGCGCTCCCGGCGGCAGGAGGTAACAGTCTCCCGCATTCAGCTCTATCGGCCCCTCAGCGCCTTCGACGGATAACCAACATTGCCCAGACACCACGGCGTAACACTTAATACCAGCATGTTCGGGCCATTGAATTGCCATCTCGCGACCTATCGCCACGCCCCCCGAGGCATAGCTCTGGGGCTTGAGCAAGGAGAGCAGTTCTGACAAAGGATCCACATTAAGCTCCACGGCATTGGACGATGGGACGATAAATAGCGACTTTCCAGCATAGATCGTTCAGCGAGCAGAATCTAGAGTAAAGGCCACGGGACGCTGAAGTCCTGACCCAACCAGAGGCGAATTCACCATGCGTATTTTTCTCACCGGCGCGACCGGATTTATTGGCACCGCTGTCACCCGCGAACTTATCGCCGCGGGCCACCAGGTACTTGGATTAACCCGCAGCGAGCAGGGCGCGCACCACTTGGCGGCCTCGGGGGCGGAAGCACATTATGGCGACGTTAACGATCTAGACAGTTTGCGTCGCGGCATTAGTCAGGCCGATGGCGTGATCCACACCGCGTTCAATCACGATTTCTCGACGTTTTTAGCCAACTGTGAAAGTGACCGTCAGGTGATAGAAGCCATGGGCCGAGAATTGGCGGGGTCATCTCGCCCGCTGATTATCACCTCGGGTGTCGCGCTGGGCGCACTTCAACCCAATACGCTGGCTAGCGAGGACAACTTCAATCCTGATCACGCCAACCCGCGTAAAGCCTCAGAGCTGGGTGGCATCAAGGCCGCCGAGCAGGGCGCCAGCGTCTCGGTGGTGCGACTGTCGCAGGTTCATGACCCTATCAAGCAGGGTTTAATCACCCCGCTGGTTGAACTGGCTTTGCAGAAGGGCGTTTCGGCCTATGTCGAAGAAGGGCAAAACTGCTGGTCCGCTGTGCATATCAGCGATGCGGCGCGGCTCTATGTGTTGGCGCTGGAGAAAAACGCCACCAATAGCCGTTATAACGCCGTGGCCGAGCCTGCTATCCCAATGAAAACCCTCGCCGAGACACTGGGCCGGGTGCTGAATTTGCCGGTGAAACGCCTGGCTACGCACGAGGCGGCCGAGCATTTCGGCTGGATGAATATCTTTGTCACCCACGATATGTCTGCCTCCAGCGACCTCACCCAGCAGCGTTTAGGCTGGAAACCGACGGGCCCGTCATTGATAGCCGACCTTGAGCAAATGCCTATCAAGTAACCTTGTCAGCGGCTTCCGGCGTGGGGGGCGGCTCGTCGGGTGGCGAGGAAAATCAGCGGAACTGCAATCAGGTAAATCGCCACCACAGACAGCCAGACCGCGCCGGGCCAGTGGTGCTGCACGGCAAAATAGAAGGTAGAGAAAAAGAGTGGCGCGACAATAGATGCCAAACTCACCGCCGACATCAATACCCCCTGAAATTGCCCCTGCAGGTCGGCCTCCACCTGCCGTGTCGCCAGCGCCTGAAGGGCCGGGGTGCCCATACTGCCCAACGCGAACAGCGGCATAATGGCGAACACCATCCAGCCTTGTTGAGCCAAGGCCAGCCCGACCAATGCAAGACAGGCGCAGCCAATTCCCAGCAATGTCGCGCCGCGCTCGCCAAAAAACCTGGCGGCGGGGCCGGGCAGAAAAGTCTGTACCAGCGTTTGGCACAGGCCAAAGGCTCCCAGAGATAAGCCAATCCACAAGCCGTTCCAGTGAAAAGCGTCGTGTCCCCACAGCGCCCAACAGATGCCGTAAGCCTCGCCGGTGGCACTCAAAATAAAGAAAGTCATCACAATCGGCATCAGGCCCTTCATCGACCAAACCCAGCGCAGCGGGCGTAATGGATTAAGCAGCGCGAGATTGATTTTCCCCACACTGGCTTTGCGCGACTCCGGCAAAACCCACAGCGCCAGTAGGAAGTTGGCAGCGTTAAGCGCGGCGGCGGCCATAAACGGCAGCTGCACGCGGATATCGCCCAAAACCCCGCCGATAACCGGGCCGATAATAAAACCCAGCCCAAACATGGCATTGAACAGACCAAAGCGTCGGGCGCGGGTTTCCGGCGGCGAGATATCCGTGATGTAGGCCATGGCCACTGAGACATTGGCGCTGGTCATCCCGGCAATGGCTCGGCCAATCAGCAGCCAAACAAGGGAGGAAGAGAATGCCAGCAGCAGATAATTCAGCGCGGCACCGGCGAGGGAGAGCAACAGCACCGGCCTGCGCCCAAGGCGATCGCTCAGCGCACCCAGCACCGGCGCAAAAACAAACTGCATCACGGCATAAAGCGCGGTCAGGATGCCAATATAGAAGGCAACATTGTCGCTATGGGTAACCTGTTTGAGTAAGGAGGGCAGAATAGGAAAAATCAGGCCGATGCCCACGGCATCAAGTGCAATAGCAGTGTAAATAACAATAAGTGATTTATTCATAACGCGTTCCTGTCGACATTCAGATTCAGCCTTCATAAAGCTGAGTCCATTGACCTGCCTGACCGGGAGTCAGACCTTAGAACGCTGGCCGAGGAGTGCGTTGGATCACTCTCGACGTATGTGTCGGCACCGAAGCGCCGATTTTTCGCGAGGAGGGAGTTATAGCATGGCTCTGCGCGGGTTGCATCACCTCTGTACCTGTACGCGCTCTATTGCAGCCATGAATATTTAACAGCCATGGCCACAACGCCAAGTTAAGATTTTTGACACCCGCTCACCTGCGGGTAATTGCGGCACACCAGCATCAATTCGCCTTTTGGCTCGAAGCCTTTATCCAGCATACATTGCTGGATGCCCGCGGCTTTGCGCAGCGTTGGCACATTGGGGACTGAGCCTAAAGGGTGCGGATATCCGCATTGATACATCACCGACTCGGCCAGCTTGTCATTCTCATTCTGCTCGTCGAAGTGCTTCGACGCCCCGGCCTTGCGCCAGGTGATAAAGGAAGACTTTACTTCGGCGTAATCAGGCCTCATTGGGTGGAAGCCTCTGTCAGCCACAAAAGGCAGAGCGTCGAGCTGGCTCTGGCTGAGAGGCTTTCCCTGCTCCTGCTCACGGCAGGCTTGGGTATCGTGGTAAACGCGGACACTACAAATTTTGAATCCGTCTTTGCGGGTAAACCCTTGATTTTCCATGCACTGATAATAAAGCACTGACTCATTGTCGGTCTTGGGAATGTCGGAACCAGGCAGCTTAACGCCACATTGCCCCATCGCAACGCGCACGCCGTCAATATCCGTATTTGGGCGCTGCCACTGGGTCAGGTCGGGTGCTGGAGGGCATCCCGTTAACAATAGAACGGACACGGCCAGCAGAGGTAAGGTCAACAGAGTCGATTTGCGGAACATTGAAATCCCTTATTTATTATTGTGTAAGGCTGCGCCCATACTGCCCGTATTCCCGTTCTGCAACAATCTTGTTCTCCGAAGAAGTTTCTATGAAATAAAAATTTAACCTCGCCCGGATTGACTGCCACTGCAAACGTAATATTATAAGTTACATGAAAAGAGACAGTAAATTATCCGGCATCTTGCACGTCTTGCTGCACATGGCCGAACAGAATACGCCCGTCACCTCTGAGTTGCTGGCACAAATGATGGGCACCCATCCGGTGGTGATCCGCCGCACCATGGCGGGGCTGCGCGAACGCGGCTATGTCAGCTCGGTGAAAGGGCACGGCGGCGGTTGGACCTTAACCTGCGACCTCAACCAGATCACCTTGGCGGAAATCTGGCGCGCGGTGGGTGAGCCCGCGCTTATCGCCTTAACCCATCGCCACGAATCCCCCGGCTGTCTGGTCGAGCAGGTGGTCAATCAGGCATTAGATACCGCCAGCCGCGAGGCCGAAGCCTTGCTGATCGCCCGGCTGGGTGAAGTCACGCTGGCCGAGCTTTCCAAAGATTTTCATCAGCACTTCGCCGCGCATCGGTCAGCCACGCACGCCTGCCAACCCAAGGATCCCGCATGAACAACACCAATGACATCTTCAACGGCGAATTCTCACGCCAGTACGACGCCTATAATGAAAGCCTGAATGAGATTGCCAATAACCTGCATATGTTGATTGCCGTGTTGCTGCGCGACCTGCCGAAAAAGGCGCGAATTCTCTGCGTGGGAGTAGGGACGGGGTCTGAAATCACCCGGCTCGCCAAGCAGCATGCGGGTTGGCACTTCACCGGCGTCGATCCTTCCCCAGATATGCTGGCAGTCTGCCAAGAGAAGTTGCAGCGCGAAGAGCTGAGTGAAAGATGCACTCTGATCGAAGGTTATCTGGGCGACGTGCCGGTGAGCGGCGACTATGACGTTGCGCTGTGTCTGCTGGTCGCCCACTTTATTCAGGACGCCGATCGTTTGGGTATTTACCAGCAGATAAATGACCAACTGGCGGCGGGCGGGCGAATGATCTGCGCCGAAATCGCCGGAGATATGGCATCTGAAGGCTTTGACGCCCAGCTCATTAGCTGGGCAGCCATGCACTCTGTAGCCAGCAAAACCGAGCGCGACCCGCTGGAAATCAGAAACCAGCTTAGCCAACGACTGTTGTTACTGGCCCCGGAGCAAACCGAGCGCCTTATTAGCCAATCAGGCTTTGAACTGCCGCAGCGCTTCTTCCAATCCTTGCTGATCCACGGCTGGATGGCGAAGAAACCCCTGAGATAGCATTTTTCGTCAAACGCCGACTGTGAACGAACATTCTCAAAACTTGAACAGGCGTCCAGCTTTTGGCATGATGCTTGCCCCACCGAGTTTTAAAACGGGTAATTTCTTGGTTTATCTCTGTAAACAGGACAGGCAGGCCGCCATTTTGCAGGCCGCCGCACGCGTGGCGTTGGATGAAGGATTAGCCGCCACCACGGTGAGACGCGTAGCGTGTGAAGCGAGCACCGCCTCAGGTCAGGTGCATCACCACTTCTCCAGCGCGGCATCCCTGCGGGCAGAAGCCTATGCGCTGGTGATGCGTGAACTGCAATGGGATCTGGAAGCCACCAGCTGTCACCTGCCTGCGCTGGAACGGCTACAGCTCTATCTCATTGATGCGAAACATGAAAGATACCTACAGGCCATCCGCCTGTGGCGCGAAGCCATGCTGTTGAGCGAACAAGATGAACTGATGAAAGCCGCCTTCGCCGGTTCACTCTACGACTGGCATCGGCTAGTCACTAATGTCATCCATTCCGGGCTACAAAACGGTCAATTCACGGCGACGGATGACGCGCAGGACATTGCCTGGCGGCTAATTGGCTTAGCCAGCAGCTTCGACGGTATGTCGCGCCTCGAGTCGCTGGGTTTAACGCGGGAAAAAGTGGCTTACAACTTAAACCGCGCGATTGAAAAAGAGTTGTTTTTACCTTCTAGCACCCATTGATTGATGACGATTATAGAGTCGATTTCCGGCGCGAAAAGCCTGGGATCCACGTTAAACATCAGGACAGTTCGGAGCGCAATTTGTACAACATCGAAAAACCTGATTTCCACGACCAGCTGATCAAAGAGCTGCTGTACTGGATTGAAGTGAATCTGAATGACCGTCTGACCATGGAGAGAGCCTCGAAGAAAACGGGCTACTCGCCGTGGTATCTGCAACGCCTGTTTAAAAGCAAAACGGGCTATGCCTTGGGGAAATACATCCGCGATCGCCGTTTGACCATGGCGGCCATTGCTCTGCGTCTGACCAATATGCCGATTCTGGATATCTCGCTCTACTACTCTTATGACTCGCAGCAGACCTTCACTCGCTCTTTTAAGAAGAACTTTGCCGAGACGCCCGCCGTGTTTCGCCGCAACGCCGAGTGGAATATGGGCGGCATTACCGCGCCGCTGCTGATCGACGAATTTCCTGCGCCGAGCTATGAAATTATCGAGCTGCCGGAGATGTCATTTGTCGGCAAAACCCAGCGCCACAGCTATCCGATTGAAGCGTTATTCAATCCAAAAAACCATGTGCACCGCGACGCCATGCATCACTACCTGAAAGATCCGACCTGCCTCGACCGTGCGGCTTGGGGTTTGGCGGATTGCCGGGCCAGTGACGAAGTGGAATCGGTGATGGGCATGGACATGCTCTACACCGTGGCGCGCCAACTCGGCGAAGAGAGTCGAGAGGGGGATTGCGATGAGCTAGTGGAACAGATAGTGATCCCGGCGGGTCGCTATTTGAAATTCGACTACACCCACGAGTTGGATCGCCTTAACGATTTCATTCTATATATGTATTCGGTGTTTTTACCGACGCAAGATTTGCAGTTCCGCCTCGGGCATGATTTGGAAAAGTACACCCGCACCGCCAGCGAAAATGGCATTACCTGCGAATATTACATTCCTATTGCCTAGGTTATCCCGTCGAAACGCTCTCAGCAGGGGCCGTCACTGGCCCCGCTGACGCTCGCGGTATTCGCGCGGCGAACAGAGCATCACTCGCTTAAACGCATTACTGAAAGCACTGTCCGACTCATATCCCAGCGACTGCGCCACGGCAGAAACTGTCACATCGCTGGCGGCCAGGCGCCGACTCGCCAACTGCATCCGCCAGCGCAGTAAATATTCTAAAGGCCCAAAGCCGACTTTCTGTTTGAAATTCAAGGCGAAGGTTGAACGGGAAACCCCGGCCACCTCGGCCAACTGCTGCACGCTCCAGCGTTTTTCCGGTTCAGCATGCATAGCCTCCAGCGCGGCGTTGACTCTTGAATCGGAAAGGGCAAACAGCCAGCCCGCCGGGCTGTCCTGCTCCCTTCCCAGATACTGGCGCAGCACCTGAATCAACATGATATTGCCCAACTGCTGGGCCATCATCGCACCACCGGGGGACGGGCTGGATACCTCTTGCGCCAACAGTTCAAGAGCCCAGCGCAACACCGGCGCCGAATCCGTGCTGGCATTGACTACCGCCACCGAAGGCAGGCTGTCGAGCAATAAACGGGCTTCCTGACCGTAATTAAAACGCCCGCCAATCATAAAAAAGTCCTGCTCAGCGCCGTAGTGCAACATGCCTTTGACCGACTGGCGAAACAGCGCCACTGCATCTGCGGTTTTCATCCCTAAGGCGCTGGTCAGCGTGAAGGCTCTCGGGCGGGTCAGAATGAAGCAATCCCCCGGCTGTAGCTGAATAGGGGCGGATTCTCCTTCCACTGTTAGCCAACAACTGCCTTCGACCACGGCATTGAATTTGATGTTTTCGGGAGGCGGGAAATGCATCCCCCAATCACCGCCGGTGCGCAGCCCGACCACATAAGCTTTGTCGGCACTGAGTTGGGAAAGTACGTCTGAAAGTGGGTCCATGGGTCGACTCCGCGAAGTGCCGTAATGGCGTCATAATGCACGGAAGATATCAGCTATACTCGCCGCACGGATAACCTTTTCATGGCTTATTCCTCCATCCTTTGTTCCCACCACACAGGCGCACTGCATGATAGAGAAGATCTTAAGCACCATGCTGTTAGACTCTACTAACCCTAAAATTCAAACGATTCAGACTGGTCATCGCCTGAATCTGGCGGAGTTCTGGGCCATCAAACCGAATGAGCGAATCCTTGAGATTGGCTGCGGGCAGGGCGACACCACCGCCGTGCTAGCGGAGTTGGTGGGCGAAGACGGGCAGGTAGTGGCGCTGGATATCGCCAGCGGCGACTACGGCAGCCCTTACACCCTCGCACAGTCTCTCGACAAGCTCACTTCCTCGCCGGTGGGCAGCCGAATCAGCGTGCATCTCGAGACGGACTTCCTGTCAGACGCCGTTGAATTTCCACCTAAGTACTTTGATAAAGTCATTGTGGCGCACTCCTCTTGGTATTTCGAAAACCTCGACGTGCTGGCGCGCATCATTGAAAAAGCCCGCCGCGTCGCCAAGCGGTTCTGCTACGCCGAGTGGGATACGCGCGTCACCGACGTCAACCAGATGGCTCACCTTTACGCAGTGCACATTCAGAACCAGTACAACCTGTTTGCCCACCACGACGACTGTAATATTCGCACGCTGATCACCCGCGACGACCTTGCCGCGATGATGGCCGCACGGGGCATTAAGCAGCAGTCGGAGCAAGTCTTTGAGCAGCACCAACTGCAAGACGGTCAGTGGGAAGTGAGCCACGTGCTGCGCCACCTCCAGCAGGTGATCGCCAACAGCGCAGAGCTGAACGCCAAGACCAAAGCCTTCTTCCAAAGCCAAATCGCCGAGTTGAAGCACTACGCCGACCGCGGCGTCGCGCCGTTAAATGCGCATGCGTCGGTGTGGGATTTGGGGGAGCTGAGTAAAGCCAATAATCAGCAAACCTTAGAAGCTATTCATGACTTAGAAAATGATGTGGAAACAACGCGTGTGGACAGCATTGCTGCGCTGAAGCATGACCTAAAATGGTGACGATGCGGAATAGTGAGTGTAGTGGTGGTTAATCAGACGATCTCGACAGTATTCGGGACGTTAATGCATTCCTAGTCTGAGCAATATCCAGCATGATGGGTTGTCGGCTAACCGATGACCCCGGGGTTGTCTTGCGATTCAACCACATTGGAACTGACTCTATGACCACTCAACAACAACCACTGCATTCTGGATTCGACAAAAACTCTACCGCCAGCGAGGTGCTGGGCCAACGCAGCCTCACTGGCATAAATGCGATTGTGACTGGCGGCTATTCTGGTATTGGGCTGGAAACGGTGCGCGTTCTGGCCGAGGCCGGGGCGCAGGTCCGCGTTCCCACCCGTGATGTGGAAAAGGCTAAAGAGGCGCTAAAAGGCATTCCCAATGTTGAAACGGACTTCTTAGACCTGATGGACCCCGCGTCTATTGACGCTTTCGCCGAGCGTTTCCTCGCAACGGGCCGCCCACTGCATATTCTGATTAACAGCGCGGGGGTGATGGCACCGCCGCTGCATCGTGACGCACGGGGCAACGAGTGGCAGTTTTCCACCAACCATCTCGGCCACTATCAACTCACCGCGCGCCTGCTGCCCGCGTTGAAAAATGCCAACGGCGCGCGCGTGGTCTGCGTCTCTTCACGCGGCCATCGCTTTGCTGGGGTGGATTTCGCCGATCCTAACTTCAATCAGCGCCCGTATGACAAATGGCTGGCCTACGGCCAGTCGAAAACCGCCAACGTACTCTTTGCCTTACAGCTGGATAAGCTCGGCGAGGCGCATAATATCCGCGCATTTTCCCTGCACCCGGGCGCGATTTTTACCGCGTTAACCCGCCATATGGAAAAGAGCGATTATCAACGCGTCGGCGCACTCAATGAGAATGGTGAGGTAAAAACTACTGAAGAGGCGGGATTCAAAACCGTTGAGCAGGGCGCTGCAACCTCGGTGTGGTGCGCCACCCATCCAAGTTTGGCGGGCAAAGGCGGTGTTTACTGTGACGATGCAGACATTGCTCCACTGGCCGCCGAGGACGGCGCAGAAATCGGCGTAAGCTCATGGGCCATCGACCCCGAGGCGGCCAAACGGCTGTGGCAGCTGAGTGAGAAACTCACCGGCGTGCGCTACGTCTGGTAAATCCGGGCAAAAAAATGCCGCACGCCATTTCTGGAATGCGGCATTTTTAATTCCGTCATCACTGTTCTGCAACATTAGCCATAGGCCGCTTTATGATTGATGTGATAGAAGGTCGCGGTGGCGGCCATGACGTGTTGATCTTCCTTACCCGGTTTGTGCGATTCCACATTAGTAATGTGATAACCGACAGCACCCGCGTCTAACGCCTTTTTAACAAATGCGCTATTCAGCTCTTCCATGGACGTTGCCCAAGAAACCGTTGCTACGCCGACGGCCTGCAAGGACGCGACTTCACGATGCGATAATCCTGTGCGAACTAAAACAGGCGTAACCGTCTTGGGGTTAAATATGGATATAATATCATTCACTAAATCTTTCATGGACTTACCCCTCATCAGGTTAGGTTCTACATCGGTTAGTCAGAGCATGTCGTCAATAAACAGAGGTTGATGGCCACTCTGATTTATTCACCGGCACCGTTCCAATAGACACCCATTTTTGTTTAGATCTTTAGCTTTAATTGCTAATTAGTTGTTAAGAAAACTCCCGCCACAATTCACGTCATCTTCAACGAAGATATTTTCAGTTGGTTACAGGTCAGGGGTGGTTGAAATGTGCCAACTGGCGGCTATTTCACCGTCGCCAGTTGGCGAACTTCAGCCTCCGGCTTTGCGGCAAATTGGTTTTCCGGCTCACGCAGGCCCAAATTCTCGCGCAGCGTCTCTCCTTCATACTCCGTGCGGTATAAGCCTCGCTGCTGCAAGAGTGGGATCACCTGCTCGACAAAATCGTCGAAAGCCGTTGGCGTGCCGCCGCGAACGATAAACCCGTCCGTCGCGCCGCTGGTAAACCAGTGTTGCAGACCATCGGCCACGTCGCTGGCGCTGCCAATAAAGGTCGGACGCGGGGTGGCGGCTTCCAAAGCCACCTGACGCAGCGTCAATCCGCGCGCTTTGGCGTCACGCTTGATAGAGTCCGTGGTGCTGCGGAAGCTGTTTTGGCCCAAATCACCAATGTCCGGGAAAGGCTCATCCAACGGATGTTGGCTAAAATCATAATGCTCGAAGTAGCGCCCTAGGTACTCCAGCGCCTTATCGGCGGTGACTAGCTGGGCCGTTTGCTGATATTTCTGCTCGGCGTCGGTGACGCTGTCACCAATAATCACGCTGATGCCTTGGAAGATACGGATATCATCGGCGTCACGGCCGTTTTCAACCAGCTGGCGTTTGACGTCCTGATAGAATTCGCGGGCCAGCTCCGGCGTGGCCTGACGGGTATAAATCGCGTCGGCGGCCTCGGCGGCAAAGGCTTTGCCCTGCTCGGAGGCTCCGGCCTGAAACACCACCGGCTGGCCCTGCGGCGAGCGCCCGACGTTGAGCGGCCCCTGCACCGAGAAGTATTTCCCTTGATGGTTCAAGGTGTGTAGCTTCTCCGGCGCAAAGAATTGCCCCTTGGCCTTGTCGCGCACGAAAGCATCGCCTTCCCAAGAATCCCACAAACCTTTGACCACGCTGACATATTCACTGGCGATGCGATAACGCTCGTCGTGCTCCGGGTGCTTATCCCGCGAGAAGTTCTTGGCCGAGCCTTCCAGTGGCGAAGTCACCACATTCCAGCCCGCGCGGCCGCCGCTGAGGTGATCCAGACTAGCGAACTGCCGCGCCACGGTAAAAGGCTCGCTGTAAGAAGTAGAAAGCGTCGCCACCAGACCAATCTTATGCGTCACCAGCGCCAGCGCGGACAGCAGGGTGATAGGCTCAAAACGGTTGAGGAAGTGCGGGATCGACTTCTCATTGATATACAGCCCATCGGCGACAAACAGAAAATCAAATTTCCCTTGTTCGGCCTTTTGCGCTAGCTGCTGGCAGAACTGGATATTGATGCTGGCGTCAGCCACCGCGTCCGGGTGGCGCCACGCGGACATATTCCCTGACGCGCCCTGAATGATCGCCCCCAAACGTAACTGTCTCTTGTTGCTCATGACGCTTTCCTCAATATTGGGTTGATGTTGTTCGAGCTAGGCCGCCTGACCGGGCAGCGCGGCCAGCAGTTGTTGAGTCCAGCGGTGCTGCGGATGGTTGAACACCCGAGTCACATCGCCACTTTCGACAACCGCGCCATCTTTCATCACCAGCACGCGGTCGGCGAGATGGTGAATGACGCCAAGGTCGTGTGAAATAAACAGCAGCGCGGTGTGATGCTCCGCCTGCATATCGGCCAGCAGATCCAGCACCTGCGCCTGCACGGAAACGTCGAGCGCGCTGACCGGCTCATCGGCCACCAGCAAGGCAGGGTTTGGCGCGAAGGCGCGAGCAATGGCCACGCGCTGACGCTGCCCGCCGGAGAGTTCACGCGGGTAACGCTGGAGAAAATGCTCGCCGAGGCGCACTTCATCCAAAAGCTGTAACACGCGCTGGCGGCGGGCCGCGCCGAAAATGCCCGCTGCGTCGAGGCTCTCGCCGATGATTTTCTCCACGGTATAGCGCGGGTCGAAGGAGCTGAGCGGGTCCTGCGCAATCAGCTGAATTCGGCTGCGGCGCAGGCGTCGTTCAGCCTCAGCCACGTGGCTCCACGGTTGCGCTTCAATCTGGATCAGGCCGCTGTCCGGTTCGGTCAGCCCCAGCACCATGCGCGCGACGGTGGTTTTACCCGAGCCAGACTCGCCGACGATGCCCAGCGTTTCTCCTGCCGAAAGCTGGAAACTGACATCGCGCACCACCTGATGCTCGCCGTAATATTTATTCAAGTGCTGGGCCAGCAGCAGCGGCTCACCGGCGGCAATTTGGCGCTGGGGAAGGGGCACCGGCGTGGGGGATGAGAGGCGAAAACCTTTAGTTTCGGGCGTCGGCGCGGCGCGCAGCAGCTGGCGAGTCCACTCGTGGACCGGAGCATTAAGCACTTGCCAGGTCGCGCCTTGCTCGACCACTTCACCATCCTTCATCACTATCACTACGTCAGCCAGTTGGCCGACAACGGACAGGTCGTGGCTAATCAGCAGCAGCGCCTGCCCGTCGTCGCGGCGGCGCTGAAGGAGGTCGAGGATCTGCTTTTGCACCGTCATATCCAGCGCGGTGGTTGGCTCATCGGCAATCAGCAGCTCGGGTTTCCCAGCCAATGCCGTGGCGATCAGCGCGCGCTGGCGTAATCCGCCTGAGAGCTGATGCGGGTAGAGGCTCAGGCGGCGCTGCGCCTCCGGCATGCCCACCGACGCCAGCAGTTGCAGACTCTGCTTGCGCAGGTCGATTTTGCCCTCGCTCGGATGCGCCAACAGGGCGTCGCCCAGTTGCTGGCTAATACGCCGTAAAGGGTCGAGAGAAACCAGCGCGTCTTGCAGCACATAGCCAATCTGCCTGCCGCGCACGCCGCGCCACTCGCGCTGGCTGGCACGCAGCATGTCGCGGCCATTAATCATAAAACGGTCCGCCGTCAGCTCGGCTTTTTCATCCTGTAGGCCAATCAGCGAGCGGGCGGTAACGGTTTTCCCCGAGCCGGATTCCCCCACCAGCGCCAAAGACTGCCCGCGCTGCAATTGCAGGTTTAACCCGCGCACCACCACTTTGCGGCCCTGCGGCGAGGGGAAGCTGACGGTCAAATTGCGAATATCAATAAAGAGTTCCTGACTCATGCCTGTCTCCCTTCGAAACGCGCCTGCCAGTGGCGGCCGACGGTGTTGACTGCCACCACGGTGAGGGTGATCGCCACGCCGGGCCAGACGCCAATCCACCAGGCATTGCGCAGGTAATTTCGCCCTTCGGCCAGCATCAATCCCCACTCGGCCGTTGGCGGCTGCGGCCCCATGCCGAGGAAACTTAGCCCGGCCGTGCCGATGATCGCCGTGCCTAAACCCAAGGTTGCCAGCACCGGCACGTGGGCGATGGCGTGGGGCAACACGTGCCGCCAGACCAGCGTGCGGCGAGTCAGGCCGAAGGTGCGCGCCTGCTCGACATAGCCCGAGGACATCACCACGAAGGTTTGTGCTCGCACCACGCGGGCAAAGCGCGGGATCGAAGCGACGCCTAAGGCAAAGATCAGATTGGTGGTGCCTGGGCCGGTGAAGGCAATCAGCATCAGCGCCAGCAGCAGGTCGGGGAAGGCGGAGATCACGTCCACCGCGCGGCTGATAAACTCATCCAGCGCGCCGCGCGCCAGCCCGGACAACAGCCCGAGCAGGCTGCCGACGGTGACCGCGACGGCCATCGCCGCGATACTGATTAGCATCGAATAGCGGCTGCCGTAGATAATGCGCGTCAACACGTCGCGCCCCAGTTGATCGGTGCCAAGCCAGTGGGCGGACGAAGGAGGCAGCTGGGCGTTGATCG
Organism: Ewingella sp. AOP8-B2-18; assembly: GCF_052376015.1. Lineage (NCBI taxonomy): Bacteria > Pseudomonadati > Pseudomonadota > Gammaproteobacteria > Enterobacterales > Yersiniaceae > Ewingella > Ewingella sp. AOP8-B2-18. Next base: position 54,023 of record NZ_JBQSVB010000008.1, read on the forward strand.
GGTCAGCGCTCAGCGGATCGTATGGGCTAATAAGGGAAGGAAAAAGCACCGCCAGCAGTATTAAAATCAGGAACAGAGCTGCCACTGCTAATCCTGTTGAAGGCCAACTGCGGCGGCGCTGTAAGCTTAGGGAGAGGCTCATGACGCGCCTCCCTGTGAAGAGGGCTGGTCGCGCAGGCGCGGGTCAATCAGCAGGTAGAGAATATCCACCAGCGTGCTCATCACCACGTAAACCAGCGCCGAGAAAATAGCCACGGCGAGCACTACCGGCAGATCTTTGCCGAGCACGGCGTCCACCGTTACTTTGCCCAGCCCCGGGCGGCCAAACACCTGTTCGGTGATCACCGCGCCGCTGAGCAGCCCGCCAATCAGCCAGCCGGTGAGAGTGACGGCGGGCAGCGCGGCGTGACGCAACGCGTGGCGCAGGCGAATGGTCAAATTACCCAGCCCCCACGCCCGCAGCGTCAAGGCGAAAGGCTCGTTTAACGCGTCCTCCAGACCCCGGCGCAGCACCTGCGCGACCACCGCACCCTGCGCCAAGCCCAGCGACAGCGCCGGTAATACCAGTGCCGAGAAGTTGCGATCCCCGGCGACCGGGAACCAGCGCAGGGTAAAGCTGAAGATAAACAGCAGCACGATCCCCAGCCAGAAAGAGGGTGTCGAGGCCAGCAGCAGCTCGAAGAACCCGGCAATCCGGCGGCCAAGGCGGCGGTTAGCGGTGAGCACCGCCATCGCCACGGCGAAGGTCAGGCTGACCAGCAGCGCCGCGCCGGTCAGCTTCAACGTCGGCCAAAGCTGTGAAAGTACCAGTGAACTGACATCAATATTGAGCAGGTAAGAGCGGCCGAAATCGCCGTGCAGCACCCGCCACAGATAGTGGAGATATTGCAGCCACAGCGGCTGATCCAGCCCCCATTCGGCGCGAATCGCCGCCTCAATCGCTGGGGTACGTACCTGCTCGCCAATCAGCAGGCTGACAATATCCCCCGGCGCGAGATAGACGCTGATAAAGGACAAACTCACCGCCGCCCACAGCACCAGAACGCCGCTGCCAATGCGGCGTAGAATTCGCCACAACAGCGGCGCGCGCCATCTCGGCGGGCTGCGCCACCGGCGAGGCGTATCGAGTGAAGTTTCAACAGTCATCGGGCGGCTCCTTGGTTCACTTACAGTTCAGTTCGGCACGATTTAATGGTCGCTCAGCCAGACGTCATAGGCGTTTTCAGGCATCTGCTTGAAAGGTCTAAAGCTGACACCGTGGACGTAAGACGCGGCAGCAATCTGGTCTTCCGGCTCATAGAGCGGGATGGCGAAGGCCTGCTGCACGATGGCAAACTCCTGCAACTGGGCATAAAAGCCTTTGCGCTTGTCGTTATCGAGGGTTTGCGCCGCGCCGTGCAGCCAAGGGGCGATTTCTGGCGCATCGGTACGGCTATAGTTGATGGCACCGCCGCCTTTCACTGGCAGGTAGTGGTTTTCAATATCAATGCCGTCGGTGTCGGTGTTCGAGTTAGCAATCGAGCCAAACAGCCCGGTATTGCGCACATCGGTGTAGGTGCCGGAGTCGACATAACGAATCTTCAGTTCGATACCCAAACGCTGGCGAGCCTGCGCCTGTAGGGCTTGCAGCAGCACATCGCGCTGGTCGCGCACCGTGGCCTGCGCCTGAATGATCTCAATGCTCAGGCGTTTGCCGTCTTTGGTGCGAAAGCCCTCGCCGTCGCGGGTTTTCCAGCCCGCCTCATCCAACAGTGAATTGGCGAGTTGCGGGTTATTGCCATATTTGCCGTCGAGGCTGTTGTCATACAGCGGGTCTACTGGCGACGTGATGCCCCACACCCGCGTGCGCTCGCCGCGATAGATAGATTGCAAAATCGGCCCGACATCCAGCCCCTGCAACAGCGCCTGGCGTACCTTTACTTCCTGGGTTGGGCCGTAAGTCACGTTAAGAAACAAGGAGTAAGGCGTGCCGGTGTTCAGCGCATGTTGGTAGGTGAAGTCTGGGTTATCTTTGAATTCTCCGGCGTCATTGCCGGAAATCCCCTCAATCACGTCCACCTGACCAGAAAGCAGCGCGCCGGTGCGCACCGAGGATTCAGGCAGGAAGCGATAAGTCACGCTGTCGAGATAGGCCGGGCCTTGGTGCGCGGCATTGGCCGACGCCCAGTTGTAGGCCGGGTTTTTCACATACTCGACCTGCTGGCCTTTCTCATAACGTTTGAGGATAAACGGCCCGGTACCCGCTAAGTCCGGCCCACCGGCTTTAAGCTGCGGAGAGGACCACGAGGCCGGAGAGAGCAATTTCAGCCCGGCGGCGAAAGAGAGGAAGGGCGCGTACACCTGCTTAAGAGTGATCACCACCGTACTTTCATCCGGCATGGTGACGCTCTCGATACGGCTGGCAATGGCGCACAGGCTAGAACCGGCGCAGTACGCCGGGTCCTGCGCATGGCGGAAGTTCTCCGCCACGGCGCTGGCATCAAACTTTTTGCCGTCGGAGAAAGTGACGTCAGGGCGCAGGGTGAAAGTGTAGGTTTTGCCGTCGTCAGACAGGCTGTAGCCCTTGGCCAACCACGGAATATAGGAGCCGTCTGGCTTGCGAGCCAGCAGGGATTCATAGGCCACGCGCAGGATCAGTTCGGCTTTCGACTGGCCGTTAAGCTGCGGGTTGAAAGTATTGGGTTCGGTTTCTACGCCCCAGGTCAGAGAGCCGCCGCTGCGCGGTTTTTCATCGGCGGCAAAGGCAGAATAACTGACAGACAGCGCCATTAACGAAAGGGCGGTTAGCCCGATAGTGGGTTTAATCAGGTTCATTGTTTTCCCAGAGATCAATAAGTTAAAACGGCATTTAGACGAAAAGCTTGGCCTCGGGCACGGTGCGCACGAACTCTTTTTGCGCCTGCGCCTCATAGAGCGAGGTGTTGAGGATTTTGCGTAAGTACACCAGTTCCACCCCTAGCGGATTCACCGCCGTGTGGAAAGGCTCATAGCCGCGACGCTGATAGAGCGCCGTCAGCCAAGGGTGGCGAATGGCGGTCGCTAGGTAGACGGCGGGCACTTTGAGGGTGTCGCGCAGAAAAGTATTTTCGACATGCGTCATGATCTGGCCGCCATAGCCGTGGCCTTTAGCATTCTCATCCACCGCGAACCAGTGGACGAAAGGCCAGGGCGCGTACTCTTTCTTGCTGGTCGGCGTCCAAGGAAAGCGAGTGGTGAGGGTCGCCGTGATGCCTTGCTCGGTTTCCAGCACATAGGTGGTTTCATTGCGGATCACCTCACGCACGTCCTCCACGCTGGCGCGGGTAATGGTGAAGTGAATGTTCAATTTCAGCAGCGGCGAGTAAGCGCGTTGCAGCAGGCCATGCAGCTCGGCGGCCTCATCTTCTCGGGCCAGACGGATAAGTTGACTCATGTGTTGCCCCCCTAAGCCAGCGCCCGGCTCTCTGCGGCGAGCAGTTCGAGCGAGGCCAAACGCGCCTGTGGCTGAGCCAGCGGCGTGTCGATCACAAACTCTTCCACGCCATAGCGCGCCTGCAGCTCTTCGAGCTGATGGTGCACCTGCTCGGCGGTGCCGGTCAGAATCGACGAAACGCGCTCTTCAATCTTGTGCGAGGCGGCGGTGGACTGGCGAATGTAAGCCTCGGCCTGTGCCACGCTGCCCACGGTGACGCTCTGACCGTCGCTGCCAATCACCCGGAAAGCCTGCTTGTCTGCGGCCAGCTCTTCGGCTTTCGCTGCCGTCTCCGCCACAATCACCGACACGGCCAGCAGCGCGCGACGCCCCTGACTGTCATGGGTGTAAGCTGAGAGGGCGCGGCCGATTTCGGTCTGGTCACCATTTAAATGCGCGGCAAACACAAAGTTCCAGTTAAGGCTGGCCGCCAGACGGGCGCTCTGCTCACTGGCACCGAGCAGGAAGCGTCCGGCAGTCTGCGGCGGCAGCGGCGTGGCGAGCAGGATATCGCCCTGAGTGTCATTCGGCTTGGCATTTAGCCAGTCGTCGAGCAGGCGCAGCTGATCGGCAAAATCCCCTTTCAGGGCCGGATCCACGGCATATTGCAGCGCGCGCGTCGAGAGCGGCAATCCGCCCGGTGCTTTACCCACGCCTAAATCTACCCGGCCCGGCGCGAGGGAAGAGAGGACGTTGAAGTTTTCCGCCACTTTGTAAGGACTGTAGTGCTGCAACATCACGCCGCCCGAGCCGACGCGAATGCGCTGGGTGTGGGCGAGGATCCAGGCAATCACCACTTCCGGCGAGGAAATAGCCAGCTTGTCAGTGTTGTGATGCTCTGCCAGCCAGAAGCGGTGATAGCCCCAGCGCTCGGCCTTCTGCGCCAGTTCCAGCGTACGTTTCAGCGCACCGCTGGCACTTTCACCTTCATCGATTGGACTTTTTTCCAGCAGACTTAATCGGTAACCCATCTCGTTATTGTCCTTATGTTCCCTGACTACGGTATGGGTTCGATTATTAAAGGCAGGTTAGAAAGTTGTAAAACAACAATAGTTGCTATGAAGTTGCGCGAAATGAGATAGGGATGGCGAGGAAATAGAAGTAATTGCCCAATAACTTGGTTTAAGATGCCGCTTTCTGTTGTGCCAAGATAAGGATTATCATTAATGGCCACCATGCATAACCCACCGCATCCGGGGCTTCTTGTGAAAGAAACCATGGAAGAGTTAAACCTGAGTACCCGTGCCTTGGCGAAAGAGTTGGGGGTTGCGCCCTCGACGGTTCAGAGGATCGTTGCCGGGAAGTCCGATATTTCGCCTGAAATGGCCATTCGTCTCTCGGTAGTGATCGGCAGCTCTGAATATGTCTGGCTCGGCATGCAGAATGATTATGATCTGTGGCAGGCGAGGCAGGTGGTGGACGTTTCCCAACTGCACCGATTGCAAACGGCATAGCGATATAAATTGAAAGACAGAAGGGCTGCAAACCCGTCCCATAATTAGGTCCACCATGACACAACAAACCCCCAACCAAGATTTTGACCAGCGCTTCAACGCCTTGGTCGCGACTCTGACGCTCGCGCCCAACACGCCGGACAATCAGGTTATTGACCGCATTGCCCTGCATTTTCGCAAGCTGCTGAATTTCTTGACGCAAGACGCGACGCTGACCCAGCGGGAGTTTGGCGATAGCCAGAAAACCGCGCTGGTTGAGGCCATTAGCAGCCTGTTAGCCGGGTGCCAGCAGAGCGGGCTGTTTCGTCAAGACCTGTCGCCACGCTGGGTAGCGCGCTGCTTTGTCGGCATGCTGGATCAAATGAAAGAAGAGCCGGGCGACGCGGCGGCTCGCCACCAACAGAGCATCGGCTGCGCCAAAATCCTGTGTGAAGGGGTTTGGCCGGGCGCGGCGGACGCCAGACCTTAATCAGCGTAAAAAATGACATAAAAAAAGCCCGGTGATTGTTGCAATCACCGGGCTTTTTAATAGTTAAAACCTCAGCGAGTCAATGATTTGAACTGGCGGGTGGTTTCGGTCAGCGCCACCTCGGTCGGCAGGCGCTCCATTGAGCTGGCACCGTAGAAACCGTCAACCTGCGGGCAGTTCTGCATGATGTATTCTGCATCCTGTGGCGAAGAAATCGGTCCGCCGTGGCACAGCACAATCACGTCTTCGCGCACGCCTTTCGCCGCTTTGGCCCAGTCATTAATCAGCGGTACGCAATCTTCGAGTTTCAACGCGGTGCCCGCGCCGATATTGCCACCGGTGGTTAACCCCATGTGCGGCACGATGATATCAGCACCGGCTTCGGTCATGGCGATGGCGTCCGCCGCGCTAAATACGTAAGGCGTGGTCAGCATGTCTTTTTGGTGGGCGAGGCGGATCATGTCCACTTCCAGTCCGTATCCCATGCCGGTCTCTTCCAGGTTCGCGCGGAAGTTGCCGTCAATCAGGCCGACAGTGGGGAAATTTTGCACACCGGCAAAGCCAAGGGCTTTTAAATCATCGAGGAATTTGTCGAACTGGCAGAAGGGGTCTGTGCCGTTGACACCGGCCAGAACTGGCGTGTGTTTTACCACCGGGATCACTTCCTTCGCCATATCCACCACAATCTCGTTGGCGTTGCCATAGGCCAGTAAGCCTGCCAAAGAGCCGCGCCCGGCCATGCGATAACGCCCAGAGTTGTAGATCACAATCAAGTCAATGCCACCCGCTTCTTCGCATTTTGCCGAAAGGCCGGTTCCCGCGCCGCCGCCAATGATAGGTTCGCGACGTGCGATCATTTCGCGGAATTTTGCCAGTAGCGCCTGTCGTTCAAATTTAGCCATGATGGTTTTCCCTTAATGTTGAGCAATATCTTTAAAAAGTCCTACTGCCGTTTCTGCAAACTCTGGATCATTGATGTTGCAGTTGAGCCTAATTACACGCCGCTTCGCGGTCTGTTTTACGGTGTTTTCCAAGGTGTTAGCAAAAGCATTCAACGCATCGGGGTTCCAGAAGGGTTGCCCGACTGCATCTAGAGCGGAAAAACCGCCCTCTGGTATCAGGAAACGCACTTCGCCTTCGCAGGCGTTGAGCTTTTCCCCGATCCATCTCGCCATTTCGGCGTTTTCTTCCGGCGTGGTGCGCATCAGCGTCACCTGCGCGTTATGTTCATAAAACTGGCGGTCGGCATACTTGGCCGGGACCGTGGAAATATGCCCAAAATTGACCATATCCAAGGCGCCACACGATCCCACGAAGGGGATTTCAGTCTGGGCGATGGCGTCGAAACGCTCCGGCCCGCAGGCCAGTACGCCGTCGAACAGCAGGTCGCACACTTCCGTGGTCGTTAAATCCAGCACGCCGGATAGCAACCCGCTGGAGACTAATTTCTCCATCGCTTTACCGCCGCTGCCTGTCGCGTGAAACACCAGACAGTCGAATTCGCTCTCTAGCAATTCGCTGGCGCTATTGATGCACGGCGTGGTGACGCCAAACATGGTGAGGCCAACCGCCGGTTTGTCATCCTGGCTTTCTGGGTGAGAAAACAGTACCGCGCCGGCTATTTGGTGCGCGGCGTTAGCCAGCACTTTACGCGAAATGCGATTCAAACCCGCGACGTCAGTCACAGAGTAGAGCAGGGATATATCGCTCGCGCCGATATACGCCGAGACATCGCCAGAAGCCATGGTCGACACCATCAACTTCGGCACGCCAACGGGCAGAGCCTGCATCGCCGGTGTGATTAATGCCGTGCCGCCAGAGCCACCTAGGCCCAACAAGCCCGCCACGTCAGTCCGTGAGGCGATAAAGCCTTCGAACGCCTGCGCCATGGCGCTGATGGCTTTGCCGCGATCGCCACAGAAAACCGCATCGATGCCCTGAGGATGAAACGCAGCGACGGCGGCGGCACTGATATCAGCCTGACCGTCATGGGTTTTGTGCTTGGTCGATAAATCGACCGTGACCACGTTAACCCCCGTCGCGCGGATTAAATCCGCCACAAAAGCCTGTTCCCGGCCTTTGGTATCGGTGGTGGTAGCAACATAAACATTGGCTTGTTTTGCGTTCATCAGGACATCCTTTTTGATTAATATCCCCGCATAATGAGACGCCAGTCTCACTAGAGCAAGGTCATCATACACATTTGAGACTCGAGTCTCATAAAATTTACATTTCGGTGATTTTGCTTTTCCAGCAGGCATTTTTTGTTAAAGTTGCGTCATTAGACTCCTAGGTGGAAACCCTATCTTGACTCCTATTCATACGCCGGTAGCCCTGACCGAAGCCCAGACCCGCACCCAGCAGAAGCTGGTGGCCGCGGCCATGCGTCTGGCAGAAAGTGGAGCATTACCTACGTTAACCGAAGTGGCCGCCAGCGCCGGATTTTCCCGCGCGACGGCGTATCGCTACTTTCCCACGCAGAGTGCGCTGGTCGCCGCCATGGTGGAAGAAAGCCTGCGGCCAATCATCGAGTGGGATCCGCAGCATGCCAACGCCGGTGAACGTATCGCCGAGTTACTGAGTTTTGCGTACCCACGAATGCTAGAACATGAAGGCGTTTTACGCGCGGCTTTACAGTTATCTCTGCAACAATGGTCAGAAAAGCGTCGCGATCCCGATACCCAAGAGACGCTGGTACGCGGCAACCGCAAAAAGATTTTGAAAAGGGTGCTCGCCCCCCTGGAAGACAGGCTTTCGCCAGCAGCGTTACAGCGCACCATGCACGCTTTTTCGCTAATTTACGGCTCGGAAGTGTTTATGGTGATGAAAGATATCTGGCACGTCGGTGACGGCGAAATTCAAGATCTCACCCAGTGGATGGCCAAGGCTATTTTGCGGCAGGCTGAGGAAGATGCACGGCTGGGGGAGTGAGAGGGACTTAGGTGCCCGCACTGCGCGGGCATTTTGCGATTAGTTGAGGTGGTAACTGAGACTAACCGTGATCTGCTGCCCCCCGTCTTCATAGCTCGCTTCGTTACTGAGCGAGAACACCTTGCCGCTGTAAGCGACGACAACCCGATTATCCGCCTCGCGACGAATCTCAGAGATAGTTCCCGTCCCCGAGAGAAAGGGAACACCCTCAGCCAGATGTTTCACTATTTCGTGTTCACTACCATTCAGTTCACCTGCTAAATAGAAGTGATATTGCGTAGGAACCGTTGCGCCACCGCTTTGACTTTTCGTCACGTACAACCACATACGGTCGCTGACTTTTGAGGCACGCTGCAATAAATCCTCTTCTCGGTTATCCGTGCTTGAGACATTCAAAAATAACCCCATCAGTACAACCAAAATCCCCGCAATGACAATCCATGGCAGCCATTTAGTACCCATTTTGAATGGCATATTCTATTCCCCATTTAATGTTACGTTGATCGGTAGGGTCATCACCATACGGGGGTTTTTGGGTCCATTTTCCCCATTCTGGTTTTGATGTACCGGCCCGCTGTTGCGCAAAACCAGCTCCCATTAACAGCGTTTTTTCCGGAATGCCGGCAGCAAAACCCGCCGCTCCAAAGTTGAAATTTCCGAAGTCCTGCCAGTAAGGATTATATTGTTTGTAGTCCCAAGGACCGCGGCCTCTGACCTTTTGATAAAACCAATAATACGTGCTTGCAGTTGCTGCGTTTCTTGATGTTCCGCGTTGTCTCGCTTCCCGCATATTGTTTATGACAACTATCGAACCTGGTCCTGATAATGGAACTGATGCCATAATAACTCCCTGTTATTTTGTAGTTTTAAGCAGATCATACCAGCATCATTTGAGCCAAAAAATCCGAAAATGAAATACCGTTTTGTTGATGCAGGGACATTCACAATCCAAGAAAATGGGAAGTTGCATGAAACCTGAGAGCATGGCTCTCAGTTCCATAATGGCATGGGGAAGGGAGTTACTTCTTATTCTGCTCGGTGAATCGGCGGAAGACTTCGAGGGTTTCATCGCTGACGTGGTGCTCAACGCCTTCGGCGTCGAGGCGGGCGGTTTCCGGGCTGATGCCTAACGCGATAAAGAAGGCTTCAACTACGTTGTGGCGCTCGCGGTTTTCCGCCGCCAGTTTCTCGCCCTCTGGCGTCAGAAAAGTCCCGCGATAGGGAAGTTGACGCACCAATCCCGCACTGGCCAAGCGCTTGAGGGTTTTTGCCACTGTAGGTTGAGATACGCCTAAACGGGCTGCCAAGTCGACCTGTCTGGCCTCGCCAAACTCACGAATCAAATCCGAAATCAGCTCGACATAGTCGTCCATCAGTTCGCGGCGATGCGCTTCTCGCACTTGTAAAAAACCCTGAGCGTGCTCTTCAACATCCAGTAAAGGATTCACCTTCTTTTCATTCACAACGCTTGCCTCTTTCTCGCTCAACGGTTTTTTACCGCCGCCATTTACGGCGACAGGGATTGATATTGTAAACCAAGCTGGCGCTAGCACCAATTTTTGCAAACTTTGCATTGGCTAAGGAGTATAGCCTATGCTATATCTGTGTAATAAAACGTCGCCACGCTGCAAAAGAGCACACAGGAGAAATTTCATGGAGAGAAAACAAAGTGTTTGGAAACTGTTCAGCCTTACCCCGTTTCAGTTACGGCTGATGCTCATCGGCATGCTGGTCGCACTGCTGGGTGGCAATGCGCAGGCTGCTGATAAAGAAAAGAAAAAATTCAAAGTCGTCACGACATTCACCGTGATTCAGGATATCGCGCAGAACGTCGCGGGCGACGCCGCCACGGTTGAATCCATCACCAAGCCGGGGGCGGAAATCCATGATTACCAGCCGACGCCGCGTGACATCGTCAAAACCCAATCCGCCGATCTGATTTTGTGGAATGGCTTTAATCTTGAGCGTTGGTTCGGGCGTTTCTTCGAAAATATCAAAAATGTGCCCTCCGCGACGGTCACTGACGGCATTACGCCGCTGCCGATCCAAGAGGGGCCTTACCTTGGCAATCCCAACCCTCATGCCTGGATGTCGTCCAAAAATGCCTTGGTGTATGTCGAGAATATTCGCGCCGCTCTGGTGAAGTACGATCCGGCCAATGCCGAGGTGTATGACAAAAATGCTAAAGATTATTCAGAGAAAATCAGCCAATTAGATGCTCCACTACGTGCCCGACTGGCGAAAATCCCGGCCGAGCAGCGTTGGTTAGTCACCAGTGAAGGGGCTTTTAGCTATATGGCGAAGGATTACGGTTTGCAGGAAGCCTACCTTTGGCCTATTAACGCCGAAGAGCAGGGCACGCCGCAGCAGGTCAAAAAGCTGATTGATTTGGTGCGCGAGAAACATATTCCGGTAGTGTTTAGTGAAAGCACCATTTCAGATAAGCCCGCCAGACAGGTGAGCAAGGAGACCGGCGCGGCCTATGGCGGCGTGCTGTATGTCGATTCACTGTCGACAGCCGATGGTCCGGTGCCAACCTATATTGATTTGCTGAAAGTCACCGTCGGGACAGTGGCAAAAGGGTTTGGCCAATGACAGCAGAAACCTTAGAACTCAATGTAGAAAACGTCAGTGTGACCTATAACAATGGCCACACGGCGATTGAAGATGCCAGTTTCCGGCTGGAAGGAGGCTCGATTTGCGCCTTGCTGGGGGTAAATGGCAGCGGCAAGTCGACGCTGTTCAAAACCATTATGGGCATTGTTCGCCCGACCACCGGCAGCGTGTCGCTCAACAAAATGGACGTTGCCAAGTCTTTGCGCCAGAACCTTATCGCCTACGTGCCGCAGTCAGAAGACGTCGACTGGAACTTCCCGGTGCTGGTGCGTGATGTGGTAATGATGGGGCGCTACGGCAAAATGTCCTTCTTGCGCATTCCTTCTAAAGAGGACAAGAAGCAAGTTGCTTCAGCCTTGGCGCGGGTCGGCCTGACCGATCTTGCTCAGCGTCAAATCGGCGAGCTGTCCGGCGGGCAGAAGAAACGGGTATTTTTGGCCCGCGCGCTGGCGCAGCAGGGCAGCGTGATGCTGCTGGATGAGCCTTTTACCGGCGTCGACATCAAAACTGAAAATGCCATTGTTGGCCTGCTCAGGCAGCTGCGCGATGAGGGACACCTGATTCTGGTATCGACCCACAACATCGCCAGCGTGCCGGATTTCTGCGACCGCGTGGTGCTGATCAACCGAACGGTGATCGCCAAAGGGCCGCTGGAAACCACCTTTACCCACGCCAATTTAGAGCACGCCTTTGGCGGCGCAATGCGCAATATTGACTATCTGGCGAAAGAGCGCGTGGCCGAGCGCCCATCGCCAGTGAGGCTGGTGCAATGATCGAGCTACTGCTACAACCTTTCCACTATAACTACATGGTGAAAGCCATTTGGGTAAGCGCCGGGGTCGGCGCGGTGTGTGCGTTTCTTTCGGCTTACTTAATGTTGAAAGGCTGGTCGCTGATGGGCGACGCGCTGTCGCACTCCGTGGTTCCGGGTGTCGCCGGGGCTTACGCATTGGGCTTTCCCTATGCCATTGGGGCTTTCGGCACCGGCATTCTGGCCGCGCTCTCCATGACCCTGCTGCGCCATTACACCCGGCTGCGTGAAGATGCCATCATCGGCTTTGTCTTCTCCTCCTTCTTCGCGCTGGGCCTGCTTTTGGTATCACTGAATCCCACCTCGGTGAACGTGCAGTCCATCCTTTTTGGCAATATTTTGGGCATCGACGACGCCGATATTTTGCAGGTGCAAATCATCGTCGGCGTTTCGCTGCTGGTGCTGTGTGTTATCTGGCGCGACCTGCTTGCCGTATTTTTTGATGAAGCCCATGCCCGCTCAGTCGGTTTATCGCCCCTGTGGCTGAAAGTGATTTTCTTCACCCTGTTCAGCGCCTGCAGCGTGGCGGCGCTGCAAACCGTCGGGGCGATTTTGGTGATCGCCATGGTGATCACACCCGGTGCGACGGCCTACTTGTTGACCGACAGGTTCTCCCACCTTTTGCTGTTATCCGTCGCCATCGGTGCCGTCACTAGCGCGGTCGGAGCCTGGCTCAGTTACTACCTCGATGGTGCCACCGGCGGGGTGATTGTGTGCCTTCAGACCAGCGTCTTCCTGCTGGCCTTCATCTTCGCGCCTAAGCACGGCTGGTTGGCGAATCACTTTCGTATCAGAGCTAAGGCGCAGCACAAGGAGAGTGCCTCATGACCTCATGGTTTGACCTGGTGATGGAGCCGATGGGCTTCGTCTTTATGCAGCGCGCCCTGTTGACCGCCATGGCGACCAGCATCGTGTGCGCTATCTTCTCCTGCTTTCTGGTCTTGAAAGGCTGGTCATTGATGGGAGATGCCATCTCGCACGCGGTGCTGCCCGGCGTGGTGTTGGCGTTTCTGGCGGGCATTCCACTGGTGATTGGCGCTTTTGTTTCCGGCTTATTCTGCGCCGTGGCGACGGGCTACATCAAAGAGCATTGCCGCGTGAAAGAAGATTCGGTGATGGGCATTGTTTTCTCAGGCATGTTTGCAGCGGGACTGGTGCTGTTCTCCCGCGTTAACACTGAACAGCATTTAAGCCACATACTTTTTGGCAACGTGCTCGGCGTGACTGACAGCGAAATGCTGCAAACGCTGGTGATTGCTGGCGGCGTAACGCTGGCTATTCTGGTGAAATTTAAAGATCTGACGCTGTTCTGCTTCGACCCAGTACAAGCCAAGGTGATAGGCCTGCCGGTGCGGTTCTACCACTACGCGCTGCTCTGTTTGCTGGCATTAACCATTGTCGCCGCTTTGCAGGCGGTGGGGGTTGTGCTGGTGGTTGCCATGCTGATCACGCCGGGGATCACAGCTTTTCTGTTGTGCAAAACGCTGCCTAAAATGCTGCTGGTTGCTGTGACAACGTCACTGATTGCCGCCATTGCCGGGACTTTCATCAGTTTTTATATTGATGCCGCGACTGGCCCGGCCATCGTTTTGGTGCAGGCAACCCTCTTTTTACTGGCACTGGCAGGCTATTTATTACGTAAAATCCCCACCCGCCGCGCTGAAAAGATCGCCTGAAAAGTAAGATTTTTGCCATACTGACGGCAGAGTCCCTTTTCAGGAGTATTCATGGAAATCATTAAATCAGGTCATGCCGATGTGCAGGAGATCCTGCACATTCTGAGCGAATCCAAGGGTGAGAACCTCTCTTCCGAGCAGCGAGCTAACGAGGGATTTACTCAGGGCAATATGGACGAATCCTTGCTGAAAACCTTTCAGGACGGCGTCGGCGTTTTTGTTTGCAAAGAGCAGGTTGACGGACAGCCGGTGATTGCGGGGGTAGCAATGACTTCGCTCGGTAAGCTGGCCAAGCATGGGGTGGCGCAGGCGACTTACAACGCCGTGGTCAGTAACGGCAAGGTTCCGGCCGATCAGATTTTCCTCTACGGGCCAGTGAGCGTGCGGCGGGAATTTCGCGGCAAAGGGATATTGACCCAGCTCCTCGTTCATATCTGTGAAACTCTGCAACATCGCTTCGCGCTGGGCGTGGCTTTTGTCGATAAAGAGAATCAGAAGTCGCTGGCTATTCATCGCCATTATCCGATGACTGAATTTGATACCATCAGCATGAACCGCCGCGAGTATGTTATTTTCACTTTTGAGCCGCGCCGCGTCCTCTCCTTTTATAAAAACCGCTAAATCCTCATAGTCATCACGCAGATATAGAAAGCAGAAATCGTCATTTTATTTCTGCTTCATTCCATTGTTAACTGGTTTCAACGAAGAGCGACGCAAAACGCATTTCTCTTTCAGAAATTTATTTAGCAAGGGGCCGACATCATGACGCAGAAAAACTCGTTTTCTTCATCAACAACCTTTTGGCAACGCGTTAAAGATAAATGTTTAACCGCATTTCTCACTGAACCTTCACAGGACAGCACGCGCATGATGGAAGCCTTAATCCCTACAGGAAGCTTATATGGTATCGAAATGGGCAGTTTTTCAATGGAAAGAGTTGACCCAGCCTGGTATCGCACGAAATAGCTTTTACCGGCATAGGGTACGCTTTAGTTACTGGAATGAGCTGTGCATCACCCATTAGCTGTAATTCCTGATCTTTCTCCTGGTAGTCCGAGTAGTAGTGCAGTAAATGTTCAACACTTTTAGCCTTAGTTCTCTCTGACCTCGTCGTAAATGTGATTTTTCTCTCAATTGTGGAGCCCGTAACTGATATCAGTTATGGGTTTTTTTATTGCCTAAATTTTGACACATTTAACCGCTAATTCCCGCCTTTGTCTTTTTACGCCGCAAATTAATATATATTTAGAATATTCAAATTAAATACATTCACCAAACAAATAATTAAAGCCAAAAGAAATAGTTAGCAATAAATAATAAATCTATTTATAGAAAATTAATTAATGCCAAGGGGAACTCTGTCGTTATTATTAGAAGGAAATATAATATATACAAATTTATTATATTGAATATAAAAAAATTCATTTGAATGATAAAAGGAATGAGATCATGAAATTAAAAGCATTGGCACTATTGGTCCCAGCATTACTGATTACAAACGCTGCACATTCGGCTGAAGTTTATAACAAAGATGGCAACAAATTAGACCTGTACGGCAAAGTTGATGGTCTGCACTATTTTTCTGACGATGCGTCAAAAGACGGCGACCAGTCTTATGCCCGTTTCGGCTTCAAAGGTGAAACCCAGATCTCTGATCAACTCTCAGGCTACGGCCAGTGGGAATATAACGTTCAGGCGAACAATACTGAAAGCAGTGGCTCTTCTAAAAACGCCACGCGTCTCGGCTTCGCGGGCCTGAAATTCGGTGACTACGGCTCATTTGACTACGGCCGTAACTATGGCGTGGTGTACGACGTTGAATCCTGGACGGATATGCTGCCTGAGTTCGGCGGCGACACCTATACCACTGCGGATAACTTCATGGTTGGCCGTACCAACGGCGTGGCAACCTACCGTAATAACGGCTTCTTCGGTCTGGTTGAAGGCCTGAACTTCGCGCTGCAATACCAAGGCGCAAACGACGGCACTAACAATGGCGAAGGCACGAACAACAGCCGTGACGTTCGCCACCAGAATGGTGATGGCTACGGTATGTCCACCAGCTATGACTTTGGTATGGGTATCAGCGCGGGTGCGGCATTTGCCTCTTCCGACCGTACTAATGACCAAACCAATGGCGGCACCACTGCTAAAGGCGACAAAGCAGACGTCTGGACCGTGGGCCTGAAATACGATGCCAACAGCCTGTATCTGGCAACCATGTATTCTGAAACCCGTAACATGACCATGTACGGTGGCGGTAAAACCACTCTGGCAAACGGCACCACCCAAGACAATGACGGCAACGTCGCCAACAAAACGCAGAACTTTGAAGCCACTGCACAATACCAGTTCGATTTCGGTCTGCGCCCTGAGGTCTCTTACCTGCAATCTAAAGGTAAGGACCTGAACACTAACACCACCAATGTCAACAACGATAAAGATCTGGTGAAATACGTGTCAGTGGGTACCACTTACAACTTCAATAAAAATATGTCGACCTACGTTGATTACAAAATCAACCTGCTGGATAACTCCGACAGCTTCTACAAAGACAACGGCATCTCAACGGACGATGTGGTCGCCGTGGGTCTGGTTTATCAGTTCTAAACCTCAGCCTGAAAACGCGTTATCCCAAGCCCGCCGCCATGGCGGGTTTTTTATATCCAACGTTTAGTTTTGTTCAGACACCAACACAGCCAGTGTATCCGCCGCCAGAGCGCGGAAAATATGCTCCTGATCTGCCGGATAACTGATGTAATCCCCCGCGTTTAGCACATAGGGCTCCTCCGTCAGCCCGACCAACGCCTGACCCTGAGTGACAATAATGTGCTCCACCGATCCCGGCGAATGGGGCTTTGATACGCGATCGGCGCCCGGCTCGGCGCTCAGCAGATAAATATCCCGTCGCGATCCCGGCGGGCAGGTTGCCAGCAGCACGGCCTTATAATTGGCTAATTCGGCAATGACCGCAGGGCCTTCGCCGCGTCGAATCAGCTGCGACTTGTTGACCTGCGGCTCCATCAGGCGCGCAAAGGGGATCTCCAGCGCGACGCATAGCGCCCACAGGGTTTCAATGCTGGGGTTACCATTGGCCGCCTCGAGTTGCGAGAGGGTAGATTTGGCAATTCCCGCGCGTCTGGCGACTTCCGCCAGTGATAAGCCTGCGCGCTGGCGCTCCCTGACCAGAGAGCTGGCAATAATGTCGATGGGTTGGATCATAGATTTAGCCTAAATAAAGATAGCGATAACCGTTATAACGAACAATCGTTCGACTTGTAAAACGATTTTAATATGTTCATTATAGCAGCCTGTTTGTTCGTTATGAGATTGAAAAATGCATTTTCATCAATTTTCCGCACTGAAATCGGGGACCATTAAGGCCATCATTCTGGTCTGTCTGGCTGATGGTATTGTCGGCATATCCTACGGCTCGCTGGCAACCGGCGTTGGCTTCCCTTTTTGGGTGCCGATGGCGCTCTCCGTTTTCGTGCTGGCCGGGGCCTCTGAGTTTCTCTTTATCGGTATTGTCTCGAGTGGCGGAAGCCCGTTCGCCGCCGCAGCAGCAGGTTTATTGGTGAATGCGCGCCATCTGCCGTTCGGCATTGCGGTGAAAGATTTGGTCGGCACTAAATCCAAGAGCCTGCTGGGCTGCCACATCGTCAATGATGAAAGTGTAGTATTCGGCGTGTCTCAGCCAACCAAGGCAGAGTGCAAAGCTGCCTTTTGGCTATGCGGCTTGGGCATTGCCCTCTGCTGGCCGCTGGGGGTGATTATCGGCGGCTCGATTGGGCAAATTATCCCGGATCCGCAGGCTATCGGCCTTGATGCCGTTTTCCCAGCCATCTTGCTGGCGTTGACCCTTCCAGCGCTGAAAAATGCCAAAACCATCGTCTCCGCCTGCTCGGGCGCGCTGATTTCACTCGCGGCAGTGCCTTTTGTGCCTGTCGGTATGCCGGTGCTGTTTTCACTGCTCGGATTGGCTATCAGGAAGAAAAAATCATGAACCAACACACATTGATCATTTGCGGCATCGCGCTTTTGGCCGTGGGCACCTATGCATTTCGCTTTGTCGGCTTCAAGCTCGGATCGCGGATGACCTTCACTGAGAATACCCGCGCACTGATTGCAGACGCCGCGACCACGCTTTTGCTCTCAGTGGCGGTGATTGCCACGCTGCTGGAAGGTGAACACTTCGCTGGGTTGGCGCGTTTGCTGGGAGTAGGGGTGGCAGCGGTGCTGGCGTGGCGAAAAGTACCGCTGATTGCGGTGATCCTCTCCGCCGCCGCGGTCACCGCACTGGCCCGCTGGCTGGGTTTACCTTGAATTTCTGCTCTGAGGGAGCATAAATTCTCCGCAGGCCGGATTTAGCGGTTTTCATTCCGGCCGAAATAAAACACAATACTCGTCACAAAAAATGACATTTCTCGCCGTCATTAAACAAGCAGTTAACCCATCACTTACAAGCCAACATCTCAATGCAATCACATAACGTTTCGCGCAAAACCGAGTGGCTACGCGTCATCATGCTAGCTATCGCCGCGTTTATTTTTAATACCACCGAATTCGTCCCCGTAGGCCTGCTGTCAGACATCGCCAGCTCTTTCTCGATGGAAACCGCGCAGGTCGGCCTGATGCTGACCATTTACGCCTGGGTGGTCGCCCTGATGTCGCTGCCGCTGATGCTGCTGACCCGCAACGTCGAGCGCCGCCTGCTGCTGATGGCGGTGTTTGGCCTGTTTATCCTCAGCCACGTGCTGTCGGTGGTGGCCTGGGACTTCGGCTCGCTGGTGGTATCGCGCATTGGGATTGCACTGGCGCACGCGATTTTCTGGTCAATAACTTCCTCTCTGGCCATTCGCGTCGCCCCGGCGGGCAAGAAAACGCAGGCTCTGAGTATGCTGGCGACCGGCACCGCGCTGGCGATGGTGCTCGGCCTGCCGCTCGGGCGGGTGATTGGTCAATATCTTGGCTGGCGCATTACCTTTGGGGTGATTGGCGTCGTGGCGCTGATCACCTTAATCAGCCTGAGTCGCCTGCTGCCGAAACTGCCAAGCGAACACAGCGGCTCCCTGAGCAGCGTGCCGATGCTGTTCAAACGACCGGCGCTGGTGTCGATGTACCTGCTGATCGCGCTGATCGTCACTTCGCACTACACGGCGTACAGCTACATTGAGCCGTTCGTGCAGAATGTCGCCAAAATGAGTGAAGATTTCACTACCTTCTTACTGCTGATTTTCGGCGGGGCGGGGATTTTGGGCAGTGCGCTATTTAGCGTGATGGGCAGCAAATTTCCGACGGCGTTCTTTGTCGGCGCCATCACTATCATCGCGGTTTCGATGCTGTTGCTGCTGGTCTCCTCGACCAGTGCTTTCAGCATCTCTGCGCTGACCGTTTTGTGGGGCATTGGGATGATGGCTATCGCGCTGGCAATGCAAATACGCGTGCTGGCGCTGGCGCCGGATGCCACCGACGTCGCCATGTCGCTGTTCTCAGGGATTTTCAATCTGGGGATTGGCGCGGGTGCACTGCTGGGCAATCAGGTGATTATGCATCTTGAACTGTCGGACGTGGGCTATGTCGGCGGGGCGATGGGCTGCATTTCACTGGCGTGGTGCCTGTTTATCCTGCGCCGATACCCCCAACTGCGGACCGTATGATCGGCTTCGCTTTTGCTTCTTAGCTCGCAAATAACCATCAAAGAAACATATCATTAACAGTACCGACCCATGTCGGTACTATACTCCCAACATTAGCCGGTGTTTCCGGTCCTTTTACTTTGCGAATCACTCATCTATGCATGCACAAAAGAAGCAGCCCTTGCCTGCCGTCACGCTGGCGGCCATCGGCGTAGTGTACGGTGATATTGGTACCAGTCCGCTCTATACCTTGCGCGAATGTCTGACCGGCCAGGCCGGGATCACCATGACCCAAGGATCTATTTTCGGCTTTTTGTCGCTGATTTTCTGGCTGCTGATGCTGGTGGTATCATTCAAATATATCGGCTACGTGATGCGTGCCGATAACGGCGGCGAAGGGGGGATTTTGACCCTGATGTCGCTGGCGGTGCGCGATATCAACCCGCGCTGGTACGCCACCGTGGTGTTCCTCGGGCTGGTTGGCGGCAGTTTCTTCTATGGCGATGGGGTGATCACGCCAGCCATTTCGGTGCTTTCGGCCATTGAAGGGCTGGAGATCATCGCGCCTTCGCTAGATAAATTTATCATCCCCATCTCCATTGCCGTGCTGACCCTGCTGTTTGTTATCCAGAAGAAGGGCACGGGCAGCGTCGGTAAGCTGTTCGCGCCGGTGATGGTGCTGTGGTTTGTCTCGCTGGGCGTGATGGGCATTGGCGGCATCTTGTATAATCCGGGCGTGCTGCAAGCCTTGAATCCTTACTGGGCGCTGCACTTCTTTATTGAATTCAAAGGCATTTCCTTCTTCGCGCTGGGCATGGTGGTGCTGGCCGTGACCGGGGCCGAGGCGCTGTATGCCGACATGGGCCACTTCGGTAAAAAGCCTATCCGCATTGCGTGGTTCCTGCTGGTGGCGCCATCGCTGGTGCTGAACTACTTCGGGCAGGGCGCACTGTTGATGAGCAACCCGGAGGCCATCAAAAACCCTTTCTTCCTACTGGCTCCTGACTGGGCGCTGGTTCCGCTACTGATTATTGCCACTCTGGCAACGGTTATCGCCTCCCAGGCCGTCATTTCTGGCGTGTTTTCACTGACTCGTCAGGCGATGCGTTTAGGCTATCTGCCACCGATGCGCATTGTGTACACCTCCGACGTCGAATCCGGGCAAATCTATATTCCGGTGGTGAACTGGCTGCTGTACGTGGCGGTGCTGATTGTGATCATCAGCTTCAAACACTCCAGCGACTTGGCGTCGGCCTACGGCATCGTGGTGACGGGAACCATGCTGCTGACCTCCATCCTGCTGTGCATTGTGGCGATTAAAAACTGGGGCTGGAAGAAGCGCTGGGGCCTGCTGCTGCTGGCATTCCTGATGATGATTGATATCCCGCTGTTCGCCGCCAACCTCACCAAGCTGTTCTCCGGCGGCTGGCTGCCGGTGGCGCTGGGGCTGAGCATTCTGCTTGTCATGATCACCTGGCACACCGAGCGTTCGCGGCTGTTGCGCCGCCTGCGTGAAGACCCGGATGCCCTGAGCGCGCTGATCACCTCCCTCGAAAAATCCCCGCCGCGCCGCGTACCGGGCACTGCCGTGTTTATGGCCCGCGCGCCGGATGCCGTGCCTCTAGTGCTTTTGCACAATTTAAAGCACAACAAAGTGCTGCACGAGCGCATCATTTTGCTGACTATCAGCAGCGCCGATGTGCCTTATGTGCATAATCTGAAGCGCGTGACCATTGAGCACCTGTCGCCATCCTTCTGGCGCGTGGTGGCGAGCTATGGCTGGCGCGAGACGCCCAATCTGGAAGATGTGTTCTATCGTTGCGGGCAGGATGGGCTGCGCTGCACCATGAGCGACACCTCATTCTTTATGTCGCGCGACACGCTGGTATTGGACAAACGCCCATGGTATTTGCAGATCCGCGGCAAGCTGTTCCAAGTGTTACAGCGTAACGCGCTGCGGGCGCCGGATCAGTTCCAGCTCCCGCCTAACCGCGTTATTGAACTTGGCGCCATGGTGAAGTTTTAAGTTTTTTTATCAAGCAATCAATTATTTATGGACGATAGTCTGGCGGCGCGTTGCTGTCAGGCACGCCCCCATTATAATCGGGTGGCACGCTGCTTGGATCAGAAGCGGGGTGGTAATCAGGGGGAACCTCTGACTGCCCCGATCTTGGTTCATCGTAGCTATAAGCCACCGGCACTTTATTGCCCTTGGCGTACATACATTGGGTGTAGATAACGTCGTACTGATCTTGTAAATCGTCGCTGCTCATTCCCGCCGTATTACTGCCCATGGCGCTTCCCACCAGCAGGCCGCTGCCTGCGCCGATCAGCGCCCCCTGCCCGGCATGGCCCGATGCCGCGCCAATCAAAGCGCCCGCCGCTGCACCTACCACCGTTCCCGCTGCCGCCGTGCCAGCTGCACTGTTAGATGCCGCCTGCGCGCCGCCGCTCACGCTATTCTGCGCCGCGTTGCGACATAACATATCATCCTGCCTAAACTGCCCGTAGCTCTTGGTGCTGCCTGGTAAAACCTGAACTTCCGGCGCCGAAGGGGGCGCCACGCAGCCCGCCAGTGCCATCACCAGCGCCAGAGGGGCTAATTGATAGAGACGTTTCATGATTGATTCACTCAGGCTTAGCGCGGTGCAGAATCGCCAACCACCACTTTCATCCAGCCCTGCGCGCAGCGCTGAACGTGCGGATAGTAACCCGCTGGATTCTGGCAGTAGTAAGCGTAATTAGGGGTTTTCTCCACATAGGTTTGCGGAGGTGACGGTGTCACATAGACCACCGGAGGCGGCCCGTAATAGACCGGCGGCGGAGGCCCCCAAGGTGCACCAATGATCACCCGCGGGCCGTACCAGCCGTGATAATAACCATGACCATAATACCCATGGCCGTAATAGCCATAGGCGTAAGAAGTTTGTGCCACCGACATCATTGCACCTGCGGCCAGCAACAGCAGCAATAGCCTTTTCATAACCACCTCGACATCCGTTTAAACCGCCCATTTATCGCCGAAAAGTTCCCGGCCGATGAGCAAGAATATACGCGCTATCCGCCGCTTTTTTACACGGCAAATCAGGTGGAATGCGCTAAGGGATCGGCAGTAATTGTGTGGAAATATTGTGAAATTTACCGAGGAGGACAAACCTCCCCGGTAGAGGCGTTTTTAGCGGAATGGCGGTTCGTTGAAGGTACGTAATTTACGCGAATGTAGCTTGTCGCCTTCCTGTCGCAGCAGGCCAATGGCGTGGATACCAATCTGTAAATGCTCGGAAATCGCCCCTTCGTAGAAGTGGTTCGCCTGCCCCGGCAGCTTAATTTCGCCGTGCAGCGGCTTGTCGGAGACACAGAGCAAAGTGCCGTAAGGCACGCGGAAGCGATAGCCCTGCGCCGCAATGGTCGCACTCTCCATATCCACAGCCACGGCGCGACTCAGGTTGAAGCGCATGGCCGAAGCAGAATAGCGCAGCTCCCAGTTACGGTCGTCGGTAGTCACCACGGTGCCGGTACGCAGGCGCTGCTTAACTTCTTCCCCCGGCATATTGCTGATGGCCTTGGTGGCGTCATACAGCGCGCGCTGCACTTCGGCAATGCTTGGAATTGGGATATCCGGCGGCAGCACGGCGTCCAGCACGTGGTCGTCGCGCAGGTAGGCGTGGGCCAGCACGTAGTCGCCAATTTGCTGGCTTTCGCGCAGACCGCCGCAGTGGCCAATCATCAGCCAGGCGTGCGGGCGCAGCACAGCCAGATGGTCGCAAATGGTTTTGGCGTTAGACGGGCCGACGCCGATATTCACCAGCGTAATGCCTTTGCCGTCGTCGGCAATCAGGTGATAGGCCGGCATCTGGTGTTTTTTCCACGCCAAGTCAGAGACCGTCTGCTCCAGATTGACGGTTTCCGCCGTGACGTAGGCCCCGCCAGCGCAGGAGAGCGCCACGTAAGGAGTGGCCGGATCGACGATTTGCGCGCAGGCCCAGCTAACAAACTCATCCACGTAACGGGTGTAGTTGGTGAACAGCACGTAAGGCTGCACGTGCTCCGCCGGGGTGCCGGTGTAGTGTTTCAAGCGCGCCAGTGAGAAGTCGGTGCGCAGCGCGTCGAAGTGCGACAGCGGGAACTCGGTGGTGGAGGTGGATAAACCGTCGGTGATCTGGTCGCCGATTTGCGACAGCTCGGTGGTCGGGAAGTGTTGCGCCAGCGCCGCGCTCATAGTGCGATCGAGGTTCAGGTCAGAGCCGTCGATAACAAACGGGAAGGGGATCTCGAGCTGGGAAGGTTTCACCACAAAACTGGCGTTATATTCGCTTTCCAGCAGGCTCAGTTGGTCCGCCAGATAGCCACGGAACAGCTCCGGGCGGGTGATGGTGGTGGTGTATTTCCCGGCGCGCGGGAAGCGGCCATAGGCGCGAGACTTAAACTGATTCTGCGCAGCCCCGTCCCAGCTAACGCTCAGCTCAGGGTAGGTGAAAAGTCCTGCCAAACGCACGTCATTATCAGGCAGTGTACCATCGAGAATAAAGTCACCGATGGCTTTTCGCAGTGCTACTACAGCACCGTTGTACAGCGCCTCCAGCCGATCCAGCGCGTCGGTGGCGTTCAATTGGGTTGCGGAATAAGCATTATTCAAAATCGTTCCCTTATGCAGATGAGCAAGACTTAACACAAAGTATGGCATTGGTTAACAAAGGATTCTAATCCAAAGATTTTGCTAATTATAAGTAAACAATGAACTCTGGCTCGTCTTACTCATCTGGATTAGGGGCCTTATGAACCCCAATTTGGAAGATAGTTAGGGAATATCAACAGGGCTTGTGGGGCTCGCGGTCGGCGAACCGCGCAACGAGGGGGCACTTTATTACCCAAGCCCCGGTTGTCAGCCTCGACCAGATTGATACTATTGGTTAATCGAATACCAAGTGAATATGTATTGATTAAATGAATCGCTACCCGATGTTTAGCCCTCAGCAGTTGCTGAGTTTCGTGGCAGTTTGCGATAGCGGCAGTTTTACCCGTGCCGCCGAACGGGTGTTCCTTTCTCAATCCACCGTCAGCCAGCAGGTGCGCCGCCTTGAAGAGATGCTGGGCAAAGCCCTGCTGGAACGCACTTCTCATCAGGTTTTGCTCACCGAAGAGGGGGAGAGATTCCTCGGCTATGCTCGGCGAATCATCGCGCTGAACGGCGAGGCGCACGACGCGCTTTCCGACCAGTGGCGCGACGGCGTGGTGCGTCTTGGCGTGCCGGAGGACTTTGCGGCGGCCACCACCGGACTGCTGGCCGAGTTCAGCCGCACTCATCCCCATTTGCGTCTCGACGTCACCAGCGGCCTGAGCTATGAACTGCGTAAATCCTGGCAGCAGGACGAGTTGGATATCATTCTGGTGAAGCAGATTAAGGGCGACAAACCCAACGCGGCGCGCCCTGAGCCTATGCTGTGGCTGGACAGCGCGGCTTACCCAGCGTTTGAAAATAACCCGGTGCCGCTGGTGCTGTTTCCACTCAACGGGTTGTATCGCGAGGAACTGTGTCAGGCGTTGGATGCTATCGGCCGCCCCTGGCGCATCAGTTACAGTAGCGCCAGCCTTGCAGCTCTGGTCGCCGCCAGCGCGGCGGGGCTGGGCGTGACGCTGCTGCCCGCCAGCTGTCGCCTGCCGGAGCACCGCGTGTTGGGCGCGGAGAGTGGGTTGCCGCAAATTGATAATGTCGAGCTGGCACTGTTTTATCGCCCTGACGCCACCCCGGCGCAGCTGGCGCTGGCCGAGAAGCTGCGCCAGTTCTGCCAGCTGAGCTGACTATTGCGTTTGCCACTGACCACCAGTGGCAAATATCGCAGCCAGCGAAAGCGCCTTATTTTATGGTGAAACGGTAATGTCATTTTTGTTCTCTGGATTAAGGAAATCGACGTGCAGAACACTCAACAACAAAGCCGCAGAAATTTTCTCTCAAACACCGCGAAATTGACCGCCGGAGGCGCGCTGCTGGCGACCGGCATGGCTTCGGCTCAGGCAGCAACTCAAAACGCGATGGCTAAATGCGAAGAGAGTAACGCAGTCACCTCTCTGCCCGCCGCCCACTACCAGCTGCGCAATGTCCGACTGGAAGAGGGTTTCAAGCGCGAAGGGGAGATGATTATCGGCACCCGGACGGCCCTTTATCATCTTGAGATAAAAGACGGCAAAATTATGGCGATTCAACCCGCCAGCGGTGCGGCCGCCAGCACGCTAACTGCTTTTGACGCCCAAGGATTATTGCTCCTGCCCGCCACCCGCGACATGCATATTCACCTCGACAAGACCTTCTACGGCGGCCCGTGGGAAGCGCCAAGGCCGCGTAAAGGCAAGACCATTATGGACATGATTGCCCGCGAGCAGGTGCTGATCCCACAGCTTCTGCCGACCTCGGTTCAACGCGCGGAAGCCATTATTGGCCTGCTGCACTCGAAAGGCACCACGGTGGCGCGTAGCCACTGCAACATCGACCCGGTTAGCGGCTTGAAAAGCCTCGAACATCTGCAAATCGCGCTGGAAAAACATAAAAACGACTTCAGCTGTGAAATTGTCGCCTTCCCGCAGCACGGGCTGTTGCACTCGAAAGTGGACGGCCTGATGCGCGAAGCGATGCAAATGGGCGTGCAATACGTTGGCGGGCTGGACCCAACCAACGTTGACGGCGCGATGGAAAAGTCACTCGACGCCATGTTCCAGATTGCCCTTGATACCCACACCGGCGTAGATATCCACCTGCACGAGACTTCTCCGGCGGGCGTCGCGGCGGTGAAATATATGATTAAAACCGTCGAGCAGAACCCTCAGTTAAAAGGCAAAGTGACGCTCAGCCACGGCTTTGCTCTCTCAACGCTGAAAGATGCAGAGCTGGATGAAGTGATTGACGGGCTGGCTCGCCAGCAGTTTACCCTGGCTTCCACCGTGCCGATTGGCAAGCTGGCAATGCCGCTGCCGCAGTTGAGCGAGAAGGGCGTGTTTGTGATGACCGGAACGGACAGCGTGATTGACCACTGGTCGCCGTTTGGCACCGGCAGCATGCTGGAAAAAGCCAACCTTTATGCCCAGCTTTATGGCAATTCAGACGAGTTCGGCCTGACACGCTCGCTGGCTATCGCCACCGGCAACGTGCTGCCGCTGGACAACAACGGCACTCGCCAATGGCCGGCGGTGAACGACAATGCCGAGATGATTCTGGTTGACGCCAGCTGCTCCGCTGAAGCCGTGGCGCGGGTTTCCGACGTCAAAGCCACCTTCCATCAGGGCCGTCTGGTGTTCGGCAGCGTGCAAAAAGTCTAACTTCCCTCTGCGGGCCGTGCGATGCGGCTCGCAATTTTCTCTCGCTTCAACTTGATCTATACTCTTCTCTCACCGTTTTATGCTGACTGGACGACCAGAGACTCGGCTTCATTGAATAGGGACGACCCTGCGATTAAATAAGGTCAGAATATGGCTTGGGTATATCTGTTGTTAGCAGGTTTGTTTGAAGTGGTATGGTCGACGGCGATGAAAGAGTCGCACGGCTTTACCAAGCTGGTTCCGAGTATTGTCACCTTAGTCTTCATGCTGCTCAGCTTCGCGCTGCTGGCTATCTCCATGAAAACCCTCCCTTTAGGCACCTCCTACACCGTGTGGGTCGGCATCGGCGCTATCGGCGCATTCATCCTCGGCGTCACCATGTTTGGCGAGAGCCTCAACCCCATGCGCGTCATCGCCGTACTGCTGATTTTCTCCGGCGTGGTGCTATTGAAGCTGGCGACCAAGTAAACCGAGTTAATTCCATTATTTTGGGTGTTAAACCGCTTTTTGGCGGATAACACCCCATATTTTGGATTTACACCTGTGCATTCGGAAAAAACAGCCCAAACGTAGTGGTGCCTTGGTTGCTCTCCACCCAGCAGCGGCCTTGGTGCAGTTGCATGATTGAGGTGACAATCGACAGGCCCAGCCCGCTGGAGTTTGACGAGTTCTGCCGCGCGGAGTCCGCACGATAGAATCGGTCGAAAATCCTCTCCTGATGCAATTTAGAAATGGTGTCGCCCTGATTCACCACCTGAATGGTCATGCCTTCGGCCGAAGGGATGGCGTTGATTTCAATCAGACTGCCCGGCGCGGCGTGGCGCACCGCATTGGACAGCAGGTTAGCCAGCGCTCGGCGTAACAGCATGGCGTCGGCGAACAGCGTGCCTTCGCCACTGACTTGGATTTGAATGTCCCGGTCGGCGGCCAAGTCCTCGAAATAGTCACAAAGCCGACGCATCTCCTGCGTGGCGTCCAGCAGCGTACGCTCAATCTCAAGGTCGGGTTGCTCGGCCTGCGCCAAGAACAGCATATTGTCGATCATTCGCGACATACGCTGAAGCTCTTCAAAATTGGACCCCAGCAGCCGCCGGTAATACTCATTTTCGCGCGGCGCGCCGAGGCCCACCTCAGTCTGCCCCAGCAAAATGGTGATCGGCGTGCGCAAGTCGTGGGCCATGTCGGCGCTCACCTGCTTCAACTGCTTAAAGCCGCGCTCGAGCCTTTCCAGCATGGCGTTAATCTGGTCAATCAAGGTATCCAGCTCGGTCGGGGCATCATCTTTGGTCAGTCGCGATGACAGAGTGCGGGTGCCAATCCTGGCGGTTCTCTCCGCCAGCCTGCGCAGCGGCGAGACGCCGCGACGGGCAAAAATAAACGCCAGAACCACAGAGATGGCAGCCATCATCGAAGCAAACAGAATGATGTAATTACGGTACACATCCAGAATGTGGGTCCTGTCGGTCAATACCCGGCTGGAGATGATCTCCAGCGGCACTAAATCGTTGGAAGAGGGGCTGGTGGCGGCCATATAAATCATCGGCGTGCCGTCGGCTGTCTGGGAGTGATGCACCGCATTCAGCGACAGCCGCTGCTCGGCAGAAATAGGCGTGACCTGCGGGATCGGGCGTTTGAGCGGGTTGACCTCTAACAAGGTCGGGCCGCCGACATAGCGTATCACCAGCAGCGACTCGGTGTTACCCAGCATATTGGCGAACAGGTGCGGCTTCTCATGGATCAGCTGACGGGCGTCCAGATCCCTCAAAAGGGTGCCTATCTGGTCGACACGCGACACCAGCGCCGCGTCGTCCCTCAGCGTCAGCTGATAGCGCAACGCGTAATACAGCGCGCCGCCCATGACGGTAAAGGCCACAAAAGAGAAGGCCGCCAGCAGCCCCGCCAGGCGAAAAGTGAGGGAGATGCGTCTCATGGCTCAGCCTCACAGCGATAGCCAACGCCGTGTATGGTGTGTATTAACTGGGTGTCGAAAGGCTCGTCGATTTTCTGCCGTAATCTTCTGACCGCCACATCCACCACGTTGGTGTCGCTGTCAAAATTCATGTCCCACACGCGGGAAGCCAAAAAGGTGCGCGACAGAACCTGCCCCGGATGTTGCAGGAAGCAGACCAGCAGCTTGAACTCTTTATTGGTCAGGGTGATGCGTTTGCCTGCGCGCTCGCAGCGGAATTTTTCAATATCCACCACCAGATCCGCCAGCGTCAGCACGTCACCGGACTGCGGCTGGCCACGACGCAGAATGATGCGAATGCGCGCCAGCAGTTCGGCGTAGGAGAAGGGTTTCACCAGATATTCGTCGGCCCCCAACCCCAAGCCGCGCAGGCGATCTTCCAACGCACCGCGGGCGCTGAGAAACAGCACCGGGGTCTGGCTATGGATGCGCAGACGCTCCATCACCGTCCAGCCGTCCATCTCGGGCAGCATGACGTCGAGCAGGATCAGGTCGTAAGCATTCTCCCGCGCCATATGCAGGCCATCGATACCGTTTGCCGCCCAGTCGGCCGTGTAGCCCGCTTCGTTAAGGCCGTTGCGCAGATACTCGGCGGTTTTTTCTTCGTCTTCAACGATGAGAATTTTCAAGCAGCGTCAAACCTCGAATACAGGAGCAAAGGGCGCACGCGGCGCCCAGTTCTCATCATGATGATGGAGTAAAACTCAGTAACCCGGCACGTGCGCGGCTTTCATAATCAGGTTCGCCACGGCTTCCGGCTGGGAAATCAATGAGACATGGCTAGATTTTAGCTCGATCGTCTGCGCGTGCATACGTTTCGCCATGAAGCGTTCGAGATCGGGGTTGATGGTGCGGTCTTCGGTCGAGACAGCATAGTAAGTTGGTTTAAATTCCCAAGCCGCGACGCTGGTCTTCGCCATGGTGATGGCGCGGCCCATAGGCTGCTGCACGGCGTAGTAAGCCTTGGCTTCTTTCTCCGGCAGGTCACCGGCAAAATCATGCACAAAGGCCGATTCGCTCAGCGCACCAAAATCGCTGTTCCACTGGATACCGGCAGAGGCTGGCGCGGCTGGGAATTTCTTGGTCAACGCCGGGTAGTCTTCACCCGCAGCCGGAGCACGCGCGGCGATATACACCAGGCCTTTCACTTCTGGCTCGTTACCCGCCTGACTAATCACCATCCCGCCATAGGAATGAGCAACCAAGATCACCGGGCCGTTTTGCAGCGCCAGCGCGCGTTTCACCGCCGCAACGTCGTTATCCAAAGAGGTGGTTGGGTTCTGTACCGCAGTGACGTGCAAACCTTTGGCTTGCAGCAGCGGAATAACTTTGCCCCAGCTCGATGCGTCAGCGAACAGGCCGTGAACCAGCACAATGTTGGTCACTTCGGGTTGAGCAGCGGCAGGCTTGCTGGTGTCAGCCTGAGCTGTAGACAGAGACATGCCGGCCAGAACCAGTGAAGCGATAAGTGACAGGTTGCGTAATTTCATCATAAATCCTCTTGGTAGGGTGTGATTGCACTCTAGCAAGCAGGGGCCAACAAAAGGCTGACGAGAAAATGACAAAAGAATGACAAAAAGTTGAAACAAGCTGAGGTTAGGCCAGCTTGTTGTTACTTCATCAGCTCATTTCAGCTATGTTAAATCCTGTAAATCCACAGGTTACTCAGCAGGATAGCAATGAACTCAAAAGTGTTATTAGTGACGGGCTCAAGCCGTGGGATAGGGGCCGCCACGGCGATATTGGCGGCAAAACGGGGTTACGCCGTCTGTGTAAATTACGTCAATGACCAGCAGGCCGCTTTTAAGGTTCGCGATGAGATTTTAAGCCTTGGCGCTCAGTGCATCGCGGTACGCGGCGACGTCTCTAACGAGCAGCAGGTCAAAGAAGTCTTCGCCACCATCGACAGCCAGCTTGGGGCTATTACCCATTTGGTGAATAACGTCGGGATCTTGAAGCAAAAAATGCCGATGATTGAGATGGACGGAGAGCGTTTCCAGCAGGTGCTGCTGACTAACGTGATGAGCCACTTTTACTGTTCACGTGAAGCGATAAAGCGCATGGCGCGGTCCAGAGGCGGCGCTGGCGGGGCCATTGTTAATGTTTCATCTGGCGCATCGCGCAGCGGCTCGCCGTTTGAATATGTGGATTACGCCGCCTCCAAAGGCGCGGTGGACACCTTCACCGTCGGGCTGTCGAAAGAGGTGGCGGCTGAAGGCATTCGCGTCAACTGCGTGCGCCCCGGAGGCATTTATACCGATATCCACGCCGACGGCGGCGAGGCGGCACGGGTTGACCGCATCGCTAAGAACTTCCCGATGCAGCGCGGCGGCACGCCGGAAGAAGTCGCCAACGCCATTCTTTGGCTGCTGAGCGACGAGGCCTCCTTTGTGACCGGCAGTTTTACTGACCTGTGCGGCGGGGTGTAGGCTAAAAATCTTTTGAAACTCCGCCCCGGGTCTTGCCACTCAGTCGCCATGATCCGGGGTGATTATTCACGAGTTTAGCCTAGAGGAAATTCACAGATGAGTGCTATAAAGCCAGAGTGCAGACTGACCCAGCCGCAGCCTACTTTTATCGGCAAGCAGGGGCTCTCTTATCAGGTCGGGGTTTCCCATGAGCTGGTCGGCTCTGAGAATATCCATATGCAGCTGGCGACAATTCCGCCGCATTCACAGGCCAAAGCGCACCGGCACGAACACCATGAAACCGCGATTTATGCCCTCAGTGGCACTTCGTCGGTGCGTGACGGCGACGCGCTGGAGCACTTCTCAGAAGTCCCAGCAGGCAGCTTCTTCTACATCCCGAAAAACGTGCCTCATCTGCCATACAACAGTACCGACACGCCCGCCGTGGTGGTGATTTCCCGCACAGACGCCAACGAGCAGGAAAGCGTGATTATGATGCCCGAGTGGGATTTTGACGTGCTGACGGGGGATATGCTCGATTCAAACCACTTCGCCAGCATCAGCCCTTAAAGTGTCATAACTCTCCTGAGCCTGTTCCATTTCAGCGCCGTGCTCGAGCGCCCATTGGTACAGTGCAACAAAGGGTTCCTGCAGCGTCTTTGCCAAAGGAGTAAGGCTGTATTCCACACTCACCGGCGAAGTTGGAAGCACCTTGCGATTGACCAACCCATTGCGCTCGAGACGCTTTAGCGCGTCAGACAAGGCTTTGTGGGTGATGCCCTCTAATCGGCGGCGGAGCTCATTAAAACGCGTGGGTTGAGTACAAAGCACCGTGAGGATCAAAATCGACCATTTGTTGGTAATATTTTCAAGAATAGGACGGGTTTTTCCTGCGTCTCTTAGGCTAAAACTATCAATTTCTGTCATGGCGATATACTCCCCGACACCTAGTTTACGTTAAGTGCGTAATTGTTATTAAGTATAAAAATTATATCATCTGTTTTTCCATTAGAACAGGAACAAGCAGATGAACAGATTAGACAATAAAGTTGCCCTAATACTGGGTGGAGCATCAGGTATCGGTCATGCTATTAGTCAACGATTTGCCCGTGAAGGGGCGACAACTTGGTTCACCTCGCGGCGAGATGAAGAGTTAAAAGCGGCAATCCAAACCATAGTGGGCAACGTCAAGACGATACGTGCTGATGCCAGCCAGCTAAGCGAGCTGGACCGCATCATAGAGACCATTAAGTCGGGATCAGGCCAGATTGACGTGCTGGTGATCAATGCCGCAATGTCGGAGTACGCAATTCTCGATGACATAACCCCTGCGCATTTTGATCAAATTTTTTGCCTGAATGTTCGCTCACCGCTGTTTGCTGTTCAGGCCGCACTTCCACTGATGAAAGCGGGTGCAAGCGTGGTGCTAATCGGGTCAGTCGCGGATGTCATAGGCACGCGGGGATATGGCGTTTACAGCGCTAGCAAGGCGGCACTTCGCTCTTTTGCGCGCACCTGGACACGTGAACTCGCAACCCGAGGCATTCGAATCAATGTGGTCGCTCCCGGCCCGATTAATACGGAAATGATGCTGGCCGCGCCAGAAGAAGTACGCAATGAATTAACCCGCGCCATCCCGTTAGCAAGAATGGGCAAGCCCGAAGAAGTCGCCAATGCGGTACTCTTTTTAGCAAGTGATGAAAGCAGCTTTATCGCCGGAGCAGAGATCTGCGTGGACGGCGGGCTGACGCAAGTTTAGTGATAGTGTCTGCTTCTGCTCTTCCTAGAGGCTTTGTTGGCTAAGACTGAAAAGCAGTCCTTAGCCTTCATTGCTCGACTCCACTATCCCAGCATTCTAAAGTCGCCAAACCAAAGGTTGATTCATTTATTATTTCGATTATTCTAGAAATATAGTTTAAAAGGAGGCGTTATGGACCTAACCACAGCGGCCAGTGCGTTAAAAGAGCTTGGTCATCCTACACGACTGGCCGTTTACAAAGCGCTGGTCAAGGCCGGACACCGCGGGCTGCCGGTCGGCGAGTTGCAGGCGCAGCTGGATATCCCAGCTTCCACGCTGAGCCACCACCTCTCGGCGCTGTTAACCGTCGGGCTTATTCGCCAAGAGCGACAAGGCCGCACGCTTTTTTGCCTGCCACAGTATCAGCGACTTGAACAACTATTGGTGTTTCTGGTCGAGGAGTGCTGTTCGGGGGAAGGGGGATGTGACATTAATTTGCCAACACAGCCAGGAGGAAAATCCAATGGGCATGCTGATGAATAATTTGGATAAACAACTTTTTGACGCGCCGATCACCGCAGAGAAGCTGACGGCAGCCCAGCCAGCACACCCACCGCGCATACTGCTGCTGTATGGTTCAGTGCGTGAGCGCTCATTCAGCCGGTTTGCCACTGAAGAGGCAGCCCGACTGCTGAGCGCTATGGGCGCCGAGGTCAAAATTTTTAATCCGTCCGGCCTGCCTTTGCCAGACGATACCCCTGAAACCCACCCTAAAGTCGCCGAGCTGCGCGAGCTGGTAATGTGGTCCGAAGGCATGGTGTGGTGCTCGCCGGAACGTCACGGCGCGATGACTGGCGTGATGAAGGCGCAGATCGACTGGATCCCGCTATCAATGGGCGCGGTGCGCCCGTCGCAAGGAAAAACGCTGGCGGTCATGCAGGTCAGCGGCGGCTCTCAGTCGTTTAACGCGGTCAATCAGATGCGCATTCTGGGGCGCTGGATGCGGATGATCACCATCCCCAATCAATCATCGGTGGCCAAAGCCTGGGCAGAGTTCGATGAGGAAGGACGGATGAAGCCTTCAGCCTATTATGATCGTATTGTCGACGTTATGGAGGAGTTGGTGAAGTTCACCGTGCTGACGCGCGGGAACGCCGACTATCTCACCGATCGCTATAGCGAGAGAAAGGAAAGCGCCGAGCAGCTGTCGGCCAGAGTGAATCAGCGAAGCATATAGAAACCGCTGAAAATATTGGGTCGAGCAGCATGGTTTTCTCTATGCAATGATAGGGTTAATCCCCACACAATCCCGTGAGCAGGTAGCAAAGTGAATATTTCAGCGAACCATGAATGGCGTGAGAATAACTATCTGGTCAGCACAGATAATGAAAAGTTGGATGTGCAGGCGATCCATCAGTATTTGACGCGATCCACGTGGGCGCAGGGCATCAGTCTGGAGACCGTCACGGCGTCCATAGAGAACAGCCTTAACTTTGGCGTTTACCATGATGGCTCGCAAATAGGTTTTGCACGTCTGATAACCGACTATGCGACCTTCGCTTACCTCTGCGATGTCTACGTTCTTGAGGAATATCAGGGGGAGGGACTTGGGCGATGGCTGATGGAATGTGTTCATGCTCATCCGGTGTGTGAGAAACTGCGCCGGATCATGCTGTTCACCACTACCGCCCCATGGCTGTATGAAAAGTTAGGCTATGAACCCGTCAATAGAGAAAATTATGCATGGACCATTACCCGCCCTGATATCTACACCCGGAGTGAGAATCAGAAGTAACGGCCCGTCACAGAAAGCATGTCAGTAACCTCTGGCGGGCGGTGATCCGCCTGCACTGCTTCACCACTTTTACCATCCGCTCGCTTATTCCCCGTCTGTCCAAGTTCCAAATGGCGTATCCAGATATCGACGTCCGCCCAACTAGATATTTCTTAATCCAACAAAGTGAATGTAATTTATAAGAAAAAGGCCATATGTAAGCCATTTCCTACATCCTTTGTAGGATCGTCTTATTACCGACACATCTAAAAAATGACAATATCTCTTCGTTCTGAAATGGCGGTGGGCGCATCGAATATCGCCTCCGTCATAACGTTAAGCACTTTTACAGTGGAAATAACACGAACCTGTTATCTGAAGTCTAATTATTAGGTGTAATTGCAGTATAAGGCCAATAATTTTTCTGATTTTATAAACGTTCTTTCGCAGCGTCTGGCTATGTATCAGCGAACTCGTTCTTATTTTTAATTCCACTTCGGTTGAAAGTGGTTACACCTGGAAAGTGGGCGAGAAAAACGATCACGAGAGCTACTACTTGCAGCCTAAAGCCCAGCTAACCTGGATGGGCGTCGAAGCGGACAGTATTCGCGAAGACAATGGCACTCGCGTAGAAGGTTTAGGTGACGGCAACCTTCAGGCTCGCCTTGGTGTTCGCGCCTTCATCAAAGGTCATAGCCAGATTGATGAAGGTAAAAACCGTTCGTTCGAACCCTTTGTTGAGGCAAACCTGATCAGCAATACCCATTCGTTTGGTAGCCAGCTCAACGGCGTTAACGTGACCCAAAAGGGCGCGCGCAACCTTGGCGAACTCAAAGTGGGGGTTGAAGGCCAGATTAAACCGGGCGTGAATCTGTGGGGCAACGTGGCTCAGCAGATGGGCGGCAGTGGTTATTCAGATACCAGCGCCTTGATGGGCATTAAAGTCAGCTTCTGATAGCCATGATTGCGTAAAACGGTGGTTGTTTCTCAAACCTAAAGTGAATCAAGCGCCCTTCGGGGCGCTTTAAATTTATCTCGAAACATGGGCTTACCAAAACATTGCCCTTATGCCCCCTTCGTTAAATCCCCTTGATCCCAGCTGTAATCCCTTAGTGGCAAAGGGTTTGAGATAGCGTTAAAGACGTCTATACGTCTGGACATGAAAATAGCTCATGTTCAATGAAATTAAATCACTTTTCCTCATCCAACGACTCAGGCATAAATTGTCTTCAGAGATTTGCTGTAGATCAGATAAGGGCGACTTAATGACAAAATTAGAACAGAAAATTAGGAAGTCCTGAGTAAAGAGCAATTAACCATATTTTATACCGGAAGTTAGGAACCAAATTACAATGAATAATAATTTCACATTTACGACGAAAAGTTTGCGCTTTGACGAGAATTACAATCCGTCTACTAGCACGCGCATTACAACTAACTTTGCTAATTTGGCTCGCGGTGAGAAACGCCAAGAGAACCTGCACAACGCCTTAGTGATGATCGATAATCGTTTTAACTCTCTGGCGAACTGGGATAACCCGAAGTCAGATCGCTATACCGTCGAACTGGACATCATTTCCGTTGAGTTGAAGATTGAAAGTGCAGGCACGTCCTTCCCGGTTATTGAAATTTTGAAAACCAATATCGTTGATAAAAAAACCAACGAGCGCATTGAAGGTATTGTCGGCAATAACTTCTCCTCTTATGTGCGTGATTACGACTTCAGCGTGTTGTTGTCCGAGCACAATAAGGGCAAGAACCAATTCACCATCCCAGAAAACTTTGGTGAATTGCATGGCAATATCTTCAAATGCTTCATTAATTCAGAAGCTTACAAACAGAATTTCAACAAAACGCCGGTTATCTGCCTGAGCGTCTCGAGCAAGAATGTCTATAACCGTACTGGTAATGTGCATCCGGTATTGGGCATTGAATATGAGCAAGATGATCAATCTTCTTTGACCGATCTCTATTTCGGCAGAATGGGTTTGCAGGCTCGTTACTTCATGCCTGCCGGTAGCGTCGCGCCTTTGGCCTTCTATTTCGCCGGTGATTTACTCAGCGATTACACCAATCTGGAACTGATTAGCACCATCAGCACCATGGAAACCTTCCAGAAGATTTATCGCCCAGAGATTTACAACGCGAACTCTCCGGCGGGTCGCTGCTATCAGCCAAGTTTGAACCAACAAGATTATTCATTAACTCGCATTGTTTATGATCGTGAAGAACGTAGCCAATTAGCCGTTGAGCAGGGGAAGTTTACTGAAGAAGAATTCATTAAGCCTCACCAAACTATTCTTGAGCAATGGTCTGCTAATTCCGTTCTTTGATTAACCAAAACACAGGGTCATCCATTATGAAAAAGTTATTACCGACTTCAACTGCTGGCAGCTTACCTAAACCTTCTTGGCTGGCACAGCCTGAGCAACTTTGGTCACCTTGGAAATTGCAAGATCAAGAACTCGTCGACGGCAAGCTAGATGCTTTGCGTCTGTGTCTGGAAGATCAACAGCAGGCCGGTATTGATATCGTCAGCGACGGCGAGCAAACGCGTCAGCACTTCGTCACCACCTTTATCGAGCACCTTAACGGCGTTGATTTTGAGAAACGCGAAATCGTCAAAATCCGTGACCGTTATGAAGCCAGCGTACCGACCGTGGTTGGTCCAGTGAGCCGTCAGAAGTCCGTATTTGTTGAAGACGCGAAGTTCTTGCGTAAGCAGACTGACCAGCCAATCAAGTGGGCGCTGCCAGGTCCTATGACCATGATCGACACCCTGTATGACAACCACTACAAAAGTCGCGAAAAACTGGCGTGGGAATTTGCAAAAATCCTCAATGAAGAAGCCAAAGAGTTGGAAGCCGCCGGTGTGGATATCATCCAGTTTGACGAGCCAGCCTTTAACGTGTTCTTCGATGAAGTAAATGATTGGGGTATTGCTACCCTAGAGCGCGCCATCGAAGGCCTGAAATGCGAAACCGCCGTGCACATCTGCTACGGTTACGGCATCAAAGCCAACACCGACTGGAAAAAGACGCTGGGCACCGAGTGGCGACAGTACGAAGAGATTTTCCCGAAACTGCAAAAATCGAATATCGACATCATCTCTCTGGAATGCCACAACTCCCACGTTCCAATGGAGCTGATGGAGCTGATTCGCGGTAAGAAGGTGATGGTGGGTGCCATTGACGTGGCGAGCAGTACCGTTGAGACACCAGAGGAAGTCGCCGCGACCCTGCGCAAAGCGCTGCAATTCGTTGACGCCGACAAACTCTATCCATGCACCAACTGCGGCATGATCCCACTTCCTCGCGGCATCGCGCGCGGCAAGTTGGATGCACTGAGTGCAGGTGCAGAAATCGTGCGTAAAGAGCTGCTGGCTAAATAACTCCGCCAAACACTCTTACATGATGAAAACTCAGCCCGGAATGTGCAATCGAATAGATTGCCTTCTGGGCTGAGTTGTTTTGGGTTCGTGCTATCTTTTCACTGCGTGGGACAATGCTGCTGTGCTAGCGACTCTAATAATTATTGAGTGATCAGATAGCGATATAAGGCTTTTTCAAGGTCCTGCTTCATGCTGACAAACAGTAAGATCTCAATCGTCTCACCATCGAAATCGTAGATTAGACGGTACTCACTCTCGATATCTAGCCTTTCCCGTAATAACAACCCTTTGTCTGCAAGAAGGCCGTTGTAGCGATATCGCACAGGATCCTCAGCTACTGCGGCAAGAGAGCTGTCAAACATTGCGTCTACATATTGCGCCGCATCCTTGGCACCCATCGTTAAACTTTTGAAAGATTCGATTTCAAGCAGACAGTTTAGGGCTGCCGGAGTAACAACGACGTTAAACATCCTTTTACCTTCTATTTACGCGCGTCACGCAGCTTCTGACGTGCTTCTTCAGCAGTCATAGCCCGGCCTTGGCGAACTTCTTGTTTTGCCAGCATAGAAAATTTAAGCAGTGCATTCGCCTGACGCTCAAGGGCTTGAGCTTGAATGTCTGCCTCGCGTTCAGCTGCTGTCTGAATGAACAATTCGGAGACGCCGTTTTTGGTGATGTATACCCCGCCAGTAAAGAGTTCTGGAGAACCCAGACCTTCTCGGGCGGCACGCTGTGACATGGTGTTAGACATAACTTCCTCACTTTTCAAAGAGTTTGGGAAACCCTTAGCTCAATGTCTATCAGTATAGCACTCGCTCCCGACTGCGGACAAATTGATGAGATATTTTACCCACTACTATTTTGATCAAACCCTTATATCCCAACTGAACAATACTCCCTTAAAAGTCGACCTAAAGAATCCCCATAAATTGCCGATAACATCTTCAGGCTTGGGTCCAAGCCGTGAGCAATTTTTGTTTTGAAAAGGAGAATAGAATGGATGTATCGCAGATTGCTTCAGTCGCGACCGGGCTGGATAACCTGGATCTCGACAGTAAGGTGAATACCCTGCTGCTGAAAAAAACGCTGGATAATCAAGCATCAACGGCTGCCAGCCTGCTCGACGCTATTCCACAACTGCCTGCAAATCCTGCCATCGGGCGCAACATTAATATCACTGTCTGAGTCGATCGTTTTTGAGGGTAGGGGAAGGGAAGTCACAAATCACCATTCCCCCGCCGCTTCTGCTCCAATAACCCGCCCATTCAATGCTCCCATACGCTGATAAACTACATCATTGAATTCAAAAGCAAGAAGCGGAGTGCTATTTTAATCGGCTAGAATATATTCTAGCTGGGCGTTAGGGGTTCATGACGCAGTGGTAATAATTAAATCTTATAAAAATATGCAAAGTACCTAAAGGGGCCTAAAACATGCGTGTTGCAGATTATCTACGATTACTCCTACTTGCCGCAATTTGGGGAGCCAGTTTTATTTTCATGAGAATTGCCGCACCACAGTTTGGCGCGATTAATACTGCATTTTTACGGGTGTTTTTCGGATTTGTTGGCCTTGGCGTGATTCTTTTAATGCTGAGGTCCTCATTCAATTTTGAGAATAAATTCAAATCATCATTATTTCTCGGGGTTATTAATTCAGGATTACCCTTCTTAATGTATTGTTTTGCCGCCCAGTGGTTGCCCGCCGGTTATTCGGCAATATTCAATGCCACGACGCCACTCATGGGAGCCATTATAGGCTTTGCTTTTTTCAGTGAGAAATTGAGTGCCAGAAAGTGGGGTGGGGTGATATTAGGATTGTTAGGAATAATCGTCATCACCACTATTGGAGATATAAATTCAGCCAGCGGTATGTTGTACGGCATTCTGGCCTGCTTAGTGGCAACCAGCTGTTATGGCGTGGCGGGCTTCCTGACCCGTCGGTGGATATCCAACCGCGGCGGGCTTGATCCTAAAACGGTCGCCTTTGGTAGCCAAATGGGCGCGACACTGTTTCTTCTGCCTTTCTTTGCCTGGTCGATGGGCACTGGCCCGGCAGTCAACTGGGGGCAAATTGACGTGTGGGCCAGCGTTCTTGCCGTCGGCCTTGTCTGCACTGCCTTGGCCTATATTCTCTATTTCCGGCTAATTGCCGACATCGGCCCATTACGCTCACTGACAGTAACCTTCCTGATCCCACCCTTTGGCGTGCTCTGGGGATACCTCGCGCTGGGTGAGACCATCACTAAAGGTTTCATCATCGGCGCCATCATTGTCGGCATCGCCGTGTGGATGATAGTCAGCCCGGGGAAACAAGCAGTTTCAATAAAAAACGCGGCGGTGAAGTAACCAGGCCAGCCATCTTAGGTGGCTGCACAATTGAAACACCTTTTAATGAATAAGGTTTAGAAGGTGTTCAATATCCCTCTTTTATTACTAGTGTAATCCGTTATTTTTATAGTTATATATTCCATGTGGAGTTAAAGCCTTTTTGGGAAAATATCGTCAAGGAAGCGACTTTTATTTGTTATTTTTTCGATAATGATTATTATCGGCAGCAAGCCAAAATGAAACGCCGTAATAATATCATAAATTATAAGGATAAATGGCTAACTCAGGATTGAGAATACTTATAGAAGCCACTATTTTACATCATTTTTACCCAGTCTCATTGATTCTTCGGTGATGGGTAAGGAAGCAATTGATGAGCATATTTTAATAATCAGTACGGAATAAAATTAAAATGCTCAAACCTTTTAAAGTGCAGGGAATTATTAGGAACGCCATTTTACCGGGGATTGTCCTCAGTGCCACTTTGCAGGCTAACGCTGCGGAAACTGTTAAAGGCAATAATCAATCAAACATCGGGGAAACCCAGACGGCCCCTCGTGTCAAAAAGAAACCGGTAACGCGCAAAGCGCAGGCTCCGTTGCAGAACAATGAAGACGTGATGACCATCACCGAGACGCTGCCTGATAAGAAACCGGGCTCGAAAACCTCGATTTCTGCGGCAGATATGCAGAAAAACGGCGGAAACGATTTCGGTACGATTATGCGCTATCAGCCGTTAATTTCTGCCACCGGCTCCAGTGGCGGTTCTGGAAATGGCAAAAGCGGCTTCGACCGCAGCGGCTATACCGGCTACAACATTCGCGGGCTGGAAAGCAACCGCGTCGGCATTGACGTCGATGGCATTCCGCAACCCAACGCCACCGGGCGCAGCTATGTCAGCCGCGCCGGACTAGGCACCTTCGGCATCGGCCGTGACTATATTGACCCTTACATGTACGGCCAGGTGGATATTCAATCCGGTGCGACCTCGGCCGAGCGCGCCAACACCTCTATCGGCGGCGAGGTTTCCTTCTTGCCGAAATCTGCCGATGATTACCTGCATCCCGGCAAAGAGACCTACTTTGGCTATCAGTCAGATTATGATTCTGCCGATCGCTCATGGCACAACGGTATCACCGCCGCCGCCGGAGACGACACCTTACGCGGCCTGATAGCTATCAGCCGTCGCGACGGTCAGGAAACCAGCAATAACAGCGGCACTCGTGACGCCTATCCTGAGAACTGGCACTCTGACGCGGTCATGTCATCCGTCATCTGGCAGCCCACCGATGCGCACAAGTTCACCGGCACGCTCGATTACTACGAGAAGGTGAACCACACCCATTACGACGCGTGGGACGGTTCTGGTGACACCATTTTGGGCACCGCCCATCAGCAAAGTAATACCCGCCGCTGGGGGATAAGCCTGAAGGATGAGTGGACGCCGTTCAACGATTACGTGGACGCCGTGGTGTCGAAAGTCTATTACCAGTACACCCAGGCGCACGATAATACCTACCTGCCTAACTCCAGCGATCAGATGATCAACGTCTATTCCAACTATGACGTTGACACCTACGGCGCTGAAACCAGCTGGCTGAAAACGGTAGGGCGCCACGAGCTGAGCGCCGGGCTGAATGGCCGGGTGTCCAATACCAAGCGCCCGTTCCGCCAAAGTCCGACGCAGGACATTTTCAACACCCTGATGCAGCCCGAGGCTGACAGCCGGGCCTATATTCTGGGCGGCTTCGTGCAGGACACTATGAAGTTTGACCTCGACGGTCATAACTTTGGCATTGTCCCCGCAGTGCGCATTGCTCATCAGAACACCGAAGCGCGAGACTTGTCGGACTTGGCCAACGGCGTGGTGTCAACCGGGCAGGTTTCCACTTTATACAGTAAGGCGAACTCGGACACTCAGGCTCTGCCCTCACTGGCCTTTACCTACGACATCACGCCTAAGCTGATGACTTACCTGCAATATCAGCGTGGAGCACAGTTCCCCGACGCCAGCCAATTGTACGGCTCCTGGAATCTTGGCTCTTCCTACGCCGGATCTGCCCAATATGCCTTGATTGGGAATACCAACCTAAAAACCGAGACCAGCAATAACTTTGAGTGGGGAATGAAGGGCGAGCTGAGTGAAGGGGTGACCTTTAAAACCTCGGCGTTCTACAACACTTACAAGAACTTCATCGCCAATACGCGCTACACCCGCAAGGCAAATCCGGAGCTTTTTGGCAACGTACCATCCAATATTTACACCATTTATCAGGCCGAAAACCGCGATAACGCTTTCATCTATGGCGCTGACCTAACCACGAAAATCAGCTACGGCTCGTGGTTCAGCGCGGTA
The DNA here is from genome assembly GCF_052376015.1 of Ewingella sp. AOP8-B2-18. Classification (NCBI taxonomy): domain Bacteria; kingdom Pseudomonadati; phylum Pseudomonadota; class Gammaproteobacteria; order Enterobacterales; family Yersiniaceae; genus Ewingella; species Ewingella sp. AOP8-B2-18. Next base: position 96,344 of record NZ_JBQSVB010000008.1, read on the forward strand.
AATGGCCTGAGCACCAGCTTTGCGCTGGGTTACGCGCAGGGCGAATCCAAGTCCAGCTATGCCGGGGATAAATACGTCGATCTCGATAGCGTCCCACCAATGAAACTGGTAGCGGGCGTGGCGTGGGATGATCCATCAGGCATTTACGGTACCGCGCTGATCGCGACGTTCGTCAAAGGTAAGAAAGCCGAGGCCACTAATCGCCAAAGTTATAGCAATAGCGGGGCACCAATCACTGACTCCACCACGGATTACATGAACGTGCCGGGCTTCGGCATGCTTGATGCCACGGCCTACTGGCAGGTCGCCAAAAACGTCAAACTCAGCGGCGGCGTGTATAACATCACCGACCGTAAATACTGGGATTATCTCAGCAGCCGCACCCTGACCGACACCAGCAATCAGGATACTTACAACAAGGCACTGGCCGTCATGCCGGGCCGCAATTTCCAGTTGGGCGTGAATGTTGATTTCTAACGGTTGATGAGTCGCTAAAGGAGAAGTCATGGTGTTACTCGACTTGTTTGGGTAACACCTTTTATAAATCTTAGCCTCTAAGCACAATGTAAAATTAAAAAATCGGGCTGTTTAAAAAAGCCAAATGCTATTTTTAATTACTAAAGTCAGTGAGGTTAAAAAATAGCTTATCGCGGAAATAAATTGTAGGAAATTTAAAAATGCTGGCGTGATCGGCTTCGGATATTATGCGCGGATAACGATAAAATGCAGTTCTTGTGAGTTAGTCTCCACCTATGAAATGGTTCTCAAAAAGCGCAGTATTGTTCTCGCTTAAAACCTGTTTTGCCGCGTTTCTTGCTCTATACATCGCACTGGCTCTTAATTTAGATAAGCCCGCCTGGTCAGTTGCCTCGGTTTTTATTGCTTCTCAATTATATTCTGCTTCTACGCTCTCAAAATCCGTGTTCCGCATGCTCGGAACCCTGCTGGGAGGGCTGTTTATTCTGCTGATTTACCCCATCACGGTCCAGAACCCGCTGCTGTTCAGCCTGTGTGTTTCTGCCTGGGTCGCCCTCTGTTTGTATCTCTCGCTGCACGACCGTACCCCGAAAAGCTATGTCTTTATGCTGGCCGGTTATAGTGCCGCGATTATGGGATTCCCTGACGTGACTTCCCCTCTGGCCATCACCTATACGGTGTTATCACGCATTGAGGAAATTGGTGTTGCGATTGTCTGTAGCAGCCTGATTCACAGCCTGATTTTGCCGGTTTCGATGAGCAATATTCTGGAAAAAAGCATCACCAATTGGTACGACAGTGCCAAGAAGCTGTGTAACGCGCTGCTCACCGCGCCGACGCCGGAGAAGTCGCCGGATCACGAAAATATTCTGATCCAGATGGCCGGTTATCCCGCCAATGTCGAAGTTCTGATCACCCACTGCATCTTTGAAGGTAATGCGGCGAGAAAGCTAATTCGCCTGGTGACGGTGCAATATCAGCATCTGTCTTATCTGGTGCCCACGCTGACATCCATTGAGCTGCGCCTGACTATGTTGGCGAAGCGTCAGATTGCTTTCCCGGAAAACGTGCAAAACACTTTTCGTCACTTTTTACTCTGGCTGAATAACAGCGACGCCGTCGAAAACACCCATACCATTCAACAAAATATCGCCCAGACACAGGCTGAGTTGCAGCAGGCTCACCAAGCTAAGGCGATGAACGTGGAAGAGAGTTTGCTGCTGAACGGCTTACTCGACAGGCTAGGGGATTTTGTCAGAGTGGCCGATGCGCACTTTAGCGTGGGTAAGCGCGTCGATAACTTTGATGAAAGCAAGGCCAGACGCTCCACGGCCCACTGGCATATCGATAAAGGGATGCTGCTGCTCTCGTCATTTACCGCGTTTTTGGTGACTTTCCTCTGCTGCTTGTTCTGGATTGGCTCTGGCTGGAAGGACGGGGCAACCGCGCCGATGATGGCGGCAATACTCTGCTCTTTCTTCGCGGCGATGGACAACCCGGTAGCCCCGATGAAGGTATTTTTGACCGGCGTGGTGGTCGCTACGGCGATCAGCATCTTTTATGTCTCAACGCTCATCCCGCTCACCACCACCTTTGAAGCTCTGCTGATTTGCCTATTCCCCGGCCTATTTGCGCTCGGCGTGCTCATCGCCAATCCTGTCACCAACTTACTCGGCTTAATTATTGCCACCCAAATTCCGGGCTTAATCAGCCTGAGCCATTACTATAAACCCGATCTGCTGGCGACGTTAAACGGCGCAGTTTCAAGTCTGGTCGGCGTGGTTATTGGCGTGGTGGTGACGGCAATTATTCGCAGTAAACGGCCCTCATGGACGGCGAAACGTGCATTGCTCAAGGGGATAAAAGAGCTGATCCACTTTCTGGCGGAGATCAAACTGCAACGCGCCTCTCCTCACTCACGCCAACAGTTTGTGGCGAGAATGCTCGATAAAGTGAATGTGATTTTGCCGAGAAAAAAGAGTGACGTAACGGATGAATTAGCCGCAGGCGGGGACTTGATCACCGAAGTGTGGCTTGGCGCGAACTATTACGATTTCCATATGAAGAATCAGGAATTATTGGCCGATCACATCAACGCCACTGACCGCATATTCTATGAATTAAAACATTACCTGAAAGCACGCCTAAAATCGTTTCAGGCTTCGCCGCACCCGAAATTGCTCCGCGAAATAGACCTCTTGCTGATAAAGCTTGAGACGCTCTCCAGCAAAGACGCCCGCTACTACGCCCCCATGCTGTCACTGTTTAACATCCGGCTGGTACTGTTCTCGCGCTCGCACTGGCCGAGCTTGAATCGGGTTGAAACAGATATGTAGTGGGGCGGCGATCATGACTTGGTTGTCAGAGCGACATCACCTGTTTTGTTAGATAAATAGAGCCCCAGCTATCACAAGACAGCAGTTTTTCTCGCCACCACAGGGCGGCGAGACCATTCGCACTATCATTCCACCCCAAATACGCCGTATCAAAGTTTGATTTGTTCTCGACTTTCTTCGTCACAAGTTTGCCGGAGGCAAGATAAGGCGCAGCCAGATAATCTGGCAAATATCCACAGGCCAGCCCGGCAAGCTGAATCTGTAATTTACTACGAAAATCAAACACCGTTAGCGTGTCCTGATCTTCCAAAACGTGCAAGTTCTGCGGCAGATTGATTCTCGACGTATCACGCACGACGACGGCACGGTGTGGCCGAATAACATCGGCTGAAAGGGGTTCTTCCGCCTGCGCTAACGGATGGTGTGGCGCGATGCAGAAGCGATAATGCAGGGACCCCATTGGGCTAAAGGAGAAACCCGAGTGGGTTAATGGCAGCGCGACGGCACCAATCACGATATCCGCGCAGCCCTGAACCAGTGACTCCCAGCTTCCGGCCAACACCTCATGGCTGAACCGTAGGCGGGTAAGATGATGGTCTTGGTAAAACTCTTCGATAAGCGGCAGGAGAAGCTCGAAGGGAAATAACGCATCCAAACCTAACGTCAGCTCACTTTCCCAGCCTTTTTCCACATAGTGAGCCTGCTGCTCAAGGGATTGCGCTGCTCGTAACAGCTTGCGACCTTTCTCCAGCATCAGTCGGCCCGTGGCGGTAAATTTTGCCCGGTGCCCGCTGCGGTCGAGCAGGACCACATTCAAATCATTTTCCAGTTTTTGCACCATGTAACTGAGTGCGGGCGGCGTTTTATAAAGCTCTGCGGCCGCCGCTGCAAACGAGCCCTGGCGGTCTAATGCATCAAGAATAATCAGCACTTCAAGGTTAATTTTCATTTAGATTCTCGATGCAAAGAAAATATTTAACAACTACCCAAAAAAACCATTCTATCTTTGAAAATAATCACTCGCTATTATTCATGCAAATAATTTCATTATGAAACTGTATGGTATAGCAACTAAATTATTTCTGTCATATACCTGATTATTAAATATTTTTTACAAGAGTGATTTTCAACTCAGGATCCCCGCTGGGTAAAAATTACGGGCTATTCGACGTTTCGATGCTACTACTCTTCGAGGAAAATCATGCCCCATCATCAGCGTGCCACACTCGCGATAACGCATTCTATCAACGAGAAAGATCGGGTCGAATATGAGAAGTGGTTAAAAACCATCATACCGCTGGCTGCGAGTTTCCCCGGGCATCTAGGGGTCAATGTTATTCGACCAACGCACAACGATGAGCCATACACCATACTGGTTAGGTTCGAAACGGTGAAAGATCTTCTTTACTGGTGCAGTTCAGCGGAGCGTAAAAGCTTGATCGCCGAAGTCGCTCCGCTTCTACTAAAAAGCGACCTGACCGAGATTTATCCCGGCGCTGAGTTTTGGTTTACCCCCGTAAACGACACCCGGCGTTCTCCGCCACGCTGGAAACAGTATCTAATGACTCTGCTGGTTATTTATCCGTCAACAAATCTGGTGCCTTGGTTCTGGGGGATATTCCTCCCGCAGCTGAAAGGCTCCAACATCGGGCATCTGCTCAATGATGCCACCGTGGTCGCTTTGGTGGTGTTCCTGTGGATGCCACTCATTACTCGTTTATTTCACCGTTGGCTTGCTCGCTAGTCCTCTCATCCTCAGGAGTCCATCCTATGTCTAATACTCATACCGCTTCTCTGATTTTTATTAATGGTCAATTTCATACGGTAGACAGTGATAAGCCCTTAGCACAGGCAGTTGCTATTAAGGACGGTAAGTTTCTGGCAGTGGGTAGCGAAAGTGAAGTCATGACCTTTGCCGACCCGCAAACGACAGTCATTGATTTACAAGGTCATAGCGCCATTCCGGGCCTGAATGACTCGCATCTGCACCTCATCCGTGGCGGACTTAACTATAATCTTGAGCTACGCTGGGAAGGCGTCCCCTCACTGGCCGACGCACTGCATATGCTGAAGGAGCAGGCCCAGCGTACGCCGAACCCGCAGTGGGTTCGGGTGGTGGGCGGCTGGACTGAATTTCAATTTGCCGAACGCCGTATGCCGACGCTGGAAGAGATTAATCAGGCGGCGCCTGACACGCCGGTATTTATCCTTCATCTCTACGATCGCGCGCTGCTCAACCGCGCGGCGCTAAAAGTTGTCGGTTACACCAAGGACACCCCAAATCCGCCGGGAGGGGAGATCCAGCGTGACAGCAAAGGTAATCCGACCGGCATGCTGATAGCCAAGCCTAATGCCATGATCCTCTACGCGACGCTCGCAAAAGGCCCTAAGCTGCCCCTTGAATTGCAGGTGAATTCAACGCGCCAGTTTATGCGGGAGCTAAACCGTCTTGGCGTCACCAGCGCGATTGATGCTGGGGGTGGTTTCCAGAATTACCCCGAGGATTATCAAATTATTGACCAACTGCATCAGACAAAACAGCTCACTGTGCGCATCGCCTACAACCTGTTTACTCAGCGTCCAAAGCAGGAAATTGATGATTTCACACTGTGGACTGACATGCTCAAACCGGGGCAGGGCACGGATTTCTATCGCCATAACGGCGCCGGTGAAATGTTGGTATTTTCTGCTGCGGACTTCGAAGATTTCCTGCAACCGCGCCCGGACCTGCCGCTGGGCACCGAAGCCGAGCTTGAGCGCGTGGTGCGCCACCTTGTAGAGCACCGCTGGCCGTTCCGCCTGCATGCCACCTATGATGAGTCTATTAGCAGGATGCTCGACGTCTTTGAGAAGGTGAATCAGGATATTCCCTTCAACGGGCTACACTGGTTCTTCGACCATGCAGAAACTATTACCGAGAAAAACATTGAGCGCGTTAAAGCCTTGGGGGGCGGCATTGCAGTCCAACACCGCATGGCGTTTCAGGGAGAGTATTTCGTCGAGCGCTATGGCCTTGAAGCCACCAAGCATACCCCACCAGTCAGTAAAATGCTGGCGGCTGAACTCCCCGTTGGCCTTGGCACCGACGCGACGCGCGTGGCCAGTTACAACCCATGGACCGCGCTCTACTGGCTGGTTTCCGGCCGCACCGTCGGCGGCATGAAAATGTATGACGACAGCAGCCGTCTCGATCGTGAAACCGCGCTGATGCTGTGGACCAAGGGCAGCTCATGGTTCTCCAGCGAACAGGGGAAAAAAGGGCAAATCAAGGTAGGTCAGCTGGCCGACATGGCGGTGCTTTCCGAAGATTTCTTCAGCGTCGCCGAAGAGCGTATCAAGGGGATCGAATCAGTGATGACGGTCGTGGATGGCAAAGTGGTTTACGCCGCAGGCAGCTTCTCGCAGATATCTCCACCCGCGCTACCGGTTTTACCTGACTGGTCACCGGTAACTCGGGTACCCGGCCATTATCGTTCAGCACCGCCGGAGTCCATCAGAGTGGGCATGAGCCAACAAGTGCACCAGTGCAGCGGTCCCTGTGGTATTCACCTGCACTCACACGACACGGCGCGGCGTTCTGATGTCCCGGTCTCAGACGACCATGCCTTCTGGGGCGCGCTCGGCTGTTCATGCTTCTCTTTCTAAACTGTTATTCAGACACGGGAGGCATAGGCTTATGCCGTTATTAAAATTTGATCTGATCAAAGGCCGCGATGAGCTGGCAGTGAAAAAACTGCTGGATGTCACCCATCGGGTGCTGGTAGCCGCATTGGATATTCCGCTACGGGACCGCTATCAGTGTGTGACTCAGCACAGTCCAGGAGAGCTTATTGTGCAGGATACCGGTCTCGGCTACGCGCGTAGCCACCAGGTTGTCTTGCTGACCGTTATTTCCAGGCCACGGGATAGCCAAAAAAAGCAGAAGTTCTATCGCCAACTCGCGCGAAGCCTTCACGAAGAGTGCGGGTTATCGGAAGATGATCTAATGGTATCTTTTATCGAAAACAGCGATGCAGACTGGTCATTTGGCAGAGGCAATGCTGAATTTCTTAGCGGCGCGCTAGGCTGATGAGCATGACGCGCTTCAGGTTGACTTAAGGCACTGCCTCAGCAGATGAGGGATCTGCTTAATGAAGATCCCTCATGAATTATCTGTTATTCACAGATAGCCTTACACCGCCTTTTCACGCGGACCAAACTCGTCCCCGATTTCAGGCCAGGCAATAAGGGGCAGGCGATTCACCCCCGGCTTGGCAAACAGGCTGCCCTGAAAATGGCAAATCCCCGCCGCTTCGAGCCACATCCACTCCTCGACTTTCTCCACGCCGGTGGCGGTCAGCGAGATCTCAAGCGACGAGCAGAACTTAATGATGGAAAGCACAATCGCCTGTTTCGGCCCGCTTTTATGCACGTCTTGAATCAGGCTCGGTTCAATCATTAGCTTGTCGGGCTGCATCTGAGTCAGCTGTAGCAAGCCCGCCGAGCCTGCGCCGAAGTTCTCCACCGCCAGTCGCATGCCGGAAGCCTTGAGCTTTTTCATTGCCAAGTAGAACGGCTCTTCCGCCGTGATTGAGCCGTTTTCACTTAACGCGATAACCACCTGTTCCGGCACCAGCCCGCTGGCGGCTATCTCCTGAAGGAGAAACTCCACCGCGTTCGGCGCGTTGGACAGGGTCATAGGCAGCAGTGAGATAGTCAGGCTTTTGTCACCAATGCCGAATTCACTCGCCATCGCAAAAGCGTGCCGCTTGGACTCGAGATCGGCGCTGTAGATATTCTTATGTTCAGACCGCGCGTAATACCCCAGCGGCGAGCCGCCTTCCGGGTCGCAGAGTGTGGAGACAAACGAAACAATCTGTTTTTTGAGTGGATCGACAACGGGCTGGAAGGCGTAACTGCACTCCGCAGAGGGGGATGCCTGAACCGGGTAGGACTGAGAGTGATCGACCACAAAGGACCAGGTGTCCGGCGAGGGAATATCAAGATAGTTTTCTTTCTCGCGCGCCTGCACAAAGGTGGAAAGAAACTGCAATGCGCGGTCATCGTAGGTTAAGCGATACTTCGACGTCCCTTTATCCAACACGGCCTGAAATACCACGTCCTCGCTATAGGTTCTGAGGTCGAAAAGCTCCATTCCCACCTTGCCGAACCGGCGCGAAGGCGCGTGGTCGCGCATCAGTTCCACCACGTTGTTATGGCGTTTATCCATGGCAATTTTAGCAAAGATACTGTCAACGGCGTCCTCTGGACCTTCCAGCAGTTGGAAAAAGTGGGTGTCATCGTGCAACAGGATGCCGGTGACCGAGGATTGGCTGTTGGTCATGCTGGCTTTAGCGACCATATTGTCCAAATCATCAAGCTGGGTGTTGCTGCTGATTTGGCTGCGGTAGACGAGGGTCAGGAGCATGTAGGGGACCTTGGATTAGTAATTCAGGGTAAGACCCTATCAGAGAATGCAGGGTGAGAGCCAAGGATTAAGTAAAATTCTCTCGTACAAAAAATGGAATACAGCTTTGCGAGCGGGGGAGTGAAACTCGTTGAACTCACCCGCTCTGCGCCGTTTGATGGCTCAATATTGTAGTGCTGACTAATTTGATAGTTCGTTTTCCGCTTTATGTTCCACCAAAACCTCACGGAAATGAGTCACCAGTGGACGAAGATTGGCTTTATGCCATACCGCCCATAACTGCGTGGTGTAGAACATCCATGGAATTTCACGCAGCACCACCCCTGCGGGGGCGTTGTGGCGCAGGCTGCGTTGAATAAGCGTTAAACCTAATCCCGCAGCAACCAATCCTAATGCCGTCAGCGGTTCCCCTGCTTCCAGCTTAATGTTCGGGCTAAACCCGGCTTTTACGCACGCTACGACAAAATCATCTCTCGAATTGGCATCTTCTTTATGAATCACCGAGATCCAGTCCTGTTCTATTAAATCAGCTGGCTGCAGATTGTCTTTATCAACCAAGGGATGCAGCTCCGGTATTGCAAGCAACATACGGTCATCAAGCACCTGCGCGAACTCAAGATCGGGATCGTCGACATCCGGCTGCGTGTTAACCAAGGCAATATCAAGACTGCGCTGGCGAAGGCCTTCGAGCTGCATGAATGAAGGCTGGCTGTACAAAACAATGTGTACGTCGGGCCTCGATAACCGCAATTTACGCAGCGCATTGGATAACACGCCTGAATGCATGGCGTTTTCTATATAACCAATGCACAAGCCGCCATCTTCCCCGCGCCCCAGTCGACGGCCCAAAGATTCCAATCGATTGGCGTGGGTCAACAAGGCACGCGTTTCAGCCAAAAACGTGTGGCCATCTCGGGTTAAACGGATACGTTGCTGATTTCGTTCAAATAATATCAACCCCAAACGTTCTTCAAGCTGCGCTATCTGCCGACTTAATGGGGATTGGGAGATGTGCAGCCGTTCCGCCGCGCGCCCCACGTGCTCCTCTTCTGCCACCGCGACAAAGTATTTCAACTGACGTAAATCAATCATGCTAGACTCTAAAGGACTCAAGTTAGACAAATTATGTCCTATCAAGTCATAAGTTATCAAACTATATTTTGCCTCGAACACAGGGCAGACACGTCTCGTGCTGAACTGAAAAATTATTTCTTCCTGAGGGAAGAGTGAAAATAGAGGACATAGCCTTATGAGTATTCGACATATTTTACCGGCAAACATTGGTTTCGGTGGCGCACCGCTTGGCAACATGTTCCGCGCAATACCCCAAGAGGAAGCCCTTGCCGCGGTGAGTGACGCATGGGACCACGGCGTTCGTTACTTTGATACCGCACCGCTGTACGGTTCAGGCCTATCAGAAATTCGCATGGGTGAGGCCCTGTCCCAATATCCTCGCGATGAATACATTCTGAGCACCAAAGTGGGCCGCATCATGCTTGATGAGATTGAAGACACGTCATCACGCGATTTGGGCGATAAAGGCGGCCTATTTGAACATGGCCTGCCAAACAAAATCGTTAATGATTACTCGGCTGACGCCACCATGCGCTCTATTGAAGATAGCCTTAAGCGTTTAAAAACCGATCGCCTTGATATTGTTTGGATCCACGATCCAGCCCAAGATTTCTATGGTGATAGCTGGCTGGAACAGTTCAACATTGCTCGCACCGGGGCGTTCCGTGCCCTGACGCGTTTGCGCGATGAGGGCGTGATTAAAGCCTGGGGCTTGGGCGTAAACCGCGTTGAACCTTGTGAATTGGCCCTCGGCTTAAATGAAGCACAGCCTGATGCCTTCCTGCTGGCTGGGCGCTATTCCATTTTGGATCACGAACGTGCCCTACAGCGTTTAATGCCTGAAGCCTTGCAGCACAACGTCGATATCGTGGTCGGTGGCCCTTACAACTCCGGCGTGATGGCGGGTGGCGAACACTTTGAGTATCAGAAAGCTTCTGCAGAAATCCTGAAGAAAGTGTCGAAAATCAAAGAGATTGCTGCTCGCTTTAACGTGGATGTAAAAGCCGCTGCTCTGCAATTCTCTTTAGCTAACCCAGCCGTTGCGGCAGTGATCCCAGGTTCCAGCCGTCCGGGACGTATCGCTGAAGATTTAGCAGCACTGAAAGCGGTGATCCCGGCAGATTTCTGGGCGGAATTACGTCGCCAGAAGCTGATTGCTGAAAACGCACCGTTACCTGTTCTTCGTTAATTAAAAATAGGCGGCCGCTGCTCGACGGCAGCGGGCTTGCCTATTAGGAATGTCTAATGAAATTAGATCTAACTGACAAAATTGCCGTGGTTAGTGGTTCCACCTCGGGCATTGGTTTGGGCATCGCCAGCGGGCTGGCTCAGGCGGGGGCGACAGTAGTGATTGTTAGCCGCCATCAGCAAGGCGTTGACGCCGCGGTCGCCACTATTATTCGCCACCAACCGGATGCCCGCTTGCAAAGCGTGGTCGCTGACCTAACCACAGAACAAGGGGCTAAAACCCTGTTTGCCGCCGTACCAGAGGCCGATGTACTGGTGAACAATCTTGGTATTTATAACGATGTCGATTTCTTTGCAGTAGAAGACGACGAGTGGGCGCGCTTTTACGACGTAAACGTCGTCTCCGGCGTTCGTCTGTCACGCCACTATGCATCAGGAATGGTTGAGAAAGGGTGGGGCAGAGTCATTTTCATCTCCTCAGAATCTGGCGTCGCCATTCCGGCCGACATGATCAACTACGGCGTGACCAAAAGCGCGAACCTAGCTGTTTCTCATGGCTTGGCAAAACGGCTGGCGGGGACGGGCGTGACGGTTAATGCCATTCTGCCGGGACCAACCTACACCGAAGGTTTAGGGGATATGCTTGCCGATGCCGCCGAGCAATCGGGCAGGACTCGCCGTGAACAGGCCGATGAGTTCGTTAAAGTCTCGCGCCCAAGCTCAATCATACAACGGGCCGCAGAAGTGGGAGAGGTAGCGAATCTTGTGGTTTATATCGCCTCTTCCCTTTCTTCGGCGACGACGGGTGCAGCACTGCGCGTTGATGGCGGTGTAGTTGACACCTTAGCAATGTAACTAGCTAAATTTTATGGAGTAATACAATGTCACATGTTAGCGTTTCTATTGAAATCCCAGCATCACCCGATCAAGTATGGCAATTGATGGGCGGTTTCGACTCCCTGTCAGACTGGCTGCCGTTTATCCCTAAAAGCGAGATAACGGAAGGTGGCCGAGTCCGCAGCCTGACAACAGAAGACGGCGGCATCGTGGTTGAACGCCTGCAATCCTTCGACAATCAGGCAAAAAGCTATAGCTATTCCATCTTGCAGGCACCTTTCCCTGTCGTAGATTATCTCGCCACGCTGTCAGTTCATCCCACGGCAGATGACAATGTCAGCCGAGTCGAATGGTCAGGGCGCTTCACGCCAGTGAATGTCAGTGACGCAGAAGCGGAAGCCCTATTTAGCGGTATTTTCGAAGGCGGCCTTCAGGCATTAAAAAATAACTTCATTGCCTGATAATCCATACCGGGCCCCTTTGGGTCCGGTGATTTCATTGCAACAGGACCCAATAACTCCGCTATGTAAATCTCCATTTTTGGCGTGATGCCAGAAAGAAAATTCACATTCTTGAATGCTGGCGTCCGAAGGGATGTATTGGGCCAAACATAATTCTCGTGGGTATTTATTCTCTGAGTAAATATTATGCGCGGGTCGTTAAAGAATATACTTATCAGTATATTAATGAAATATTTGCCAAACAGGTACATTTATAGGGATGCCATTATGGTGAAAAAAACCTCTTCAGAACAGCGTCGCGAACTCGGTGCTTTCCTGGTAAGCCGCCGCGCGCGCCTCAATCCTGAGGACTTTGGTATGCATAAGGGGACTCGCCGCACGCCCGGTTTACGTCGTGAGGAAGTCGCCATGCTGGCTGGCGTAAGTGTGAGTTGGTATACCTGGCTTGAGCAGGGAAGAGAAATTAAGCCCTCGGCGGATGCACTTCAGCGTATTGCCAGCGTTCTTAAACTTAATCGAATAGAGTCATCTCATCTTTTCGCCCTTTCGCCACGCGAAGAACCGATACCCCATACTCTGGAAGATGGGGTGAGTGACGGTCTGGAAAGGCTAGTGCGCGCAATCAATCCCATTCCTGCTTATGTGAGAAATGCCCGGTTGGATATTCTTGCCTGGAATGATGCTATCGCTGATTTGTTTATCGATTATGGCTCGCTGCAGCCTCATGAGCGCAATACCTTGCGTCTATTGTTTCTCTATCGACCTTACCGCACGCAAATCCTCGACTGGGAGCAGATGGCGAGAGGCATGATCTCGGTTTTCCGCGCGTCGCGCGCCCACGCTCAGGACAAAAAACCCTTCGACCAACTCATCGCCGAACTCTCTGAAAAAAGTTCTGAATTCAAGGAATGGTGGCAGGATACCGACGTCAAAGGCATGGGAGAGGGGAGTAAGCGGCTTTTGCATCCGACCTCAGGACATATTGAATTTACCTATGTCGCACTCACGCCAGAGGGGAGACCAGACCTTTCTCTGGTGACTTATATTCCCCGGCACGTTACCTATGACTCCCAGTCATAGGATAACAAGACGCCTTCCTGAGATGATTTGACCTGCTTAGACTGGGTTCATCGCAGCACACGACGTGCTGGTGTTTAACCCCTTAGAGGCAATCATTATGTCATCTCAACCTGTTACGCTGAACACTGAATCTCGCAATGTCGCTATTTCACGCAACCCTGCGACCGACGAGTTAATCGCAACTTATGCATTTCAAACGGCTGACGAAGTAGAAAGCACACTGGCAGAAAACAACGCAGCTTTTCGCCTGTGGCGGGCTACGCCGATGTCAGAACGTGTGGAAGCCTATCGCCGTTTATCTCACATTTTGCGCGAACGCTCAGAGAGTCTAGCCGGGATCATTACCGCTGAAATGGGAAAAACCCTGACGGCGGCCCGCGCTGAAGTCGAGAAGTGCGCGGCCACTCTTGACTGGATCGCCAGCAATGGTCCCGCCATCCTCGCCGATGAGCCTGTATCAGTTGAAAATGACGATCGGGTACATGTCTCCTATCTGCCGATTGGCTCTATTTTGGCCGTCATGCCTTGGAACTTCCCTTTATGGCAGGTTATTCGCGCCTCCGGGCCGATTATGCTTTCCGGCAACGCCTTTATCCTCAAGCATGCCCCCAACGTTATGGGGTCTGCCTATGCTTTGCAGGACGCCTACGAGAGCGCGGGCTTCCCTAAAGGCCTGTTCACAAATCTGATTGCTGATAATGACACTGTTGCCGAGGTGATTGCGGACGACCGCATTGCCGCAGTGACATTAACAGGAAGTATGCGCGCCGGTTCTGCCGTCTCGGCAATTGCTGGTAAAGCGCTGAAAAAAAGCTTGTTGGAGCTGGGCGGGTCAGACGCCTTTATTGTACTCGCTGACGCCAATATTGATTTGGCGGTAACTGCCGCGGTTGAAGCGCGGTTCCAAAATACGGGCCAAGTGTGCTTAGCCGCAAAACGCTTTATTCTGGAAAAACCAATCGCAGAAGAATTCACGCAGAAATTCATCGCCGCCGTCCAGCAGTTAAAGGTTGGCGACCCGTTGGACCCACAAAATCGAGTTGGGCCTATGGCGCGAAAAGATTTGCGTGATGAATTGCATAATCAGGTGGAACGCACTCTCGCCGCCGGCGCAACGCTACTTCTGGGTGGTAAGAAAATGGAAGGCAGTGGCAATTTCTATGCGCCGACCGTGCTGGGTGATGTCGCTCCGGGAATGGCTGCATTTGATGAGGAAACCTTCGGTCCTGTTGCTGCAATAACTATCGCAGATAACGTTGAACACGCTATTGAACTGGCAAATACCAGTGATTATGGCTTAGGAGGCAACCTTTGGACGGAGGATATTCCTCGCGCCCAGCGAATCGCCCGGCGTTTAGAAACGGGCGGAGTTTTCATCAATGGATTTTCCGCCACGAATGCTCGCATCCCGGTAGGCGGGGTGAAAAAGAGCGGTTATGGCCGCGAACTCTCACACTTTGGCCTGCGCGAATTCACCAACGCTCAGGCAGTTTGGGCCAAAAAAGTTAGCTGAGCTTGCAAACGGCGGGTAAAAGACCGCTGGTGAGTCTATCTTAGAATGCGTGCTTTAAGGCACTGGGTCAGGCATCAACGAAGAGAAGGTGCCTGACGCATTACCGATAAAAAGTTTTAAAATACTTGTAGACGACTGGTCTAATAGCTGTTAATTTGCCTTCATCGCAGCAACGGCCAGTCTGACATTCGCCCCATCAATAGACGACTGGTCTAATACACATCTCTTAAACTTAAACGCAGGAGCTTTATAATGAAAATTCTTATGGTTTTAACCTCTCACGACAAATTGGGCGACACCGGTCGCAAAACGGGTTTTTGGCTGGAAGAGCTGGCGGCGCCGTACTACGCATTTAAAGATGCGGGCGCAGACATCACGCTGGCCTCGCCGCAGGGCGGCAATCCACCGCTAGACCCAAAAAGCAATGAGCCTAATTTCCAGACCGAACAAACCCATCGCTTCGAAGCCGATGCTGAAGCTACGGCACAACTGGCTGCGACAGTTCGCCTCGACAGCGTTTCGCAGGATGATTTCGACGCCGTGTTTTATCCGGGTGGTCACGGCCCTCTGTGGGATCTGGCCGAAGATAAACACTCCATCGCACTCATCGAAGCATTCCTGACGGCAAGCAAGCATGTCGCTCTGGTCTGTCATGCGCCTGGCGTGCTGCGCCACGTCAAAACCCCGCAGGGGAAACCACTGGTTGAAGGCCGTAAGGTCACCGGTTTTACCAACAGCGAAGAGGAAGCCGTGGGCTTGACCCGCATTGTGCCTTTCTTGGTAGAAGACGAACTAATTGCCAAAGGCGGGATTTACTCGAAAGGGGAAGACTGGAGCTCTTATGTGGTCAGCGACGGCCTGCTGATCACCGGGCAAAACCCAACATCCTCAGCGGCAACGGCGGCCCAGCTGATTAAGCAACTGGGCGCATAGCGGTTAATGAAGTGGGAAGCGTGCTCAATAAACGCTCCCATAGAATATCTAAACCACATGACACCCTGAATATCTGGGCTGTAAGGCTGAGGGACATTATTTCAGGGCGTTAACTTAAAATGACCATTGAAGGAAATTAATCATGTTTAAAAAATCATTGACTACTCTGGCTTTAAGCTTGGTTCTGTCTGTTTATGCTCAGTCTTCTATGGCTGAACCGGTAAAAAACATTGTTCTGGTGCACGGGGCTTTTGTTGATGGCTCAGGTTGGGATCCGGTGGCGCGCATTTTGGATAAAGCAGGTTACAAAGTGTCGATTGTTCAAGAGCCGCAAACTTCGCTGGCTGATGATGCCGCTGCGACTCGGCGCGTTCTGGCATTACAGAGTGGGAAATCACTGCTGGTTGGCCATAGCTATGGCGGGATGATCATCAGTGATGCGGGAAATGACCCCTCTGTTGCCGGTCTGGTTTACATCGCAGCGTTCCAGCCGGAGCAGGGTGACTCATTGCTGAGTTTGGCAAAAAAATATCCGCCAGCCGCGCAGTCAATTACTGAAACGCCAGATCATTTCCTTTATATCAAACCGGAACATTTCCACGCCGACTTTGCGGCAGATTTATCGGTCAAAGAAACAGATCTGTTGGCGCGTTCCCAAGTCATGCCCGCCGTTGCAGCCTTCACGGCCCCAGCTGGTGTCCCTGCTTGGAAAACCAAGCCAAGCTGGGCCGTTGTGGCGACGCAGGATCGTGCTATCAATCCAGAATTGGAGCGCTTCATGGCGAAACGCGCGAACAGCAAGGTCACTGAATTGAAAGGCAACCATGCCATTTATGCATCGCAGCCGGAAAAAATTGCGGCCTTGATCGAAAAAGCCGCTCAAAGCTTATCGCAGTAAACATGCGTTAAAAGCGTCTCTGGTCAATCATTCTTACAATGACAGCCAAGGGTAAAAATTGGAAGAAAAACACCTTTAAATCAAATGCTCCGCCCATGAGGCGTCGCTGACAGAAAAGAGAATAAAGAGATGAAAACGATTCAAGTGAAAGACGGTTCTAAGATTGCATATAAAGACTTTGGCAAGGGACAAACTATTATTTTCTCCCACGGCTGGCCATTATCAAGTGATGCATGGGACGCGCAAATGTTGTTCTTCGGTCAGCATGGTTTCCGTGTAATCGCTCACGACCGCCGCAGCCACGGCAACTCGAGTCAGACGTGGGACGGCAACGATATGGATACCTACGCTGAAGATTTATCCTCACTCATCGAGCAGTTAGATCTCAAAGACGTTGTTCTGGTCGGACACTCGACTGGCGGTGGTGAAGTCGCACGCTATATCGGTACCTATGGCTCTGCACGCGTCAGCAAAGCAGTACTTATCGGCGCAGTACCTCCGGTTATGCTGCAAAGTGAGAAAAATCCTGACGGCCTGCCTATGGAAGTATTTGATAGCATCCGTGCTGCAGTAGAAAAAGACCGTTCTCAGTTCTACAAGGATCTGACCACGCCGTTTTTCAACTATAACCGTTCGTCAGAGACGCCCTCTGATGGCGTGAGAGAAAGCTTCTGGCTTCAGGGCATGCAGGGTGGAATCAAAGGTCAATATGATTGTATCAAACAGTTCTCTGAAGTTGATTTCACCGAAGACCTTAAGAAAATCGATGTGCCAACTCTGATCATGCACGGTGACGACGATCAGATCGTTCCGCTGGCTGACTCTGCCATCTTGTCCGCTCAACTTGTCAAAGATGCGCAGCTTAAGGTCTATGCCGGATTCGGCCACGGAATGACAATCACCCAAGCTGCTACGATAAATGAAGACCTGCTGAGATTCATTGAAGAGTAATGCGATAAGGGACATACAAGGTCCCCGTTTATACCTGTTTTCTTGGACATTGAACGATTTTTTAAAATCAATTCAGTGTCTAAAAATATACCTACTTACTCACGCTTAAAGTGTGCTTAACATTAATTTAATGAGGATATGATAATGAAAAACGTAACTAAAGCCCTTGCCGTAATCGTACTGACTGCTGCCTCTTTCGCCACTATTGCCGCGACCGAAGTCAACGCTGTACCTGTAAAGGAGCAAAGTATTGGGGTGATCAACGCTTCAGCTGTCGGAACTAATTTGAGTGACCTGCAGGACAAACTGGCAGCGAAAGCGAATGAACATGGCGCAACGTCTTACCGTATTATTTCAGCCGATGGCGATAACTATCTGCACGGTACTGCTGAAATCTACAAATAAGTTCTAGCAACATGGAATTGTTTTAACTTACCGGTAGACGACTGGTCTAGTTCTTGGTAAATTAAACATATGAATACTACAACTCAACTACATAGCAATGAAATCCGCGAGCATATTCTGGCGACAGGCCAGCGTATTATGGCCGGTAAAGGGTTTTCTGCGGTCGGACTGAATGAAATTCTCAAGGACGCTGGCGTCCCTAAAGGCTCCTTTTATCATTACTTTAGTTCGAAGGAAGCTTTTGGTGCGGATATGCTGGCGCACTATTTTGATGACTATCTCGCTGACATCGACAGGACGTTGAGCCAGCCGGGTCTCAATATGGCGCAGAAACTCATGAATTACTGGCAGCAGTGGCGAGAATCTCAGTCGTTCTCTGACTGTCAGGGTAAGTGTCTTGCCGTTAAACTGGGTGCTGAAGTGGCCGATCTGTCGGACACAATGCGCTTAACCCTTGAGGCTGGTACTTCAGGGATAATCTCACGTCTGGCGGAAGCCTTAGAAAAGGGAATAGACGAAGGATCTCTGACGATTGACGATACGCCCCGCATCGTGGCAGAAAGTCTCTACCAGCTTTGGGTAGGCGCAAGCGTCATGGTTAAGATTGTTCGAAATACCGGGCCTTTTGATTCGGCGCTGAACACGACAAGAAAAATTATTCATATCACCCCCTAAGCGAGGGACGGCGGCTAGCAGGCCAAAGGCCTGCTCTAAGGTTTCTAAGCAATAACACAGTGCCGATCAACCTTTTATATTCAGCTTGGCACGCAGCTGCCACATCACAACGCGCCAGTCGAACCAATAAGTAGTCGGTGCTGACATTGATCATTGATTTGCAACCAAGAAATAGCGCCCTGGAGTTCAGCATCTAACTTTACTAAAGCAAAATCAATTTCACTGTAGCGAGAATCAAACTCTACTTCGGGACTTATGGAGAAGTTCAAACTCATTGCAGTATCTCTTCATCAGAATGCCATTTTTAATATCGGGACATGCTCTCTCCTGCGTTGATATAGAGGCTAGTGGAATAACTTCCCGAATGAAAATTGTTTTTGATCAAGGAAATTTAGCGTTTTTTAAAGGCAAATAATAAGGTCGTCTTGGGATCGTTGCACAAGTAATATCCCTAAGAGGTATGCGGAATATATAACCAATCTTGATGGAAAGCAGATGGCCTATATTGCTCATGGGCCATCTGCAATAAGTCAACGAACGGGGGTGCTTTTTTTAGATTTCGGAGAGCTGGCTTCGGCAATAGAGGTTAGTTTCACATCCGTATTTTTCTCTTCTTCCAGCGTTTCAAGCAGGAGTTTTGCTGCCTCGGTATAACCGAGTTTTTTCGCCAGCGCCGCGAGCGTGCCATAGATGGCAATTTCATAGTGCTCCACTTTTTGCGCGGCGCCGATTAGACCGGCATCTAGCACTTCGCCTTTTTCTACTGATTCGATAAGTTCCTGCGCTTCTTCTACCAGACCTTCAAGCGCGTGGCATTTCATACGCTTAATACGAATATCAGCATGTGACTCAGCCACTTTATCAAGGCGCTCAATTTGACCCTGAGTTTCTTCCAGGTGAAGTTTAAATGCATCAACTAATTGAGTATCCGTTGCTGCACGTGCCATTTTTGGAAGTGCTTTGGTAATTTGTTTTTCTGCGCTGTAAACGTCAGATAAATCATGATTAAACAACTCTTTTAAAGTAGTAATAGGCATCAAAACTTCCTCTCATTAAAAAATAACACCTCTAAAGAATAGTCGGGTGAGAAAATAAAAAACTCAATTAAGATTTATCTTACTCCATGAGATTTTATTTAAATGCGACGAAACAGCTAATTATGCATGCGTAAGCTGATGCATAACTTGAGTTAACAGGCTTGCAATCCCTTTAATTAACCTATACTTGCAAGATGAGTCATTTAGACAAAGACATTTTAATTATCTATTAATAATGGAGAGGAATTTCCACCTTATGACTATTTATTAAAGGAAAAAGGATATGATTTCTTATAATCAACATACTCGGTATTTAAAAAAATAATACAGAGCTCATCCATTGATAACCTTAAGAAAATATCCTCTAGACACACTTAAATTGCAAGTGCAGCAAGGATTGCGGCTTCCATTTTCTCCGGGGTAGCGATCGGAGCAAAACGCTTGAGCGGTTTACCGTCGCGTCCAATCAGAAATTTAGTGAAGTTCCACTTGATTTTGCCACCCAGCACGCCGGGTAGTTCATTTTTTAGATGGCGAAATACCGGGTGCGCTGCCGTTCCGTTGACCTGTACCTTCTCGAAGATAGGGAAGCTCACTCCGTAATTAATATAACAGGTCCGCGCGATTTCGTCGGCGTCGCCTGGCTCCTGTTTACCGAACTGGTTGCAGGGGAAACCCAGCACCATCAAACCTTGGGAGGCGTATTTATTGTAGAGCGTTTCAAGACCGCCGTACTGTGGCGTGAAGCCACATTGGCTTGCAGTATTCACGACCAAAACCACCTTACCGGCGAAGTCGCCCATAGAGATAAGCTTGCCGTCCAGACTGGTGGCGGTAAGTTGATGAAAGGTAGTCATATCGGAATCCTCTAAGTAGAAATAGCTCGACGTTGAAATTGCCACTTTATCTGATATATGTAAATAATCAGAGGGGCAGCAGGTTTTCAGAATCAGGACGGAGACTTCACAAAAGTCCCTTATCTATTGAGTGATTAAAATGTAAGATTTATAACTAAATTCGCCATATTTAACATAATCAATGTTATACGCACCAAAATTATCAACGCAAAGCGCTATGCGGTTGCTGCAAAAAGCGGCGGAGCACCGGCAATCTTACACATATTAGTCCCTGTTTAACCTAAACTTGACTCCACCCAACCCGCTTCAGCCGACCCAAGTCGCGACGCCGGACGTTGCCAAACCAAAGGTAAGCCGCCGACTAACAGTGGAGATTTACATCGTTTGGCCTCGCCCCACGGCGTTTTTTCTATTTCCAGAGACAAATCGTCGGGGCTGATTTCCAAACCCTGCGCGGCGACGGGGGCACGCGGCAGCTCAGCCAGCGAGTGCGCTACACGCGCCAGAGACAAGCGCGCCGTTGATGCGCGATTGTCAGTCAAGCGCCAAACCAGAGCGCGGATCACCGCCGCCGCCATTAAATAGCCCGTAGCGTGGTCGAGCGCCTGCACCGGCAGCGGCACAGGCCGGTCCGAATGCGTTCCTTGCATGCCGCAGTGCGCGATCCCGGAGCTCATTTGCACCAGGCTATCAAAGCCGCGCCGCCCGGCCCACGGACCACACCAGCCATAGGCATTGAGAGAAACATCAATCAGACCCGGATTGATGCTGCGCCGCTCGGCTTCGCCATAGCCCAGTCGGACAAGAGCATCGGGGCGATAGCCGTGCACCAGCACGTCGGCTTCGGCCAGTAATCGCTCGAAGGTAGCTCGCCCGGCGGACGTTTTAATATCCAGTCGCGCGCAGCGTTTGCCCAGTGTCACCTCGGGGATCACCGAGGGTTCATCCCACTCCGGCGGGTCTAGCCGCAGCACTTCTGCCCCATAACCGGCGAGGAATCGGGTGGCTATCGGGCCTGCCAGTACGCGGGTCAAATCCAGCACTTTTAGACCCGCCAGTGGCCTTTTTTCTTCAGGTTGCCAAGTTGAGTAAGGAGATTCCGCCTCAGCGGATGACCAGGCAATCAGTGGCTCTGCCGCCACGGCTTTGCCCTGCGGATGGACCTGCCACTCGGCCAAACTGCGCATAACCGCCGCGCAGCCCTTTTGCTCCACAATCGCTGTTTCCAGTGCCTCGCCGGGCCATTTCGCCACCTCTTTCATCACCGCCTCCCGGTCGTCGGCACACTGTAAAACCTTTAGCGCGGCGGCTTTGTGGTGCGGCGCGTTGGTGTGCAGACGGATCCAGCCATCTTGAGTTTTATAGTCTCCGGCAATGGAATCCCACAAGGCGGGCATCTGCCAGCCAATAGGCCGTATTGACCAACTAAACCACAGCGAAGCCAGTTTACGGTCAACCTCCACCTGCGGCTTGTGCCCAAATTGCACTTTGATGAGTTCAGCCAGCGCCATTCCCGCCGCGCCAATCGCCGCAACGGCAAAATCAGTGACCGGGAACTCAGACGCCAATTGCGCCGTGCCTTGCACATCGAACTGAGTTAACGCTTCTTGAGGGAGATGCAGCGCCTGCCGAGCTTGATCAAAAAAAGTCATGGTTACATTCATCATATGTCCGCCTGAGTAAACTGGATTTGAGGGAGCAGTGGGCCATCTTTTAACCCCAGAATAATCTTGCTAATGTTGACGTCAATCTTGACTCTAATCATCAATATTAACCTGAGGATCGCCATGGTGTGGATAACGGCCGCAGAAGCCCTGAGCATTTTGAATGTCCGCCCGCAAACGCTTTATGCCAATGTCAGCCGGGGAAAAATCCGCGCGCAGCCGGATAGCAAAGACAGCCGTCGCAGCCTTTATCACCGCGAAGATGTGATGCGCATGGCGAAGCGAACCAACGGCCGCCGCACGCTAGAAGTGGTGGCCGCGCAGGCCATTGAATGGGGTGATCCGGTGCTGCCTTCGGCGATTTCGACGGTGATTGACGGGCGGCTTTGGTATCGCGGGCAGGACGCGGTGGTCCTTTCGGGCACGGCGTCGTTGGAGCAGGTCGCGGCGCTGCTGTGGGAGTATCCGCAGGCGGACTTCCAGCAGGCGCTGGTTGGCGGCGGCCGCCCTACTCGCCATTTCAAAGGCTTTGCTCAGGCTTCGGCAGCCGGACTGGTGGCTCTGGCCAAGCGCAGCGGCAGTGATTTACCCTCAACGGGGCGCGCTCTTTCGGTACTTCGCGCCGAGGCGGCAGGCGTGTTCGCTACGCTTACCGAAGCCATGCTTGGTATCGACATAACCCTCGGTGGAAGCACGCTCAGCAAGAGTTTGGCCCAGACATGGCAATGCCCCGAGGCGGAAAACGTGCTGCGCCGCACGCTGGTGCTGCTGGCCGAACATGAATTGAATGCTTCTGCGTTCGCCGTGCGGGTGACGATTTCAACCGGCGCGTCGCTGGCCGCCGGGGTGCTCTCCGGGCTGGCATCCTTGACCGGGCCTCTGCACGGCGGTGCTTCGCGCTCGCTCAACGTGCTGGTTGACTCGACCCGGCGAGTCGGCGCGCAGCAGGCCGTCAGGGAGTGGTTGGCGCAGGGGCGGACACTGCCGGGCTTTGGGCATCCGCTCTACCCCGACGGAGACGTGCGAGCCAATGCCATCATGGCAATGTTGCCGAGCGGCGGGCCTTACGGCGAACTCATGGAGTATGTGGCACAGGCAGCGGGCGAGCGCCCGAGCATCGACTTCGCACTCGCCCTGCTGGCGGACACCTACAACTTGCCACAGGAAGCACCCTTTATACTGTTTGCCGTCAGCCGCTGTTCCGGCTGGCTGGCCCACGCGTTGGAGCAGGTCGCCGCCAGTCGGCTGATCCGCCCGCGAGCGCGTTACGTCGGCATCACGCCCAATACACTTTAAGATCTGGCGCTAAACCCCACTACGCCAGCACCACCGCAGTGGCTTCTATCTCCACCAGCAGCCCGTCGAGCGCCAGTCTTGGCACGGGCACCAACGTGCTGGCCGGATAAGGCCCCTCACCCCAAATGCGCTTGGCGGCGGCAGACCAAATCGGCAGCAGCGCCTCGGTGTGGTTCACGATATAGAGATTGATGCGCACAATGTCATGCACGGTTCCCCCACCGGCCTGAATCACCGTTTTCATGCCAGCCAGCGCGCCGGCTAATTGTGCCGAAAAATCAAGGGGCTGGCCATTGTGGTGAATGTCTCCACACTGGCCAGAGGCAAAAATTGTCCGCCCCGCCAGTGGCGCAGTCACTACATGGGTGTAACAGCTCGGCGTAGGATCATGCAGACCTTTAGGATTGATATGGACCAGTTTTGATGAGCTTGGCTGTGACATGGGGTCTCCCGATACTCTGGATAAAACTAGGGTGTAAATGCTTACTGTAAAGCCAGAAAATCGATATTCCAAGTAATTCCTTTGTAAATTAAGTGCTAGGTTCATTCCATGGCGACACTCAATCACGCGTAATCAATGATCGGTCTTCAATTCAGGCACAAAGCAAAATTATGGGGTTTATCCTAGGTTTTAAAGCCAAATGAATAAGATTTTTCATAGCGTAATAAAACTAACTTCATTTTATTCATTAACGATGCTTTTAATTTTCTCTTTTTAAAAGCAGAAATAATGCGATGTAAAACAGGCGAAGAAATAACCATTGACTTCAATAAAGCGCCAATAAATACTTGCATACTATTTAACCTTGCGCCGTGAAATACATTACACCACGGGCTAGTGGTGCCTAAAAATAATGAGAGATCCCCACTGCTTCTCTCAAACAATTAAGGGATGAAATAATGACTCAGCATTATCTTGAGATTTTTGCCGTTCCTGGCGTTTTGGGATTAGTTATCGCCGGGACCATCGCACGGCTGACTTACGCCATGATGGGTATTGGCATTATTACCATGCTGGTGATGCAAACCGGGCACTACGGCCTGGCTGGCACAGTAGCGGGAATATTCACCCTTTCCAGCGCGCTGATCGCCCCTCGGGTGGCAAAGTTTGTCGATAAACACGGGCAGCGCGGCGTCCTGCCTTGGGTGACGTTATTCAGCACGCTGATGCTGCTCTCGCTGATTGCGGCGGCTTCTATGGGTTTTCCGGCACCGGTTTTGTATCTTCTGGCCATCCTTGCCGGCACCATGCCTAGCATGTCGGCCATGATCAGAGCCCGCTGGGCGGCAATGTTTCGCGATAGCCACCATCTGCACACCGCCTTCTCTCTCGACACCGTGCTGGCTGAAATCACCTTTATTGTCGGTGCCCCTTTAGCCATTGCCCTCAGCTCGGGGCTGTTTGCCGAAGCCGGGCCTCTGATCGCCGTGCTGCTGCAAATTCTGGGGATTACGGCTTTTCTGATGCAGAGAAGGACGGAGCCGAAGGTGGTGGCTGGAGGCACTCTCGACGGCAGCTCGGTATTAAAAACACCGGGCCTCGCCACCATTGTATTGGTGCTGTTAACCATGGGGGTGATGGGCGGCACCATCGACGTGTCGGCGGTGGCCTTTGCCAATGAGCATGATTGGCCGACCTCGGCCAGCATCATGCTCGCCGCCTACGCGCTAGGCTCTATCTTATCCGGCCTGATGTTTGGCGGGCTGCGCCTCTCGATGCCGATGCCAAAGCAGTTTTTCATCGGCACATTGCTCACGGCGTTGACCATGGTCCCTACCCTGTTTTCGCCTAATGTCCTCACGCTGGTGTTGACGCTGTTTGTGGCGGGCATCTCATACGCCCCGACCATGATTGTCGCGCTTAATATTGGCTCAAAAATTATTGCGCCGGGTAAAATAACCGAAGGGTTAACCTGGATGATGACGGGGATCAGCGTCGGCGTGGCCATTGGCGCGGCGTCGGCAGGCGCGGTGGTAGACGGTTACGGCGCACGGGCGGGATTGGTGCTTGGCACCTTGGCTGGCTTAATTATGCTTATTGTTTTGATAATCGGCTGGACCAGGCTGCGCGACGCCAACCTAAATGTCTCTATCAATTAATTAATTTGGATGGATGTAAAGTGTCTTCCCCACTTATACATCCACCCTATTTCTATGCTGAATGCATTACTTATGTAAAAAATACAATCTTATATACATTAAAATCGGCAGAATAAAGATAATGGTGACCGCGATTCTATATTTTAGCGTTTTAGATAATGCCTGTTCTCTGTGGTTTACTTCTGATAATGATTTATCTTTGGCTTCAGATTGAGATTCAGCGTAAGGCTCATGAAAATCAGGGCTATTAGCGTGTTGTCTGTCTTTGAGAAGGGCATTTTTCTTGCGACGCCAATCCCACCAGGTCAGGGCGATGATTAAAATAGGTACGATAATCACGTACAAATTATATTGTGGATTCATTTTCACTCCTTGAGACATTTCGTATTAGAGATTTATTTTTTCATAAATTTAACAAAAGAACCACATTGAACTTGATGTGATGATCATTCGCCAACATGCCCCCGCAGCGGCTCCCACGAGGTGGGTTAAAATAGCTAAGGCGCCGCAAAAACTTGCCGCTTCAACCTGATTCATAAGAGAATGGCGATTCCCTCGTGACTACCCGAAAACACTGGAGATTATCATCGCCCCTCTTCGCCGCTTTTCCAGGCTAACTAAGGTTCTACGCTTAGGTGCAATTTTTGCCGGTGCCCTGTGGCTGGCTAGCTGTTCCTCCACGCCGCCAAAATCTCTAGTCACCCCACTGCCGCCGGTGGCGAAACAGCCTTTACCGGATAAATCTTCGCATGTGCAAGAGCCAATGCGCGGCGTCTGGCTGACCACGGTGTCTCGTCTCGACTGGCCGCCAATCTCTTCGGTGAATGTGAGCAATCCGGCAGTTCGCATTAACCAGCAGCAAAAAGCGCTGACCGACAAACTGGATAAGCTGAAAAGTCTGGGTATCAACACAGTGTTTTTCCAGGTTAAGCCCGACGGTACGGCCCTCTGGTCTTCGAAGATTCTGCCTTGGTCGGACGTGATGACGGGGCATATAGGTCAGGATCCGGGCTATGACCCACTGCAGTTTATGTTG
The DNA here is from genome assembly GCF_052376015.1 of Ewingella sp. AOP8-B2-18. Taxonomy (NCBI): domain Bacteria; kingdom Pseudomonadati; phylum Pseudomonadota; class Gammaproteobacteria; order Enterobacterales; family Yersiniaceae; genus Ewingella; species Ewingella sp. AOP8-B2-18. The sequence continues at coordinate 122,569 of NZ_JBQSVB010000008.1, forward strand.
GAAGAAGCGCACAAACGCGGCATGAAAGTCCACGCTTGGTTCAACCCTTATCGCGTGTCGGTCAACACCAAGCCGCGAACCGTGGCGGAGCTAAATCGCACCCTATCAATGAACCCGGCCAGCGTGTTTGTGCTGCATCGCGACTGGATCCGCACCGCCGGCGACCGTTTTGTGCTCGACCCCGGCATCCCTGAAGCCCGCGACTGGATAACCAGCATTGTGTCAGAAGTGGTGTCGCGCTATCCGGTCGACGGCGTGCAGTTTGATGATTACTTTTACACGGAATCATCAGGATCAACCCTCGACGATAGCCAAACGTTCAGAAAATATGGTCAGGGGTTCAGCTCGAAAGCTGACTGGCGTCGCCACAATACCCAACTGCTGGTTGAGCAGGTGTCGCGCACCATTAAACAATTGAAACCTAACGTGGAGTTTGGTATCAGCCCGGCGGGCGTGTGGCGCAATCGCTCACAGGATCCAGCGGGTTCCAACACGCGCGGCGCGGCGGCCTATGATGAATCCTATGCTGACACTCGCCTCTGGGTGCAAGAAGGATTGCTGGATTACATCGCGCCACAGCTCTATTGGCCTTTCGCGCGCGACGCGGCCCGTTATGACGTGTTGGCAAAGTGGTGGGCCGACGTGGTGAAGCCGACCCATACCCGCCTGTACATTGGTATCGCGCTGTATAAAGTGGGCGAACCCTCCAAAAACGAGCCCGACTGGATGGTCAACGGCGGCGTGCCAGAGCTGAAAAAACAGCTCGATCTCAACGACGCCGTGCCGCAAATCTCCGGCACCATTCTGTTCCGCGAGGATTACCTCAACCAGCCGCAAACCCAGCAAGCCGTCAATTATCTGCGTACACGCTGGGGAACTTAATCATCCCCTAACTCCAGATAGCGGTGTTCATCAAAACGTTAGAGGACCTGCGTAGGTGTCTCTTGTGGGCGGGGGGCAGCCCAACACGGATAGCCCAGCACCTCGCCCAAAATCCTTACGCCATCATGGATCTGCTCAACGCTTAACCCCGCGTAACCCAAAATTAGCCCGGCAGGGTTTGAGTCTTCTGACTGTGCTGACTCGGCAAATAGCGGTGAGAGAGGATAAACGCCGACCCCGCACTCAAGGGCCGCCGCTTGCAGTGCGCGCTCATCCTGTGGGCGAAAGTGCGGCAGCAGGAGGACACCGTGCAACCCTGCGGCCATGCCCGTCAGGAAGCCTTGCTCCGGTAAATATTGATCGACGGCTTCCATCAGCGCCTTGCGGCGGCGCTCATTCTCCCGGCGCAGGCGGCGGATATGGCGCTCATAGGTTCCCTCCTCAATCAACGCGGCGAGAACGTTTTGCTCCCAGCGTGCCGAATGGCGATCAGCGATCAGTTTGGCTTGGCGGAACACGGCCACCAGCTCGCGCGGTACGACCAGATATCCAAGCCGCAGCTGTGGGGAAAGTGCCTTGGAGAAGGTGCCGACATAGATCACCCGCCCCTCGCCGTCAATGGATTGCAGCGCATCGATAGGACGCTGGCCGTAACGAAACTCACCGCCATAATCATCTTCAATGATCCACGCCCTTTGCCGGCTTGCCCATTGCAGCAGTGCCTGCCGCCGGACGATGGGCAACACCGCGCCCGTAGGGAACTGGTGTGACGGTGTCACATAGGCCAGTCGCGCGGCAGCGTTTTTCGGCAGCAGATCGGTCTTTAGCCCTGCGGCATCCACGTTGATGGGCAAGGCCGTCGCGCCGGTGGCTTCGAAACAGTATCTCGCCATGCGATAACCCGGATTCTCGAAAACAAATTTATCACCGGGGTTGAGCAACAGTCTGGCGCACAGGTCCAGCCCCTGCTGCGAACCATGGACAATAACGATCTGCTCGGCATCACACATTAATCCTCGGGCGCGGCGCAAATAGCCTTGTAAGGCCAGCCGCAGGCGAGCCTCCCCCTCCGGCTGGCTGTAATAGAGACTGGACTGACGTTTAACCAGCTCTCGGCGGTAGGCGCGTTGCCAGCTCTGCGCGGGGAAATCCTGCGAGGCAACCGAGCCGTATTTGAAATCAATCTGCGCCCGAGGTGAGGTTGTTCGGTAAGACGCCATGGCGGCGACTCGCTGACCGTAATCCGAGAGCCGGGTCGAAAGCTTCTGCTCCGATGGCGGTGGGCTTGTGGCTGATGGGCTGTTAATCAGGGGGGCAACTCTGGCGGCCTTGCCAGCGGAAGTGATCACGAAACCTTCGGCAGCCAGTTGCTCATAAGCCGCCGTCACCGAGGTGCGAGACACGCCCAGCTCGGCGGCCATGGCGCGCGTAGACACCAGCTTCGCGCCTTCCTCCAATAAGCCGCCCTCGATTTGCCCCCGCAAACTGGCATAGATGCGCCGCTCCACACCTCGTAAAGTAACCTTCGATTTAGCAACAAACTGGCCCATGTAAAAACCTCAAAACTGGCACTTTTTATCATACTGGTTGTGGCCGATATTAGCCTTTTTGCTGATGAGAAACCAATCCCCGATGCCGCCAATCCCACTGGAACTCACCGCCACAACGCTGCTCATTACCTTCGCCGCCGTCTTCCTGATCTGCTTTATGAAGGGCGCGTTTGGCGGAGGCTTTGCCATCGTCGGCATTCCGCTCCTATCGCTGGTGATGGACCCCGTCACGGCCGGCGGGATGCTCGCCCCGCTGTTTGTCGCTATGGATCTGTTTAGCCTGCGCTATTGGAAACCTTCCACGTGGTCGAAGCCGGATTTACGCCTGTTGATACCCGGCTTAGTGGCAGGGATTGCTGTCGGATATGGGTTTTTCCGCCTGCTCGACCACCGCGCGATTGCCATCGCCATGGCCGCCGTGACGCTGCTGTTTGTCGGGCTGTGGTTGAAGTCTGGCGGGGAGGTCAGCGTACGCCCGCGCTCTTCCCCCAAAGCGGTCGTGGCGGGCGTCACCTCCGGCATCACCACGATGGTTGCCCACTCCGGTGGCCCGCCATTGGCGATTTATCTATTACCCCTTGGGCTGAGCAAACAGATGTATGCCGGGACCACCAGCATGTTCTTCACCGTGGGCAATATTCTCAAGGCCGCGCCCTGGCTGCTCATCGCCCGCCCCACGGGTAATGTGCTGACTCTGACCCTCATCGGCCTACTCGCTATCCCCTCCGGCGTCTGGCTAGGGTGGAAGTTGCAATCCAGACTCAACCAGCAGCAAATGTACCGCGCCTGCTATGGGCTGTTGGTGGTGTCGGCCCTAAAATTACTCTGGGATGGCGTTGGGGGTTATATCAAATAGCGGGGCGCAGCTTACCGACGCTTCGATCAAACAGGGAAATCTCGGCAGCATAACGAATGGCTCGAAGGAAGAGTTAGTGGGCAAGAAGGTGGTGGCTGTGGGGATCAAGCTGCTCTAACTGGCCGCCGTTTTCTCTTTCACCCATCCTAAAATCACCTCTCGCACCCAGCGCTGCCCGGCATGGCCGTGGTTGCGCTCGTGCCAAATCATGCTGACCTCGAACTGTTCCGCCAGCCAGGGGACTTCGGCCTGCGCGAGCCGTTCCGTCATCACCTGCTGTAGCAGCCGCCGGGGAACCAGCGCAACCAGATCGCTGATGGCGACGATTTGCGGCACGAAAAGGAAGGACGCCGCCGACATCACCACCCGGCGCTCAAGACCAAAGGTCGCCAGCGCTTCGTCGATTGGAGTAGTAAAACCGCCGCCGGAGGGGGAAACAATCACCTGCTCCAGCTGGGCAAATGCCTCCATGTTCAACTCGGCACTGAGTGCCGGATGCCCGCGCCGCCCCACCAGCACATAGTCTTCATCAAACAAGTGGCGGGTTCGCAGCTGGGCGTATCGGCTCTCCGGCGTGGCAATCGCCAAATCAATCTCGCCGCTGGCCAGCTGCTGTTCCAGCTGTTCCGGGGCATAGTGGCGCAGCGCAATGCGCACGCCCGGCGCCCGTTGGCGCAGAGCCAGCACCAGCGGCATCGCCACGGCGGCCTGAATGTAGTCGGTGCAGGCGATGGTCAGGGTCAGCTGCGCGCTCTGCGGATGAAAGTCTTTATGAGTTTGCAGCGTGCGCCGCAGCTGGTCCAAAGCATCACGCAGTGGCCCCAGCAGCTCGAGCGCCTTGGCGGTGGGCGTCATGCCGCGCCGGGCGGGCACCAGCAGTGGGTCATTAAACATCTCGCGCAGGCGATTGAGCTGCGCGCTGACCGCGGGCTGGCTGAGGTTGAGCCGCGCCGCCGCCTTAGTGACGTTCTGTTCGGAAAGCAGGGCTTCAAAGGTAACCAGCAGGTTGAGATCAATGCGCGTGGTATCCATCAGATGGATTCCTTAATATAAATCAATCGATTTCTGTTATCGCTGAGTTCTGCTGATAATGCAAGTTCACCCCCATTATCAGGCAGGAAAAGTCGATGAACTCTTCTCATAAACCCCTTGTTACCGTAGTCGGTGCGCTGAGTAAGCAGGGCCGCAGCGTGGTGCAAACCCTGCTGCAAAGTCAGCGTTATCAGGTGCGAGCGTTAACCCGCCGCGTGGACTCCCCCGAGGCGCAGGCGCTGGCCCGTCAAGGTGCCGAGTTGGTAGCTGTGCCTCTCGAGTTAGGCCACAAAACGCAGTTTGTTGAGGCGTTTAAAGGCGCGCGGGCCGCCTTTCTGATGACGCCGCCCATCGCGCCGGATGCTGATTATGCTGAAAGCGACGAAGCCCCGCTGGGCAAAGAGCTGGCCGACGCTGCCGTCGAAGCGGGCGTGGAGCACATCGTTTTCACCGCGCTGGAAAATGTCGAAAGTATTACCGCAGGCAAAAAGTGGGTGCCGCACTTCACCGATAAAGGCCGGGTCGAGGAGTATATCCGCGCCCTGCCGGTCACCAGCTCCTTCATCTATATGGCATTCTTTTACACCAATATTTTGGAGTATTACCAGCCGCGCCTTCAGGGCGACACCCTGATTTTCCCCCTGTATTTACCCGAAAATCACCGCGCGCCCTTTGTCGATCCCCTGACCGCCACCGGGCCAGCGGTGCTAGAGATCTTGGATCATCGCGAGAAATACGCGGGCCTGTCATTGCCGGTGATTGGCGAATTCCTCTCGCCCAGGGAGATTGTCGACACCTTTAGCCGCGTGACCGGTATCAAGGCGGCCTACAGCTCGGCCTTTACCCGTGAAGAGTTGGTGCAACATTTCCCGTCATTCGCCGGAATGAATGCGCTGGTTGATGAAGTGGTGGGCATGGCCGAATACGCCGTGGAGTATGGCTATTATCGCCCGGACCGCGACCTTGAGTGGAGCCGGCGCATCAATCCCGCCAGCCTGACGTGGGAACAATTTCTGAAGACCACCGGCTGGCAAGGGGAAGGCACCACCTTCGGGCGGCCTCACGGCTAGGCTGCACGTTTGACGCAAAATGTCGCAAAAGGTGCAACAAAAGTGGCAAATGCGCCTTGATGATCGCCCCTGCGCACCAATCTGGCGCAGGGGTAAATGCCTCGCACTCCCCCCAATATGGCAAACAGCAAAACACTCAGAACTATTTTTCGCCTCTGGTGAATCATTTAAATCACCCACCTAATCCCCCTGCCACTTTTTAGGCTTTCCGCACAAAAAATATCCAACCGATTTTGATTCAACTGTTTCACTCTGGAAAAAATTTGGCATGGCCGTTGCAACCATCATGAGAGAGACATCGATGGCGAGGCCCTATGGAACAGCAAGCATTGGTTCAGATAATCAAAGATCAGTATGAGTCTTTACCCAAGCAGGTAAGGCTGGTGGCAAGCTTTGTGCTGAATTACCCGCAGGAAGTGGCGGTGATGTCGATGCGTGAACAGGCCAAGCTGGCCGGGCTTCCTCCTTCGACCATGACGCGTTTCGCCAAGCGATTGGGCTTTTCCGGCTATGACGACGTTCGCGAGATTTTTATCAATGCCTTGCGCAATAAAGGTAATGAATACAGCTCCAGAGTGTCGGCGCTGGTCGAAATGAAACAGAAGGTCGGCGAAAGCTCACTGGTGCTGGATTTGGCGAACACCACCATCTCCCACATTCAGTCGCTGTGTCAGGCCAGCAATCTGACCTCCATTGTCAGCGCGGCCAAGACTCTGTCGCAGGCGCGCAATATTTATTGCGTGGGCATGCGCGCCTCTTTCTCCATCGCCTTTCATTTTTATCACGTGGCGTCCTACTTCCAGAACAACCTGATTTTGGTGGAAGGGGCCGGTGAAAGCGGCCTGATGACCCTGATGCACAGCATCGGCCCGAAAGACGTACTGCTGGTTTGCAGTCTTTCACCCTATTCGCGCCGCGCCGTGGTGTTGACCCGCTATATGGCGCAGCAAAAGGCCAAAATCGTCGCCATCACGGATGACGCCAGTTCGCCCGTCGCGCGTTTGGCGAGTGACACCATTTTGGTCCAGAAGCAGACCACCTCGTTTTTCGATGCCATGACGCCGGCTTTTTTAGTCAGCGAACTCTTATCCACGCTGATGGCGGCCACGGCGAAAGTCGATGTCCGCGCCTGCGTGACCGACACCGAAGAGAAGCTGTGGCTGATGGGCGAATGGTGGAGTCACAAATAGATCTTACCCGGCCCTTAGCAACCCTAATTGATAGGAAATAAAGATGAGCGTTTACAAACCAGAACTGACCACCGCACCGAAACATGGCCACAAAAGCCTGCTCTATTCAGAAGTCGTTAGCGACCTGAATACTCTGGATTCCGTGGATATCGCCGTGCTCGGCATTCCTTATGGCTCGCCGTATTCGATTGATGAAGTGACCAACGATCAGACCAACGCCCCGACCGCCGTGCGTCAGGCGACCGACCGCGCCGTGCGCAGCATTGAGCGTTATGACTTTGATATCGGCGGCCCGCTGATGGACAACCAGCCTATCCGCATGGTCGATTGCGGCGACATCGCCGGTGACGCCCGCCAGCTCAACGGCCATTACGACGCGGCAGAAACCGTGGTGCGCAAAATCCTCTCCCTCGGCGGCATGCCGCTGATTATCGGCGGCGACCACGGCGTGCCGATCCCGGTACTGCGCGCACTGGACGGCATCGGCCCTATTACCCTGATTCAAATCGATTCCCACCTGGACTGGCGTCAGGAGGTGAATGGCGTGACCGACGGCTACTCCAGTCCTATCCGCCGCGCCTCTGAAATGGCTCACGTCGGCGAAATCTTCCAAATCGGCCTGCGTGCCAACGGCTCCGCGCGTCAGGAAGAAGTAGACGCCGCGCTGGCCTACGGCGCCCACCTGATCACCGCCCATGAGCTGCATGACGAAGGCGTCGAGGCTATTCTCAGCCGCATTCCCGACGGCGGCAATTACTACCTGACCATGGATGCCGACGGCATCGACCCGACCATCATGCCCGCCGTGGCTGGCCCGGCGCTGGGCGGCGTGACCTACAGCGAAGCGCGCAAACTGATCCACGGATTGGTGAAGAAGGGCCGTGTGGTGGGAATGGATATCGTTGAAATCACACCGAAAAAAGACCTCAACGGTATTACCGCCATCACCGCCTGCCGGTTCTTCGTCAACCTGATTGGCATGGCCGTGCGGGCCGGATACTTCAATAAATTAAGTGCCAATAAAGAGTAAAGCGTCAACACCAGAGAGCCTTCATCGGCCCAACTTATAAGCGCAGCCGACTGCGCAATAAAACCATTCATCACTTCACTACACAGGATAACCGCAATGAAAACTCGTCGTGTACTTGCTGCTTATGTCCTACCTGTCTTACTCGGCGCGGCCAGCGCCATGTTTAGCCTGACCGCCAGCGCCGAAAACGTGCTGGATAAAGTGATGGCGGCTAAAAACCTGCGCGTCGCCATTCCGGTGGACTACCCGCCGTACGGCTATGTCGGCGCTTCCATGGAGCCGGAAGGCATTGACGTCGACGTCGCTAAGCTGATTGGTCAAAAGCTAGGAGTAAAAGTCACCTTAATTCCGGTCACCGCGCCGAACCGCGTGCCTTATCTGCAAACCGGCAAGGCCGATATGACTATCTCCTCATTAGGCAAAACCGCAGAACGCGCCAAAGTGATTGATTTCAGTATTGCCTATGCGCCGTTCTTCGACGCGGTGTTCGGCAGCAGCAAGCAGGACATCACCACTTTCGCCCAGTTAGCGGGCAAAAAGGTCGGGGTGACGCGCGGCTCAATGGAAGACCAAGAGCTGACCAGCCAGTCGCCAAACGCCATTCCTCAGCGTTTTGAAGATAACAACAGCACAGTGGCGGCTTATCTCTCCGGGCAGACGCAGTTTATGGCGATTGGCACCCCGGTGGCGGGCGCCATGATGAAAAAGGACCCGAAGCTCGACCTGCATATGAAAGTGATGTTGGCCAACTCGCCGTGCTACGTCGGCATGCCCAAGGACCAGCCACAGCTGGTTGCTAAGGTGAATGACATTATCCGCGCCGCCAAGGCAGACGGCACGCTGGATAAGCTTTCTGAGAAATGGCTGGGCGGTCCGGCAGGCAACTTACCGGAATAACCCGCAGTAATTCCCCCTGCCGCACTGCGCTGGCGGGGGAGTGAAACGCCACTATCGGGCATTTATGCCACTTGAGGAGCCGAGTCTCTATGTTTGATTTTACTTCCGTGCTGCAGCAGTGGCCGCTATTGCTCAGTGGCACCCTGATCACGCTAGTCATGACGCTGATATCGACCTTCTTGGGTATTTGTCTGGGGATCGCCAGCGGCTGGGCGCGCGCTAACGGCCGCGGGGTATTACGGCTATTGGTGGCCTGCTATGTCGAACTGCTGCGCAACACGCCTTACGTGGTGCAGTTGTTCTTTATCTTTTTCGGCCTGCCGGTGCTGGGCATTCACTTGTCAGCCATCGAGGCCAGCACCCTGTCTCTGGTGCTCAACCTGGGGGCGTATAGCTCAGAGATCGTCCGCGCGGGGATCCAAAACACCCCGCGCAGCCAGATTGAAGCGGCGCAAAGTCTGGCGCTCAACCCTTGGCAAATCTTCACCCGCGTGGTGTTACCCCCGGCCCTTGGGCGCGTCTGGCCCAGCATGATCAGTCAGGTGGTTATCATCATGCTGGGGTCGGCGGTCTGTAGCCAAATCTCTACCGAGGAGCTGTCTTACGCCGCCAACCTGATTGCCAGCCGCTCTTTCCGCAACTTTGAGTCTTACATCGTGGCGACGGCGATCTACCTGCTGCTTGCCATCGCGGTGCGTCAGTTTCTTGGCTGGTTCGGCCCGCGCTTCATCTTTGGTCCACAAACAGGAAAAAGATCATGAGTGATTTCTCACTGTGGGACATCTATCGCAACCTGCTGCTGGCGCTGCGCTGGACCGTCGGGCTGTCGCTGATTGCCTTTATTGGCGGCGGCCTTGTCGGCGCCATCCTGCTGGTCATGCGCCTGTCCCATCGCCGCTGGCTGCAAATCCTCGTGGTGATTTACGTCAACCTGTTTCAGGGCACACCACTGCTGATGCAGCTGTTTTTGACCTACTTTGGACTGGCGCTGTTTGACATTGATACCACCCCGCTGGTGGCCGCCAGCCTCTGTTTAACCCTCTACGCCAGCGCCTATCTGACCGATATCTGGCGCGGCAGCGTGGAGAGCATTTCCAAGCAGCAGTGGGAGGCGTCGGCCAGTTTGGCGCTCTCTTTCGGCGAACAGCTGCGCTACGTGATATTGCCGCAGGCGGTGCGCGTCGCCATCGCTCCCACCGTGGGCTTTATGGTGCAGGCGGTGAAGGCCACGGCGCTGGCCTCGGTGATCGGCTTTGTCGAGCTAACGCGCTCTGGGCAGATTATTGCTAACGCCACCTTCTCACCATTTTTGGTCTACGGCAGCGTGGCGCTGCTTTATTTCATCCTCTGTTTTCCGCTCTCGCTGTGGAGCCGGTATCTCGAAAAACAAGTAATGCGTGGAGCTGATAACCATGACCGAAATTAACCACACCGAGGCCGGGTTTGCGGTCGTTGATATCACCGGTTTGCACAAACGCTTTGGCGACAATGAGGTGCTGAAGGGCATTGATCTGAAGATCAAACGCAAAGAAGTGGTGTGCATTTTGGGCAAAAGCGGCTCGGGCAAAAGCACCCTGCTGCGCTGCATTAACGGGCTGGAGAGCTTTCACCAGGGCACGTTAACCGTCGACGGCCAGGCCTTGCGCCATGACGACCCGGCCGCCATGCGCGAGCTGCGCCAAAACGTCGGCATGATTTTCCAGAGCTTCAACCTGTTCCCGCATCTCACCGTGGGTCGCAACATCATGCTCGCCCCGACGCTGGTCAAAAAACTGCAAAAAGAGTCGGCGGAGCGCGCCGCGCGAACACTGCTGGCCCGCGTCGGTCTGGAGGAAAAATTTGATATGTGGCCCGCCAGCCTCTCCGGCGGCCAGCAACAGCGCGTGGCGATTGCCCGTGCGCTGGCGATGAACCCGGAGGTACTACTGTGTGACGAAATCACCTCGGCGCTCGATCCCGAGCTGGTGGGCGAAGTGCTACAAGTGATTGAAACCCTCGCCGAAGAGGGCATGACCATCATCATGGTGACTCATGAAATGAACTTTGCGCGCAAAGTCAGCGATCGCATCGTCTTTATGCATCAGGGGAAAGTCCACGAAGTGGGCACCCCTGCCCAAATTTTCAACGCACCTCAGACGCCGGAGCTTAAGCAGTTCCTTGCCTAACTTCGGCAGCAGCGTTACGCAATTTTACGGGGCATTCCCCCACCTTGAGTCCAACACCTTAATTCAGTAAACCAGGAGAAAAGCATCATGGCACATACCCGTATTCGCCCGTTTAACACCAAAGTCACCTACCCTGAACAGAATCTGGATAATGATTTATGTCAGGCCGTGGTCGCCGGAAATATGGTGTTTTTGCGCGGTCAGATTGGTCAAGACCTTGATACCCGCGAGTCGGTTGGCAAGGGCGACGTCGCGGCACAAACCGAACAAGCGATGTACAACATTAACATGCTGTTAGAAGAGTCGGGCAGCAAGCTGGAAGACATCTGCAAAATCACCGTATACCTTACCGATGTGCGCTACCGCGAGACGGTTTACAACATCATGGGCCGCTGGTTGAAAGGGGTTTTCCCGGTCTCTACCGGCCTGATGATCACCTCGCTGGCGCGCCCTGAGTGGTGGGTTGAGATTGACGTTATCGCTGTAAAATCATAAGGAAAGAATGATGCAGACCGTGGTAGATATCCTGTCTAAATTGGTGAGTTTTAACACCATTAGCCTCAAGTCCAATCTGGCGATGATTGACTATATCGACACTTATCTGGCCGATTATGGCATCGCGGCTCGCCGGGTTTATAGCGAAGACGGTCTGCGCGCCAACCTTTACGCCACCATTGGCAATCCTCATCGTGGGGGGATCTGCTTTTCGGGTCACTCCGATGTGGTTCCCGTTGAAGGCCAGCCCTGGTCGCAAGACCCCTTTGTGCTGACGGCCCGCGATGGCCGCCTCTATGGTCGCGGCAGCGCCGACATGAAAGGCTACTTGGCCTGCGTGCTGGCGCTGGTGCCCGAATTTATTGAAGCCACGCGCCATCCGGACGCCGCGCCGGTACACATTGCGGTCAGCTACGATGAAGAGATCGGCTGCGTCGGCGTACGCGGCCTGCTGGATGAGTTATCGCGCGACGCCGTGCGCCCGAGTGGTTGCATCGTCGGTGAGCCGACCCTGATGAAAGTCGCCACGGCGCATAAAGGCAAAAGCGCGTGGCGCTGCGCGGTGCACGGGCAGGCAGCCCACTCCTCTCAGCCCGATTTTGGGGTGAATGCGATTGAAATCGCCGCCGAGCTGGTGACCTTTTTGCGCCAGCAGGGCAAAGGCTGGCAGCAGGAAACTGGCGACGCGCGCTACGATCCGCCGTGGTCCACGGTGCAGGTCGGCACCATTAAAGGCGGCACCGCCGTCAACGTGGTGCCGGACCACTGTGAGTTCGATTTTGAAATTCGCGCCTTGCCCGGCTCTCCCCACCAGCAGCTGCCCCAAACCTTGCAGCAATGGGCGAGCCAAGAGTTGCTCCCCGATATGCGCCGCGTCAGCCCCGACACCGATATTCACCTGTCGCAGCAAGTCGAATATCCAGGGTTGCAAGACGATCAATCGATGGACGCTCTCAAGCAACAATGCGCCAGCGCGCTGCCCCAGCACGACTTCGAATCCGTGGCTTTTGGCACCGAAGCCGGGCTGTTCCAGCAGGCTGGCATCCCTACCGTGATTTGCGGCCCCGGCTCCATTACTCAGGCGCACAAGGCCGACGAATATATCGAGCTGTCACAGCTAGAACTCTGCCTGACCTTTTTACGCAAGATGGTTAGTGGCGGCAGCCTGTAACCCCGCAGCCAGCTGCTCTTTATTGAGCGGCACGCAGTAGACTGGCGTTCCGGCTTCGAAACGCCATCCTTCCTCCAACGCCCCGGCGTCTACCACGTCAAAACCGAACTCGTCGAGCAGCGCCGTAACGATGACCTTGCCCTGCGCATCATCACCGGCAATCGGCAAAGCGCGGCGTTCGGCAGCGGAAGCAGGCAGACCGTCACTCAGCAAATCATCCATTCTGATGGCGTTAAAGGCTTTGATCACCCGCGACTCGGGCAAATGCTTTGCCAACATTTCGCTGGTGGTGGTCTGGTGCTGGTCAAGTTCAGGGATGCGCCCATCGCGATCCGGATAGTAGTTGTTGGCATCAATCACCACTTTGCCCACCAGCGGCGCGGCGGGCACGCTGCGATAGGCCTCTAATGGAATGGCGATCACCACCACGTCGCCGAACTCGGCCGCCTGCTGCGGGGTTCCTGGCTCGCACTGGGTGGTGCGGGTTAAGGTAAATAATGTTTTGGGATCCCGCGAATTGCTCAACATCACCTGATGTCCCGCCGCTAAGGCTAGCTTGCTGATAGCCCGACCCACAAACCCTGCCCCAATAATGCCTATCTTCATGTTCTTCTCTCCAAGGTTGATGACAGAGTGAGCATGATTGATATAGATTCGAAGATAAATGGCCGTTTAAATTGATAACTAACAACCCAGAGTGGTGAATCATGGACAGACTGACCAGCATGAGCGTGTTTGTGAAATCAGCCGATTTAGGCTCTTTCGCCGCGACGGCGGACGCGCTGGAGATGTCGCCGCAAATGGTGGCGAAGCACATCGCCGCGTTGGAAGCGCAGCTCGGCATTACCTTGCTCAACCGCACCACCCGCCGCCAGCAGCTGACCGACGTGGGCCGCGCCTACTATGAACGCTGCAAGCGCGTGCTGTCCGAGGTGGAAGCCGCAGACTCGCTGGCGCTGGATATGCAAACTCATCCGAAAGGCATTTTGAAAGTCAGCGCGCCCATCACCTTCGGCGCTTTTACCATGCCCGCCTTTGTCACCCGTTTTCTGGCCCAGCACCCGGACATGCAGATAGACCTCTCCCTTGACGATCGCTACGTGGATCCTTTGGAAGAAGGCATTGAAGTAATTATTCGGCTGGGAGATTTGGTGGATTCGTCGCTGATTGCCCGCCGGCTCAGGCCTTACAGGCTCATCGCCTGCGCCTCACCGGGCTATCTGGCAAAGCGCGGCACGCCGGAAACGCTGGACGATTTGGCTCATCACGACTGCCTGCACTATGGCTCTTCCCCTGCCTCGCAGCCCTGCCGCTGGCTGTTTAGCCGCGACGGGAAAACGCAGGAAGTACATATCGAAGGGCGTTTTCACTGCAATAATTGGAATGCCTTACTGCACGCGACGATCAGCGGCTTTGGCATTACGCTCGGCCCGGAAATCGTGCTGGAGAGTGAAGTCAAAGCAGGCCGACTGGTTCAGGTGTTAACCCAATACCAATGCCCGGCCCGCCCGATGCATATCGTCTATCCGCCCACTCGCCGACCAACGGCCAAACTCCGCAGCTTTGTGGATGCCATGGTGGCGGAGTTCGGCAATGAGTAAGCAAGACGCAGGGCTTTTCGCTGAAAACAGTTACTCTTTTTCGACTTGCAGCGACTCGCCAATGGCATAGAAGTTGCCGCCAGCGATGTAGTGCAAACTGCGGAAATCTGGGTCGGAGCTTTCAAACGCCCAGTGGCCGTTTTTGAACACGCGCGTATCGGCCCATGCGCCTATCACTTCGCCAATAAATAGGTCGTGGGCCTGCTGGTTGTGCGGCTCATTGATTAACCGGCAGGACAACCACGCCGAGCAACCTTCGACAAAGGGGCCGTCGTGGCCTTCAATGCTGAACAGCTGCACGCCGGTTTTCGCCAATTTCTCCGGCTCGGTAAACAGGCTGCTGCGGCCTAGATCATAGGTCAGTTGCAACTGAGCCACGGTCGGAACCTGCAACACAAAGGTGCCGCTCTTTTCGATCAGCTCACGGGTTTTAGTGATTTTATCCAGCACCACCATCACTTTTGACGGGGTGAAGTCCAGCGCGCACGACCAGGCGGCGGTCATCACGTTATCCACCCCACCGTGGCTGCCAGACACCAACACCGTCGGTCCATGATTGAGTAAGCGGTATGATTTTTCTAATTCTACTGGCGCGATAAATTCGTTCATCTAGGTCCCTTGGCGGCTATTTGCAGTTCGTTCGGCGGCATAACAATAGCAAAAGTCAGTAGCGGAGAAGAACATATGAGTGAGAGAAAAGTTAAATTGCGGTGCGGCGTCCACAGAGGCAACTCATGGCTGGACTGATAAGAAAAAATGAAGGAATTTTGCAACAGAAATGAAAAAGCCCCAGCGATATTTGCCGGGGCTTTTATGGTACTACAGTGTTAGTAATTAACATTAATCAACTTATAACTTAATACTACTTCAAATGATGTACATAGCTTCACAGGATATATTGGTCACTCTTGTACTGCCGTCCTCCTATAATAAAATGGAATAAAGCATCAATCCTGTGTCATTTACCGGTTTCTCTGTTCGAAATAGAGGATCCGATAAGTACATCGCCCACGCGATATATACTCTTTGATGCGTTGCCTTACTTTCATCGCGACATTCTCGATCTCATACTTTCGTACCCAAATCGCGAACATTACTTTTAACAACAAGGCCTTACATCATCGCGCATTCCCATGCGTGCGATTGTACAAATTAACTACGTGGCTTGAAATCTTCATCACTCGAATTGGTTTTCATTCCTCTCCGCAGTGAATCTCCCATACAACAGTATTTCGTGGCCCGTATCGCACTCTGTTTTATAGAGTATTTAAAACTCTCTATATAACGATGAAGGAGGGGTAAGAAATACTTGTTACTTCAAACTTCGCTTCACCGTTAAGTTCCAATCTACTCGTTCTTAGCGAGGTGTCAACACTGTATTTAAGAACATGTTTTTATTCTCAGCTATACCCAAAAATTAAATCAAATTTTTGATATTTCCCACTTTTTCTATCAAGTCTTCAAGTGGTTGAAAAAGCGGCTGTGGCAACTGGTCGCAATCATACCAACCCCAGCCTTCACACTTCTCTGGCTCGGTGTTAATCGGCTCGCCCTGCTCAGGTTTGGATTGCGCAACACAAAACAGCGTCACATAGTGTTTTTGCTCGAGAGTGAAAATATCGTTAACCCAAGGGCCGGGATGCACTACCTCGAGTTGCAAGCCTGTTTCTTCTAAAGCTTCTCTCCGGGCGCACAGTTCTGGCGTTTCGCCAAACTCTAAATGGCCGCCGGGAGCAGACCAAAAACCGGCACCGTGACTACCTTTTCTGCGGCCCAGCAACAATTTCCCCTCGCGGAAAATCAGTACGCCGACGCCGATTCTGGGCATTAAACTCATCATTTCTCTCCGTTAACTTCGCTTTGCTGGTCACCATTTTTTCACCTCCAACATAGTTCTCAGCGAGGGGTTTGCCAATCAGGCCCGCCGCTTTCACCAAAAATAACGTCTGAGTTGCAACGTTGCGCACAAGTCGGCTAAGATACAGAACATATACGATTCATATATAAACCATATATTGCGAGAATCCCGATGGGCATTATCAAAATCTCAGAAATGATGCATGAGAACCTGCGTATCGCTAGCATGGCCTTTACCCGTTCAATGAATGCTCAGGCCGAGCATTGGATGAAAGTCGGCATGCTGATGGAGATGCATCCAGACCTTTCTCACCGTGATATCTGCCAGCTATTGGTAAAAGCCAGCACGGAATCGAACGAGCAGTTCGATGGCATAAAGACACTACTTAATGATGGCGTGACAACAAGGAAGAGCACCAATGAGCAATAATTCGTTTATAAAATCTCCTGAAGGCATCGCCAAGGCGCGCGCCGCCGGGCATCTGGCCGCGCGCGTGCTGCAAATGATTGAACCCCATGTTCAGCCCGGCGTCACCACCGACTATCTGGATGCCCTGTGTCATGACTTTATCGTCAACGAGCTGGGCGCGATCCCGGCCAACATTGGTTATCAGGGCTATACCAAAACCACCTGCATTTCGGTGAATCACGTGATTTGCCACGGTATTCCTTCAGATAAAGTGTTGAAAAAGGGCGATATCGTCAACGTGGACGTGGCGCTGATCAAAGACGGTTGGTATGGCGACACCAGCCGGATGTTCTACGCCGGTGAACCTTCGATCCTCGCCCGCCGCTTGGTGGATACCACGCTCGAAGCCATGCACGCCGGTATTGACGTCGTCCGGCCGGGCGCGACGCTGGGTGACGTTGGTTTTGCGATTGCCGCCGTTGCCAGACGTGAAGGATTTAGCGTGGTGGAAGAGTATTGTGGCCACGGCATCGGGCAGGGCTACCATGAAGACCCGCAGGTACTGCACTACGGCCAGAAAGGCCAAGGCCTGGTGCTGAAAGAAGGCATGCTGTTCACCATCGAGCCGATGATCAACGCCGGCCAGCGCTACTCAAAATTGTTAAAAGACGGATGGACCGTAGTGACTAAAGACCACTCCCTCTCGGCGCAGTGGGAACACATGGTGCTGGTCACTAAAGACGGGCATGAGATCCTAACTCCATGGCCATAAAAATTAAGGCCCATTGATTTGGGCCTTTCTTGACCTATTTTGTCCTTTTTTGTATTTTAAGGACATGCATACATTCCTGATCATTGTCCCCGAAGGGGGCATGCTGTTCGAACCGACCGGCATCGCCGACATCCTGATGCAAGCTAATCGCTTGAGGCCCAAGGATTCTCCTCATCCGCCCTATCAGGTCGAAATTGCCACCACCCAGTCGCATCGCGTCATTCACGGCATGTCGGGTTTGAATCTGTTGGCCGACCATCGGCTGGCAGATCTTGACCCCGCATTGCCGCGCGACACCGTAATGATCACCGGCAAAGGCTCGACTCCTGAAGAATCCGCACTGGTCGCCAACTGGATCAGCCGCGCCGCGCCTCATGCCAAAAGAGTGGTATCGATTTGCGGCGGCGCGCTGCTGCTGGCAGAGGCGGGTCTGCTCGACGGCCGCCGCGCCACCACCCACTGGCGGCAGCTGGATAACCTGCAAAATAGCTATCCCAAAGTGCTGGTCGAGAAAGGGCCGATTTATCTGCAAGACGGCAATGTCTGGACCTCGGCGGGCGTCAGCTCGGGCTTTGATCTCACGCTGGCACTGGTGGAAGATGACCACAGCTTCACCCTGGCGCGCGACGTCGCACAGGATCTGGTGATGTTCCTGCGTCGTCCTGGCGGGCAGTCGCAGTTCAGCCGTTTCCTGCTCAGCCAGTCCAATACCCCCGGCCCTATCCGCGACCTGCAAAGCTGGATCCTGCAAAATCTTTCCGGCGACCTGTCGGTGGAAAAACTGGCCGAGCGCGTCGCCATGAGTCCGCGCAACTTTACCCGCGTCTTCACCCGAGAAACCGGCAGCAGCCCGGCGAAATACGTCGAGGAAGTGCGTCTTGACGTGGCCCGTCAGCACCTAGAGCAAAGCTCAGACAAAATAGAACAGATCGCCGCCATAACCGGATTTGGCAATAGCCTGAACCTGCGCCGGGTATTCGAACGCAATCTGCAACTCACGCCGTCTGATTACCGCGAACGCTTCTACGCGCGTAACATGGCTTAAATTGATTCTTATTTGTCATTTACGCCAACTTGCCAAAGCACTATTTTGAAACCAGACAACTCACCAAGGAGTACATCATGGTCAAAGTAGGCATTAACGGTTTTGGTCGTATTGGTAGAAACGTTCTGCGCGCCGCGCTCGGCCGCAGCGATTTTCAAGTCGTGGCCATCAACGACCTGACCGACAGCAAAACCCTCGCGCACCTTCTTAAATATGACTCACTGCAGGGCACCCTCGCGGCCGATGTCGAAGCTTCCGAAGGCCAGCTGAAAGTGAATAGCAACGCGATCCGCGTTTTCTCTGAGCGCGATCCGGGTGCAATACCATGGAGCAGCGTTGGCGTCGAACTGGTCATTGAATCCACCGGCTTCTTCACCGAAAAAGCCAAAGCCGAAGTGCACATCACCAAAGGCGGCGCCAAGCGCGTGATCCTCTCCGCGCCGGGCAAAGACGATGACATCACCGTGGTAATGGGCGTTAACCATGAAAAATATGACCCGGCGCAGCACAAAATTGTCAGCAACGGCAGCTGCACTACCAACGGTCTGGCCCCGGCGGCGCAGGTCCTGCATCAAAGCTTCGGCATTGAGCACGGCCTGATGAACACCACTCATGCCTACACCAACAGTCAGGCACTGCATGACCAGCCGGAGAAAGACCTGCGCGGCGCACGTGCGGCGGCGCTGTCGATTGTTCCTTACTCCAGCGGCGCGGCCAAAGCCTTGGGTAAAGTCATTCCTGAGCTGGACGGACGCCTGACCGGCTACTCACTGCGCGTGCCGGTGCCAGTGGTTTCCATCGTTGACCTGACCGTGACGCTAAAACGCGATGTAACTGCTGAAGAAGTGAATAACGCCTTCCGCAAAGCCGCAGAATCCGGGCCACTGAAAGGGATTTTGGGCTACAGCGATGAGCCGCTGGTGTCGAGCGATTATCAGGGTGATGCGCGCTCGTCGATTATCGACGGACTGTCCACGCTGGTGATTGGCGGCAATCTGGTGAAGATCCTCGCGTGGTATGACAACGAATGGGCCTTCTCAAACCGTCTGGTGGATTTAGCCGTGCTGATGGACCAGCGAGGTTTGTAATCCAGCGTGAAGAACAGTTCTGGCCCGCCATTGTGCGGGCCTTTTGCTAACTGTAAAACCATCCATTTTTAGCGATCTTCTTGGCCGCAATTACGTCTCACCAATTCCCGTAGGGATAGGTTTTGCCTTTGATGAAAGCCTTTGTGTCTTCTCCATATTCATAGCCATTAGAAAATCGGGTAATACCTTTACAGAAATTTAGCTGGTCTCCGGAGAGTGTTTTTAGAGTTGAGGGTGTAACACGGTAATTAGGCTCAGTTCCTATCCCCCGCAGCCAAACAGCGACCTTCCCTTTGGGGGCTAAACCAATTTGCACAGTGTCATAATAAGCTGTGTTACCTACATAATCCTTTAATTCACTGGGTCTAGACATTTTGTCCTGAATTGATTGGGGAAATGAAATGTGAGTTTCATAAACCCTTTTATCAATGATCGAGTCCCAGCAAAATATCATAACCTTAGGAGGAGCTTTGATCCTATTCCAATGCCCACCGGGTGCTCTTGATTGATCATTCCACTTACCAATAACCTTATCTAGGGACGCAGTACTGTCTAAGGTGTTGAATCGATAATCAATCTGATTAATATCAAGAATTGCGACAAAGGTGACGAGGGCAGGCAACGCCTTTGGTGTGAAAAAATTAAAGCGCCACGCCCTAGCTTTGGTCGGGGTATCTTCTAGATTTGTAGCATGGCAACCCATTACTGTTAGTAGTGGGATCAACACAACCAGACGTGTTATTTCCATATACCTTTACCATCCATATTAAGCAGCCCTCTTGGCCACAATGAGATCTCACCAATTCCCGTAGGGGTAGGTTTTTCCTTTGATGAAATCTGGCGTCTCACCGTAATATTTGTAGCCATTTGGATGCTTGGTAATGCCTTTACAAATATTTAGCTGGTCACCTGAAAGCGTTTCCATGGCTGAAGGTATAACGAGATAATTGGGATACTTACCAACATCTTGCAGCCAGACAGTCACTTTTCCTTCAGGTGCCAAACCTATAATCATGGTGTCGTAATAGACCTCTGTTCCACGCCGATTTTTATGATCCGCAGGGGTGATCATTTTTTCCCAAACAGATTGTGGGAAGCTTATCGATGTTTCATATACCTTCATATCGATAACTGAGTCCCAGCAAAACACCATAGCTTTAGGCGGATGCTTGGCTTTATTCCATGTCACCGACGAACGACGAATATGCTGACTCCATTTACCTACACTGTCTGGGTTATCCTGAGTTCCATCGAGCGTGTTGAATTGATAAACAATATCGTCGGTATCAAGAATGGACGCGAAAGTCACTAGCGAGGGCAATGCCTTGGGGGTAACAAAACTAAATCTCCACTCGCCATACGGCAGTGAGAACGGATTGGAGGCATCAGGGCGAGTATTACCAGCAGTAGCTTGGCAACCTACTAATGTCAAAGCCAATAAGCTTGCGGCCAGACGTGTTATTTCCATATACCTTTACCATCCATATTAAGCGGCCCTCTTGGCCGCAATTACGTCTCACCAATTCCCGTAGGGATAGGTTTTGCCTTTGATGAAAGCCTTTGTTTCTTCTCCATATTCATAGCCATTAGAAAATCGGGTAATACCTTTACATGCATTTAACTGGTCACCTGAAAGTGTTTCTATGGTTAAAGGTGTAACGTGGTAATTGGGATACTTACCAACATCTTGCAGCCAGACAGTCACTTTTCCCTCTGGAGCCAGACCAATTGTCATCATGTCGTAATACACTTCCAAGCCACGATAATTTTTATGTCCTGCGGGCTTCCTCATTTTTTCATCAAGGGAGGCAGAAAAGGACAGGCGGGTTTCATAAACCTTTTTATCGATGATGGAGTCCCAACAAAAAATAAGGTGTTTAGGCGGATTTTGAATTTTGTTCCAGTATCCAGGCGGATTACGAGGCCTATCTCCCCAGCTTCCCACTATTTCTGGGCCTGTATGTGTCTTATCGAGGGTTTTAAAGCTATAAGCGTTGCCTTTGGTGTCCATAACAATGGCATAAGTCACTAAAGCTGGCAGAGCTTTGGGAGTGATAAAAGTAAAGTACCACTCTTCTGGAGCAGCCCTTTCTGAATTAATAGTATTGGCTTCAACGGCGCTTTGACATCCCGTTATAATTAATGCCGAAAGAAGCACAGCCAGACGTGTTATTTCCATATATCTCTACCATCCATTTTAAGCGGCCCTCTTGGCCGCAATTACGTCTCACCAATTCCCGTAGGGGTAAGTTTTCCCTTTGATGAAATCCGGCGTCTCACCGTAATATTTGTACCCATTTGGATGCTTGGTAATGCCTTTACAGATTTCCAAATTCTCACCTGTAAGCGTTTTTAAAGTTGAGGGTGTAACACGGTAATTGGGTTGAGTTCCTATCCCTCGGAGCCAAACAGCAACCTTCCCTTCAGGGGCTAAACCTATTTGCACGGTGTCATAATAAGCTGTGTTACCTACATAATCCTTTAATTCACTGGGTCTAGACATTTTGTCCTGAATTGATTGGGGAAATGAAATGTGAGTTTCATAAACCCTTTTATCAATGATCGAGTCCCAGCAAAATATCATAACCTTAGGAGGAGCTTTGATCCTATTCCAATGCCCACCGGGTGCTCTTGATTGATCATTCCACTTACCAATAACCTTATCTAGGGACGCAGTACTGTCTAAGGTGTTGAATCGATAATCAATCTGATTAATATCAAGAATTGCGACAAAGGTGACGAGGGCAGGCAACGCCTTTGGTGTGAAAAAATTAAAGCGCCACTCCCTAGCTTTGGCCGGGGCATCTTCTAGATTTGTAGCATGGCAGCCCATTACTGTTAGTAGTGGCAGCAAAACTGCCAGACGTGTTATTTCCATATTTTTTTTCCATCCATATTATAGACCGTTCGGCGCCAATGTTCGTCTGGTCGGTTGGTAAAGGTCACTAGTTTTGCGGGTTTGACAGCACCAATAGGCAGACCTTGTTCATCTTTAATTACGCTATTCCAGTTAGCGGAGCAGTGGAGATACTTTTTAGCTAACACATTGAGTTCCGGAGATACAAAAACATATTTAGTGTCACCACTGCGTACAGCTCGACCAAGGCGAACTGCTTTTTCACTGAGATAATTCAGCTCTTCCGGTAAGGCGAAATCGGGCACACTTTCATCAATCGGATCGAATTTCACCCCCGCCTCTTGTGCAGCATCTAGCATCACTCGTAGGGATACTTTTGACCAGTCATTGTAGGTGGTTCGGTCGAGAGTCAGTGCCGCGGCGCTTCTTTTTTGTAATCTGCCGTAATGGTCAGCAGGCATCCTGTCGTCATGCCAAGTTTTAACGTCTATTTCGACATTCTGACAAATTGAATTAATGGCCGGGAATTGATTCATCTCTTTGAGCTTTTGCACTGTTTGCTGATAAACCCTTGTCTGAGTATCGTCAGCTGAGAAGGGAACAGTTTCAAACTGCGGTCGAGTCAGAAAATAGGCTTCATGCTCCACCGGATTATAACCCCCTCCAATATCGGAATGTGCTCCGGGTAACTCCACTTCTGGCCATGCGGGTTTCACACTGTTGAGAGCGAAGTTAAATCGGCACTCGTGCTGGGCAGTAATGTGGAAGACTTTTTCTGCTACACCGGGGCGCAGTGCAATATTCACATCACCGGTATCCGCTGTATGAGGGTTAAAGCCATTTACAGGAGTGCCGATGGCGGCCACGGTATCAAAAATGCCAATAAACCGGGTTTTACCTCCCGGAGTGCCGCTGAATTCAACGTTGCCTAATCCCGCTTTTATCGCGGCAATAATTTGAGGGTCTTGATAGAACACGCGATTAGCAAAATGCCGAGCTGCGGCGGCACCACGGCTAAAGCCAAAGATATCGAATTGCAATTCTTTAATAATGCAAAAACGCGCATCTGGATTGTTGTAGAAATAATCATTAAAGCCATCAATTAACATTCTGACAGCTTTATCGGTCTTTTTAACTACTCCAGTATCGCCAGTTCCTGTGCCCATACCATAGGTACTATCACCTTCGCCTGTTTCAGTTCCAATTCCTTCAATATAAATTGCATGCTGACCATAACCGGTATCCACAGTGATTTTTTGGTTATATAAGGTATTAAGCCAGTGCACATTCGTATAGTAACCGAGATGGCTCCCAGCAGAAGTGCCGCTGTAACCACGTTTTATTTGGATACAACGCGCGTAAGTTGATGTTGCATCCTGATTATTCATCTCATAATGCTCTGCACTACATGCCTTGAGACGCGCGTCGGTGTTGTTGGCATTATTCCCCGTACCATCAAAGAACACGCCGAGGGTTAAGGTAATTTCGCGTTTCGGTTTCTTTGCCGCCTGCCCGCGCTGCTCCGGATCTGCGCTTGTGCTCTTTGCCGCCGTTTCTTCGCCGATGAATTCATAGGTGTCATTCACCATTGATGGAATGAATTCTGCATTGCACGGGCAGCTACTTCTACTGTGCAGCGTACCGGCAAATTTGCGGCCGTTAATGGTGTCATGGGGAATGTGCCCCACAATGATGTAAGTGCCGGGGTGCTTGCCGCAGCTAACCCTATCCTCTTCCCTTGCCACCGCTCTGCCAAACAGCGTGTGGGTAAAATCCCCCTCCAGAATGATACCGCCACAGGTAGTTTCGTCCTCGACGACCAGATAATAACCTATTGTCATTAGCGCATCCCCCAGGCTGGAGTGAAGCTTGAAACAAGGTTTTTTGCCGCATAATAGGGGTTGTTAAGCCGCAGGCTGGGGGAAAGGGGCAGATGAGTTGAAAGGCCAGATTGAACGATTTTCAGCCAATGTGCAGGCGTGCTCCTGCTGTGACGCAGCGTATCCATATTAATTTCCTTTTTTATATGGTTATTCCGCGCTCATTTTACCCATGGCTAGCGTTTCGCCAAAGGTTACTTTTCATTATTGAGTTACAGGGGGTTTCCCCACTAAGATTTCCTGTCAGCGCGCCGCAATATCTGGCCCGACGGCAAGAAGCTGGCGGGTGGGAGGATGACATAGCGCCGCGTCGATTAAGCAAGATGAAGGCCAGAGAATATATCCTATATTCTCTGGTTGGAATGTCGGCAAAGTCTGGACTTAAGCTGGTTTAAGATAAGCTAGAACTAACCCTTTTTTGCTAGATTTTACTTAAACCAGCACACCCAAACTCGCGGCGTCAAAGTCGTGCAGTTGGTCCTGATTGCCGTTGCGGATTTTGCTGACCCAGTGCGGGTCGCTGAGCAGCGCGCGGCCGACGGCGATTAAGTCGAACTCGTCGCGTTCCAGGCGTTGTAGCAGGTTGTCGAGGCTGGCGGGCTGCGCGCCTTCGCCAGTGAAGGAGCCCATAAAGTCATTCGACAGGCCGACCGAGCCGACGCTGATGGTCGCAGCGCCTGTCAATTTCTTGGCCCAACCCGCGAAGTTCAGACCGGACTCCCCATCAATCTCAGGGAACTCTGGCTCCCAGAATCGGCGCTGCGAGCAGTGCAATATATCCACGCCCGCCTCGACCAGCGGAAGCAGCCAGTCGGTCATTTCATCAGGGGTAGTCGTCAGGCGGAAGGCATAGTCCTGCTGCTTCCACTGGCTGACGCGCAGGATCAGCGGGAAGTCTGGCCCTACGGCCTCGCGCATGGCTTTCACTACCTCGGCGGCGAAGCGAGAACGCTGTTTTAGCGTCGCGCCGCCGAAGCTGTCGGTGCGCAGGTTAGTCGCCGCCCAGAAGAATTGGTCGATGAGATAGCCGTGCGCGCCGTGGATTTCGGCGACGTCAAAACCTAAGCGTTTGGCGTCTGCGGCGGCCTTAGCGAAAGCAGCGATGGTATCGGCAATCGCCTCTTCGCTCATGATCTCTCCGCGCGGCTGGCCCGGCCCAATCAGCCCTGAAGGGCTTTCTACCGGCGCGTCGGGTACCCATTCGGTCATAAAGCTGGCAACGGAGCCGGTATGCCACAGCTGCGGCCCCATCTTGCCTCCGGCGGCGTGAACCTCGTCAATCACCTTTTTCCAGCCTGCCAGCGCCTCTTCGCCGTGGAAGAAAGGGATATTGGCATCATTGCGCGACGCCGGGCGGTCAATCACCGTCCCTTCGGACAGAATTAATCCGACATCCGCCGCCGCGCGGCGCTGATAGTAAGCCGCCACGTTATCGCCCGGCACGCCGTTGGGCGAGAAAGAGCGGGTCATCGGCGCCATCACAATACGGTTTTTTAACGTCAGATTTTTTAACTGGAAAGGCTGAAATAGGGCATCTACATTCGCTTGGCTCATGATTGAATTCTCTCTATGTGGTTAGCAAAGATGAGGGTATATTATGTATACCTAGTGTCAATGAGGCACCAAAACGCTACCAGGTATCGTTAAGGAAACCACTGTGTCGATTCAAAAAGCCCCCTGTGCAACCAAGGATTGCCCGCACCGACTGCTGTTGGACCAGATTGCGGATAAATGGTCCGTGCTGATCCTCAGCGCCCTGTGCGAGCAGCCGTTACGATTTAATACAATTAAGCGCCAGTTAGATGGCATTACTCAGAAGGCGCTGACGCAAAGCCTGCGTAGACTTCAGCGCAACGGGATTGTGGATCGCAAGGTGATCACCGCCTCGCCTATCGCGGTGGAATACCACATCACCCCCTTGGGACGCACATTGAAAGAGCCGTTCGGCGCGCTCTTCAACTGGACGATCAGCTATCTGCCCGAGGTGGAAAAAGCCCGGCAGAAATTCGATTTAAATGCCGAAGAAGAGTAAAAATGCCACTTTATCAGCCCTATTCATTGGCTGTATTTGTTCGATTTATGCAACAAATCGTCAACCAGATGAGGGTTTATCTCGCATTTTGAATCTAATAAAGTGGCGCATATGACGGATGACGAGAGAAAGGCGCGATGCAAGACTTTAAATTACTGTATATTTTTGACCCACTTTGCGGCTGGTGTTACGCCAGCGCGCCGGCATTAGCCAGCCTCGCGGCGGCCTTTCCACAGCAGTTAGAGTTGATGCCAAGCGGCCTGTTCTCAGATACCGGGGCGCGAGAGATGTCACCGTCATTGGCCACCCATGCGTGGACCAACGATCAGCGCATTGAGTCACTGACGGGTCAGGTATTTAGCGAAAAATACTTTAATCAGATCCTGATGAGCACGGATGGGCGTTTTGATTCTCAGGCGATGAACCGCGCGCTGACGGCCATTCGCCATCTCGACGCCACATTAGAAACACAAATTTTGCATCACTTACAGCACGAGCGTTATGTGAACGGGCAAGACACTTCGGCTCCCCAAGTGGTTGCCAACATTGCCGCGCAGCACGCGCAGGCGGCAGGTTATGAGCTAGATGCCAGCGATTTTGCCCTGCGTCTGGCTCACGACGAAGCGCTGGCTGAACAAACTCATCGGCGAACCCAGACCACCCAGGCGCTGATGGATAAATTGGCAGTCAGAGGCGTACCTCTGTTGCTGGTGCAGACGGGCGATCGTTATGAGCAGATCAGCGGCAAACCCCTTTATGTTGACCCGCAGGCGCTGGTCGCGGTCATCAATGAGAAAGTAAGAACCGCCGCCCGTTAATTAGGCCGATTTCGCCGGGTACTGCTCGTCAGTGACTTTCTCCAGCCACTCGACCGGGCTGCCGTTAAGTGATTCAGCAATGGCGATGTGCGTCATTGCTGTCTCACTGGTTGCGCCGTGCCAGTGTTTCACCCCTTCAGGTATCCAGACAATATCCCCCGGATGTATCTCTTCCACCTCGTGACCCCATTTTTGAACCCAGCCACGGCCTTGGGTGACAATCAGCGTCTGGCCTAAGGGATGGGTATGCCACGCGGTGCGTGCGCCGGGTTCAAAAGTCACCGTCGCCCCACCAACCCGCGCCGGTTCGGTCGCCTGAAAAGGGGCGTCAATCCGCACTTTGCCGGTGAAATAGTCTGCCGGACCGGCCTTCGATGGCTGTGAACCGTTGCGTAAGATCTTCATGCTTTGCTCCTGAAAAGTATCTGCTAAAAAAGGCCGTGCTGCCATTAATCAACGTTACAGAGATTCATTGCCCGCGACTAGGCCGCAAATCTGCAAACGGCTATGAGCATAATTCATCAATATCGCACGGGCCGTTGGCGCGGATTAATGAGGAAAACTCATAAGCTCATACCGATTATGGCAACTAATCAAATAATCACTCCACCTCTACACTGCTGTTATCCCCCCTAAGGAGTGAGCACAGTGAAAACACGTAAACTAGGTAATAGCCAACTTGAAGTTTCATCCATCGGCCTTGGCTGCATGGGATTAAGCTACGGCTATGGCCCGGCCACTGAAAAAAACCACGCTATTGCCCTTATTCGCGCAGCCTTCGAGCAAGGCGTGACGCTGTTTGATACGGCGGAGGCCTATGGCCCCTACATTAATGAACAACTGTTGGGAGAAGCCGTCGCGCCGTTTCGCCAGAAAGTTGCTATCGCCACTAAGTTTGGATTTGAGTTTGACGGCAAAGGCGGGCAAAGCGGCATGAACAGCCGCCCTGAGCATATTCGGGCCGTGGCCGAGGCGGCGTTAAAACGGTTGAATACCGATGTTATCGACCTCTTTTACCAGCACCGCGTCGACCCACAGGTGCCGATTGAAGAGGTCGCAGGAACGGTAAAAGAGCTCATTCAGGAAGGTAAGGTGAAGCATTTTGGCCTGTCCGAAGCCAGCGCGCAGACCATTCGCCGTGCTCACGCCGTTCAACCAGTGACCGCGTTGCAAAGTGAGTATTCGCTATGGTGGCGCGAACCGGAGGCGGAAATCTTGCCAACTCTGGAAGAGCTGGGCATTGGCTTTATCCCCTTCAGCCCGCTGGGCAAGGGCTTCCTGACGGGTGCAATAAATCAGGACACCACCTTCGATAGCAGCGATTTTCGCAATATTGTGCCGCGCTTTTCTGTAGAAGCGCGCAAGGCCAATCAGGCGCTGGTGGCTCTGCTCGAGCAAATCGCTCAACAAAAAGGGGCAACGCCGGCGCAAATCGCCCTGTCGTGGCTACTGGCGCAAAAGCCGTGGATTGTCCCTATTCCGGGGACCACCAAGCTCTCTCGTCTGCACGAGAATTTAGCCAGCGCGGACATTGCACTGACTCAGGAAGAGCTAGGTAATATTGAGAAAGTGCTGGCAAGCGTGACGGTAGAAGGGGCGCGTTACCCTGAGCATTTGCAGAAACGCGTCGGCAATTAAGCCGATTGCTATCATCAGAGGGAGAGTGCCGCAGCGGGCACTTTCCCTGCTGCTTTAGGCTTTATAACGCAGCGCATCCACCAGCAGCGCGAAGGCCGAGGTGTGCTGCCGACGGCTCGGGTAGTAGAGATAATAGCCGGGAAACTCCGGGCACCAGTCCTGCAAAAACTCCACCAGCTCACCGCTTTTCAGCTCTTCTCGCACATTGTCTTCCGGCACCAGCGCCATGCCAAATCCTGCTAGCACCGCCTTCTTGATTTGCGCATTGGAATTGAGGATCAGCTGCCCATCAACCCTGACGCGCAGCGGCCGCCCTGCTTTTTCAAACTCCCAGGCGTAAATCCCGCCCAGCGTGGGCAGGCGCAAATTGATGCAGCTATGCTGCTGCAGATCATGGGGCGTCAGTGGCGCAGTTTTCCCAGCGATATAGGATGGCGTGGCGACCACCGCCATGCGGAAATCTGGCCCAATGCGCACGGCAATCATATCTTTGGCGACCTGCTCGCCAAGGCGAATTCCGGCGTCAAAGCGATCGCTGACAATGTCCCGCAGGCCATAATCGATGGTAACTTCCACCTTGATGTCCGGGTAATCCGGCAGAAATTTTTCCAGCTTCGGCCACAGCACAGTATTCGCCGCGTGTTCTGCCGCCGTGATGCGAATAGTGCCGGCGGGCTTATCTTTTAGCTCGGTGATAGCCGTCAGCTCGTCTTCGATTTCCGCAAGGCGCGGCGCGACTCTCTCTAAAAGCTGCTCGCCCGCCTCGGTGGGCGCAACGCTGCGCGTGGTGCGAGTGAGCAGGCGAACGCCCAAGCGCTCTTCCAAACCGCGAATAGCATGACTCAGGGCCGATTGCGAAACGCCCAACTTTGCCGCAGCGCGGGTGAAGCTCTGCTCTTTAGCCACCACGGAAAACGCAATCAGGTCGTTAATATTTGCTCGCAACATTAATGATTTCTCTTCATAAATTCATTTAAATTATACGTGCTGGAGAAATGCCTGCCCAGCGCGTATCTTTTAGAGTGAAATCAAGCACTCCCCCAGCTAATCAAATGAGGCAACCTGCGTAGATGAATAATCCCGTTTCGCTGATCGGTCAGAAAATCCGCCTTCGCCCCCTGACAGAACAAGATGCCGATGCCCTGATGCTTGCCGCCTCTGACGGTGAATTGTGGAATATGCAATTGACCAATATTCCCTCGCCAGACACTGTCGCGCAGTACATCAATATCGCGATCACCGGCCGCAATGCGGGCACGGTGCTGCCGTTCGTGATTGAAGAGATTGCCAGCGGCAAGCCGATAGGCTCGACCCGCCTGTGGAAGATTGATCCTCAAAATCGCAAGTTGGAAATCGGCCACACCTGGCTGTCGGCCTCGTGGCAGCGAACCTACGCCAATACCGAGGCCAAACTGCTGCTGCTCACCCACGCCTTCGAGGAGATGAACTGCGTGCGGGTGCAGTTCACCACCGATGAGCTGAATGAGAAGTCGCGCAATGCCATTTTGCGCTTAGGTGCTAAGCAGGAAGGGATTGTGCGCCACGAGCGCATTATGCCAAACGGCCGTAAACGTAACTCGGTGCGATTTAGCATTATTGATGAGGAATGGCCTGAGGTGCGCAGCAATCTGCACAGCAAATTGCAGAGTTTTGGCGCGGTTGGCGGATGAATCTGCTCGGCTTCGCGCTGGCGATCCTGCCGGTGGCTCTCTCGCCGGGGGCCAGTTTTACCTTAGCGATGAACAACGCTGTTCAACAGGGAATGCGCGGCACCGGACGAATTATTCTCGGCACCCTCTTCGGCATTTATACCCATGCACTGTTGGCTGGACTTGGCATCACGCGACTTATCGTGGCCTATCCTGCTTTGATGAATGCCATCAAAATTGCCGGCACGGCATATCTTTTCTATTTGGGAATTCGGCTGATCCGCAGTGGCCTGAACGCCAAGGATTTGGCTTTCACCTCCGGCAGTCGTTCAACCGGCATCAAAGAGGCCTATTTTGCCAACGTGCTGAATATTAAAGCCATAATGCTGTATCTCACCGTGGTGCCCGCCTTCGCAGGCAGCGGTGCAACCCCGTGGAGTTATCTGGTGTTGGCGTCGATTCACGTCGCGGTGATGGCCCTGTGGTTACTCTTCGCCGGACAGATGCTGATTCGCTCCGCAGCCAAAATCAGCACCCGCAAACTGAAGAAAGTGATCGACATCGGCGGCGGCACGTTATTGCTGATTTTTACGATTTGGCCTTATTTGGCTGGGTAACTTAGATGCTCACAGCGTCTTTTGGTGCTGCTTTCTGCTGGCTAACAGTTGATGAGTTATCTTCTCAATCTCGGCGACGTCCCTAAAAGCCGAGGCGCGCAGTGCTAAATTCCACTTACTCAGCGTTCTTGCATTGGCCACCAGCGTTTCATTGCCAACCAGACGCCCATTTCTCTCGAGCCACAAAGCCACCTCGGCCCAGTCCCACAGGGGAGATTGCCCTTTAATACGCTGGATTGGGCAAGGGAAATCGCCTCCTCCGCGCGAGCCATCTTTGAGCAAGGCGATGGCTTGACGCGTCATGCCGGTCAGTTCTGCAATATCACTTAACCCGACCAGAGCAGAATCCACGGATTCCACAACTGCGCCTATGCCTGCCGATTCCACATCTCCAACCGCAGAGGCGATGGCGGCGTCGAGCGACTCAGCCTCTCGGTCGAAATCAAGATAAACCGAGCGACCAAAGGCGCTGATTAGCGCATCATCACAGTTGCTGCGGTAAAGCGCGTCTTCCAAACCTTCAGTTTGATAGGTCACGCCAGAGAGCATAAGAGTGAAATTGTAGAGCGGCATAAGACCTCCAGAGGTCAAAAAGGGCGAAGTTCTCGCCCTCACTACGATATGCAATTAAGAGCAGCGGTTTACCATGCGCACTATTTGGTGAGCGTGGTTTGCAGCACTTTTCGGCGTCGACCATATACTCATTGCATGGTCCCGATGGTCACATAAGGGATTTCCGCAGCGCAACTTACAAAAACAGTGCGCCGAGCTACCCGGTGCCACCCAAACCCAGCCTCGTGTTAAGGCATATTCAATGGCTGCTTGAATATGTTTATTAGGACGTGCCTTCATTGGCCTCCGATGAATGTACTTTAAACACAGTGTTGACATCAGTCAACGCTCATTCACGTTCTTTCCTTACTGGTTCACATCCAATTCATTAACGCATAGCGCAATCCCCCTTTGCTTGCGCTGGGGCAGCCTATAAGATCTCAGGTGTCACCCGGGAGAGTGGTTTTACTTTTAAGAGCAGTGCAAGCTGGTGATCACGCCCTTCTCATCAGCCATGATATTCAAACGCTCAGGATTGAAGTCCATGGTTACCGCCGTGCCCGGTGTGATGAGGCGCATAGGTTTGGCGAAGCGCATGCCGTCCAGCGTAGAGGAAGGTTTGCCGATTAAATATTTAAAAGATGCCGCATTACAGGTGTCCGGCTGTTGTACAGCGTCCTCCTGCTTTGCGGTTTCCCCGTGGTTTTGACAGGCAGTCAGTGCGAAAGTAGCCAGAGAAGCGACGAGCAATAGTTTGATTTTCATTATAAAAGACTCAAGGTTTGAAAAAATAAATTCACCCAATGAATTTAGACATACACATTGGCGCAGTCCATAGGAAAATCCATGAAAAGTTCTGGTGAAATGCCGTATCACTGAACTAGTTCACAATGTACATTTGGTGAATTATGCACTATATTGCGGCGCTTAACGCGATATTCCACCGGCGAATTGCCGTGGAAATAACATTTTATAGCGCTCTGTTTTTGCATAAGGAACCGCACCATGGCGACGCAGTCCGTCGACACTTCCCCCCGTTCTGTGATGGGTGGCGCAATGATTATTGGCGGCACCATCATTGGCGCAGGCATGTTTTCTCTTCCCGTCGTGATGTCCGGTGCCTGGTTTTTCTGGTCAGTGGCCGCGCTGGTTTTCACCTGGTTCTGCATGCTGCACTCAGGTTTGATGATCCTTGAAGCCAACCTGAATTACCCCATCGGCTCCAGTTTCAATACCGTGACCAAAGACCTGCTGGGCAACGCGTGGAATCGCATCAACGGCATCACCATCGCCTTCGTGCTGTACATTCTGACCTACGCCTATATCTCGGCCAGCGGCTCGGTGATCCAGCACACCCTGCGCGAAATGTCCGTCAGCTTCTCCCCGCGTCTGGGCGGCCTGCTCACCGCGCTGGCGGTAGCCTTTATTGTCTGGCTGAGTACTCGCGCGGTAAGCCGCATGACGGCCATCGTGCTGGGTGCCAAAATCATCGCCTTCTTCCTGACCTTTGGCAGTTTGCTGTGGCACGTCAAGCCAGTGAACCTGCTCAATAGTGTGGAAGTAAACCCGAGCTACATGCCTTACCTTTTAGCCACGCTGC
Source organism: Ewingella sp. AOP8-B2-18 (assembly GCF_052376015.1). Lineage (NCBI taxonomy): Bacteria > Pseudomonadati > Pseudomonadota > Gammaproteobacteria > Enterobacterales > Yersiniaceae > Ewingella > Ewingella sp. AOP8-B2-18. The sequence goes on from NZ_JBQSVB010000008.1 coordinate 155,322, forward strand.
CGTTCTTTCTGGCGTCGTTTGGCTATCACGGCAATGTGCCGAGCCTGATGAAGTACTACGGTAAGGACCCGAAAACCATCCAGAAGTGCGTGCTGCTCGGCACCCTGATGGCGCTGGGTCTGTACGTGATTTGGATGCTTGGCACCATGGGCAATATCCCCCGCCCTGAGTTTATCGGCATCGCCGAGCGCGGCGGCAATATTGACGTGTTGGTGCAGTCGCTGAGCCAAGTGCTGAACAGCGCCGGGCTGGATTTACTGCTGACCATCTTCTCCAACTTCGCCGTGGCCTGTTCCTTCCTTGGGGTGACGCTGGGGCTGTTTGACTATTTGGCCGACCTGTTCAAGTTTGATGACAGCAAAACCGGACGCTTCAAAACTGCGCTTATCACCTTCGTCCCGCCAATCATTGGCGGCGTGATCTACCCTGACGGCTTTATCTACGCCATAGGATTCGCCGGTTTAGCGGCAACCGTCTGGGCGGTGATTGTCCCGGCGCTGATGGCCAGAGCCTCGCGCCAGCGTTTTGGCAGCCCGCGTTATCGCGTCTGGGGTGGCAAGGCGATGATTGCTTTAGTGCTGCTGTTTGGCGTGCTCAACGCCACGGTGCATATTCTCTCCAGCCTCAACTGGCTGCCGATATATCGCTAAAAGCGGTCTGCTGTCGGCAATAAAAAACCGCCTTTATCGGCGGTTTTTTATTGCTAAATGCTTAACCACGGCAGCCTTATAGCCAGCGTTTAAACCACGCGGTTTGCTCGGCGACTACCGGCGTGAAGTGCTCGCCAGAGTAGAAGTCGTAGTGCTTCGCGCCTTGCTCAACGTAGAGCTTTTTCTCGGCGGTGGTCAGCGCGTGGTACAGGTCGATTCCCTGCTCCGGCGGGTTAACCTTGTCCTGCTCGGCAACCATCACCAGCACCGGACAGGTAACTTTGGCGGCGTGAACGGCGGGTTTGTAGCGCAGGGTTTCGCGCACGGTGAGGAATGGGATCTTGATATCCATCGCTGGATACTGGGTTTTATTCTCTTCGAAGAAGGCTTTGGACTCGTCGTCGCTCAGCACTTTAGTGATGGAAACCATCATCTCTTTGCCGGTGGCCAACTTCTTATCATTCATTTTTTCCAGCGTGGCGATAAAGCCCGCCTTATCTTCCGGCGACATCGCGCCGGTCACCACGTTTTCACCGTCGGCGAAGCCCAGCTGGCTCACCACGGCTTTCACGCGCTCACCCGCCTGCGCGGCAGCAGCCATCACGTGACAGCCGCCGAAGCTGGTGCCCCACAGGCCAATGCGCTGGCTGTCGATGATACTTTCATCTTGCAGCGTGCCGAGTACGGTGAGGATATCCGCGATCTGCATTTCAGGCACTAAACGGCCTTTCTCGCCGCCGCTGGCGCCAAAGCCGCGATAGTCGAAGGTGACGGCGGCAAAGCCCGCGTCAACAAAGGCTTTCACGAATGCAGGCAGGAGGATTTCCTGAATACCGCAAAAGCCGTGGCAAAGAAGAATGGCGGGAAATTTTTCACCGGTTTGGGGTGCATGAAGTGTTACAGCGATGTCGTCTGCGGTTTTATATTTTGAAATTTTCACCTGAACTACCTTATTGGTACAAAAGGAGCCCGTTGTATATCAACAAAATTAGCTTGGAAACAAGAGGCTAATTCTGACTTGATTACTACAGAATATTTCATACACCGCGCAACCCGCCGGATTAACCGGCAAACACCCCGCGCCCTTCCAGGCAATCATCAATCACCTGCAACACGGCTTCCTCGCTGTGCAAACCCGCGCGATACTTGGCATGAGTAAACACCGCAGGCTGGCCGTTTCGCATCGCGAAGCCATAACCGGCGCTTTTCAGCATTTCTAAATCATTGCCGCCGTCGCCGAAGGCCATCACTTCCGCATCTTCCACGCCATAAATCGCCTGGATCTTCTTCAAACCGTTGGCCTTGTGGTTGCCCGGAATAATCAAATCCACCGAGCCGTGGCCGCTCGAAACCGGCGTGACGATGTCGCCCAGCGCCTGCTGCACCTCTTTCATCAACTGCGGCAAATGGTCTTGCGACATTTCCAAAGCGAACTTAAAAATTACGTCGTCAATCTGTCCATAATCGCTGATGCGGTTCAGGCGGAAGTAGTAACGGTTCATCTTCTTGAAGAAGGCATCGCCAAAGGAATTGAGCATGTACGCGCCGTTTTTGCCGCACACCACCACCTGCAGATAATCAATTTGGCTGATGAACGCCAGCACCCGCTTTATCTGCTCTTGCGGCATTTGCCCGCAATAAATCTGCTGCTGCTTGTCTACCACGTAGGCACCGTTTTCGGCGACATAGGCAATGTCCAAATCAAGAGAATCAAAGAAGGTTTTTAACTGGTAGAACTGGTTGCCGCTGGCGACCACAAACTTGATCCCCCTTCTCTGCAACTCGGCGTACTGCTGGGCAAAGCGCGGGCGATTGTAGTCGCCATGTTCATTCAAAAAGGTCCCGTCCATATCGACGGCGATAAGCTTAACGGCCATGTTAACTCCCCAAGTTTGTTAAAAAAAAGCCAGTACCCTCGTACTGGCTGGCACCATGCCACTCAGAAAAAATCAGTATTTCAGTTTATAAGCCCCAAGGCTGATGACGATAAACAGCGCCGCCATCATGGCGAAAGCCGCGGTCAGACTGGAAAGATGGGCCACGAAGCCGATAAATGCTGGACCGGCCAGCACCCCGAGATAACCCAGCGTAGCAACCATTGCGACCGACATATTGACCGGCATCACCTTCTCTTGCCCGGCCAGCGTGATAAGCACCGGCACAATGTTAGCGACGCCAATCCCTACCAGCGCGAAGCCAATCAGTGCGTTACTCCAGCCCGGCGCGAGCACCACCAGCAGGTAGCCCGCAATGCCCAGCAGTGCGCCAAACACCAGCACCTTTTTGCGGCCCAGCTTCTTCACCACCGCGTCGCCGGTTAAACGCATAATCGACATGGTGATAGCGAAAATGGCGTAGCCCCAGCCCGCGTGTTCCAGCGCCAGCGCGCGGTCCTGAGTCAGAAACACTCCGCCCCAGTCGAGCACCGCGCCTTCGCCCATAAAGCAGATCATCGCCATCAGCGCCATTAGGATCAGGCGGAAGTTAGGTCGCGCCTTGCGCCCCGGTTCATGAGAGGCGTTTTCGTTGCCACCGGTGGGTAGCAGTCGGTTAAAGAACAAGGCGGTGATCAGCACCACCAGCGCCACGGCGTAGCCGGTGCTGTGTAACGGCGGCAGCCCAGCACTGAGCAGCAGCGCGCCGCCGCCCGCCCCGGCAATGCCGCCGACGCTGTACAAACAGTGGAAACCCGACATCAGAGGTTTGTCGGACGCTTGCTCAATCAGCGTGCCCTGCACGTTCATTGCCACGTCGGTTAAGCCGATGCCCATGCCAAAGATAAACAGTGACAGCGCCAGCAGGCGGATATCGCTCAAAACCGCAAGCGGCGGCAGCATCAGGCAAAACAGCGCAATGCCAATCACAATCATCGAACGGCAGCCAAAACGGCCAATCAGTCGCCCGGAGCCGAACATCGCCAGAAGGGAACCACTGCCCAAACAGAGCAGCAGCAGGCCGAGATCTCCCGCCTCCGCTTGCGTGCGCACTTGGGCATAAGGCACCAGCGCGGCCCACAGGCCCATCGCCAAACCGGTAACAAAGAAGATAGCCCGCGTCGCCAGACGATTGACGGGAGAGTCAGTAATGGAAGTCGCAATTTGCAGTGACATCAAGCGTTACTCACGTGTATTCAGAGGGAAAATAGGGTGCGAAAAAAGAATCATCGCCACTTATTAAAAGTCTTTTAATAAGTGGTTAATCTACAGGCTATGCTGAAATATTGTCAACTACCGTGAAGGTAAAGAAATGAAATTAGTCAGCGAAGATGCGCTGCCGCTGGAAGTTCGCCAGTGTCAGTTCGGCAATGCCGGTTAGGTAATCTGACTGAATCGATTGGCGATACACCAGCTGGGGCATGTGCTGTGGAGGGATAGTCAGCAGGCATTGGCGGCCGACTTCAGTAATCACCTCGGGAGAGATTTGCGCGCCGGAAATCGCAATCGTTGCGGGGTTAATCACCGCCACCAGCGACCTGACCAGATTGACCATTTTGGTGATAATCGGCACGTCATTGCCCTGCGGCACCGGCAAGAATGAAACTTCTCCGGCAAAGTGGCTGGCACCCTGCAACACCTGTCCATTAATCACCACCCCGCAGCCGGTACAGTGCTGCTCAGGTTGCAGAATATAGGCCAGCGGCGCTTGCTCATGCGGGCAACTGTTGCGGTAAAAGCCCCAGGCGCTGTAGTTCATGTCATTTGCCGCCTCGACAAAAATGCCGAACTGCTGGCGCAGCTGCTCGGTCAGCTTCACCCCTTCGAACAGCGGAATATCGCAGGCTAATACTTCGCCTTGGGAGACAACGCCGGGCAGGCCAATGCCCATCGCGCGGATCGCCGGGTGGCGGCCAATCGCCTCGCTAATGGTGTCAGTGAACTGCGCCAATGTGAGGAATTCAAAGTGCTTATCCCACTGCTCCAGCACCTCGCCCAAAGCCGAGCAAACCGACACCACGATGCGGCTCTGCTCGGTCGTGCCTTCGACGTACAGGCTGAGCAATGAGAAGAAGCTTGGGTCACAGGCGAAACGCTGGGCCGGACGCCCGCCGCTGGAAACGTCCTGCGCCAGCGCCATCACCTCTCCCGTCAGGCAGAGTTCATTGAGCACCGTGCCACAGGTGGCAATGCTCAACCCGGTGTGCGCCGCCAACTCGGCCTTGGTCGCTGACGTCAGCGCTTTTAAGGCATTAATCACCAGCACCACGTTGTGCTTTTTGATTTCGCGAGTTGTGCGGGTAACTGGGGTATTCATAACGCCTCATAGACCGGGAGTGAGCAGGATAGAAGTTAATTCATTGAGCCGAAGGGGATTACACCACGCGCCACACGCCGTTCTTGGTGGGGCCAACGCGGGTCAACAGCCCCTTTTCTTGCAGGACTTTAACATTACGTTCGACGATACGGCGACTTTTCTACCGACATTTGTACCGCCATTTGTACCGACATTTCACGCGGGTGGCTAATAACCCGCCATGTAGAACCGCCGGTATCCCTAATCCAAAAAGCGCTGAGCGTGGTCAGCATCGAGTTTCTGTACTGCATCGTAACGGCCAAACAGCCGGTAACGGTTGATAGCGATGCGGTTGTAACACATGTCGCGGAAGGATTGCGGGAAAATGCGCAATAATCCCATCCAGCGCCAGGGCGCGGGTAAACCACTCATGGCGCGGAAAATCGCCTCGGAGCGCAGGAACACTTCTCCCTTATCAATCAACACGATGGTGTTGATCTTGTCAGCCGGCAGCCCGAACCAGACAAACAGCGCTTTGCCCTTTTCCGACTGCACCGGCACCATGCGCACCGTACGGTGTCGGTCATGGCGAATCAGGAAATTGACCCAGCCGATGCACAATTTGCAGGTGCCGTCGAAAATCACTATCCGGTCACCGGGCTGAATATAAGGGGGATTGCCGCGCATGCTGTGCTCCAGTAAGTCTGTTAGCCGCGACCAAAAATGGCGATCACCGCGTCCAGATGTTCTTTCATCGCCTTTTTCGCGGCGCGGGTATCGCGCGCTTCAAGAGCCGTCAGAATAGCCAGATGCTCGACTTCCGAACGATGCGGCATGTCCTGCGGCGTATAGTGCAACTGCAGCCCGCGGAACATAGTGCCATAACGATGTCCGAGCAGATGAGCAATGATAAAAGCATAGGCCGGGTTTCCGCTAGCCTGCGCGATGCGAATATGAAACAAACGGTCACCGGGATGGGTTGCTGAACCTTGGCGATTATCGCGGCAGTTCTGCTCATATGCCTGCCTGATACCCGCCAACTCCTCATCAGACGCGTATCTTGCCGCCAGCGCGGCTGTTTCAGGTTCGATCAATCTTCTGGTCTGTAACAGTGAAAATGGCGGCAGCTCGGCGGTGAAATCCAGCTCGATATTCAGCTCATCGTCGACATCCGCCCACTGGTTGCGCCCCGCCTGAGCCATTACCGGCTCTTGGGTAGGTTGCTGCACAGTTGCTGGCTGTTCGCGGACGATCACGCCATTTCCCACCTTAACGTCCACCAAACCGATAACTTCCAGCGCGATCAGCGCTTCACGCACGGAGGCGCGGCTGACCTGCAATTGACTGGCCAGTTCGCGCTCGGCGGGCAGGCGACTGCCGGGTGGAAATTCTTTGTTATCAATTAAGGTTTTAAGTTGATCAGCTATCTGCCTGTAAATACGAGGATTTTCTAATTTTTTTATCGGCATTGGACACCTGAGGTCATTTTAAATTAAGTGATTCAGCTAACATTTATGGGACAAAAATCTTGCTGAATTGTTTTATGCATGTAAAAAACTAGTTAAATGAAAAGGCGTTTTAAGTTGCACTCTGGCTGGTATTTTAGCAAAAAGATAGCAAAAAGAGCCTAACTTGACCCGTTTTTTTCGCCTTCAATGGCCTGACCATTAGACCTAAATTCACCACATCGTCTTCGGAGAAATCATGGATCTGACCGGGAAAAAAGTGCTGATCACCGCAGCGGGACAGGGGATTGGCTTCACCACCGCCAACCTTTTTGCCAAACAGGGGGCGCAGGTTTTTGCCACCGATATCAATATCGACCATCTTCACGGCATCAATGGGATTCAGCCCCACATCCTTGACGTGACCAGCCCACAGGCTATCAGCCAGGTTGCCGAAAAAATCGGCCCGGTGGACGTGCTGTTTAACTGCGCGGGCGTGGTACACAGCGGCGACATTCTAAGCTGCACCGAGCGCGATTGGCAGTTCGCGTTGGATCTCAACGTCAGCGCCATGTTCCACATGATCCGCGCCTTCCTGCCCGCCATGCTCGAGCGCAAGGCAGGCTCAATCATCAACATGTCCTCCGTGGCCTCCAGCATCAAGGGCGTGCCAAACCGTTTCGCCTACAGCGCCACCAAAGCCGCGGTGATTGGCCTGACGCGCTCGGTCGCCGCCGACTACGTGACGCAGGGTATTCGCTGTAACGCCATCTGCCCCGGCACCGTCGAGTCCCCTTCTCTGCGCCAGCGCATCGCCGCTCAGGCCGAAGCCGAGGGGCGCAGTGAGGAGGAAGTCTACCAAGCCTTTGTAGCCCGCCAGCCGATTGGCCGCATCGGCAAAACCGAAGAGATCGCCCAACTGGCGCTGTATCTGGCCTCGGATGCCAGCTCCTACACCACCGGCACGGTGCAAATCATTGATGGCGGCTGGAGCAACTGATCTTCGCGCCTTGGTAACACATTCAATTAGAAGGATTTTGGTATGAAATTATTACGCTACGGCCCGGCAGGTAAAGAGCGCCCGGCCATTCTGGACAACAACGGCAAGATCCGCGATTTATCGGCTCAGGTGAGCGACATCGGCGGCGACGCCCTGTTGCCCGCTTCACTCAATAAGTTGCGCCATCTGGACATCAATAGCCTGCCGCTGGTTGAGGGCAACCCGCGCCTCGGTGCTTGTATTGGCAGCGTCGGCAAGTTCATCTGCATCGGCCTGAACTATGCCGACCACGCCGCAGAAACCGGCGCCGACATCCCGAAGGAGCCGGTGATTTTCAGCAAATGGACCAGCTCGATTGTCGGGCCAAATGATGATGTGGAAATCCCCCGCGACTCGGTGAAAACCGACTGGGAAGTGGAGCTGGGCGTGGTGATTGGTAAAGGCGGCCGCTACATCAGCGAGGCCGACGCTCTGTCCCACGTGGCGGGCTATTGCGTGATTAACGACGTTTCCGAGCGTGAATTCCAAATCGAGCGCGGCGGCACCTGGGACAAAGGTAAAGGCTGCGACACCTTTGGCCCTATTGGCCCATGGCTGGTGACCGCCGACGAGATCCCCGACCCGCACCAGCTTAACCTTTGGCTGGAAGTGGACGGCAAGCGATACCAGAACGGCAACACCCGCACCATGATTTTCAAAGTGCCGAAAATCGTCAGTTACCTCAGCCGTTTCATGAGTTTACAGCCGGGCGACATTATCTCTACCGGCACTCCGCCGGGCGTCGGGTTAGGGCAAAAGCCACCGGTCTACCTGAGAGCAGGACAAGTGATGCATCTGGGGATTGAAGGCCTCGGCGAACAGCGCCAGAAAACGGTGCAAGCGTAAATTTTAAGGAGTTGTCACTCATGACCACCATCACGGCATTACGTGTTGAAGATATTCGCTTCCCGACTTCGCTGGCACTCGACGGCTCGGACGCCATGAATCCGGACCCGGACTACTCGGCGGCTTATGTCATTTTAGAAACAGATAATCCGTCGCTGTCAGGACACGGCCTGACCTTTACTATCGGGCGCGGCAATGAGATCTGCTGCGCTGCCATTAACGCGTTGCAGCATTTGGTGATTGGCCGCGATCTGGCTGCCATTACTGCCAATATGGGTGCTTTCTGGCGGGAATTCACCAGTGACAGCCAACTGCGCTGGATTGGGCCGGACAAGGGTGCGATTCATCTGGCGACCGGCGCGGTGGTCAACGCGGTATGGGATCTATGGAGCAAAGCCGAAGGCAAACCGCTGTGGAAACTGGTGGCCGACATGTCGCCAGAGGAGCTGGTGCGCTGCATCGACTTCCGCTACATCACCGACTGCATCACGCCGCAGGAGGCCCTAACGCTGCTGCAACAGCGCGCCGACAACAAGGCGCAGCGCGTCGAGAAGCTGCTGGCCGAAGGCTACCCGTGCTACACCACGTCGGCAGGCTGGCTGGGCTATCCCGACGACAAGCTGCGCCGCCTGTGCCAAGAAGCGGTGGACGCCGGTTTTGATTATTTGAAGCTGAAAGTCGGCCGCGATTTAGAAGACGACATTCGCCGCGTGCGCATCGCCCGTGAAGTGATCGGCCCAGACCGCAAGCTGATGATTGACGCCAATCAGGTGTGGGAAACCAACGACGCCATTCCGTGGGTCAACGCGCTGGCCTTCGCCAAGCCGTGGTTTATCGAAGAACCCACCAGCCCGGATGACATCGAGGGACATCGCAAAATTCGCCAAGGCGTGGCTCCGGTGAAAGTCGCCACCGGCGAAATGTGCCAGAACCGCATCATGTTTAAACAGTTCATTATGCGCGAAGCCATCGACGTGGTGCAGATTGACGCCTGCCGCATGGGCGGCGTCAACGAGGTGCTGGCGGTGATGCTGATGGCCGCCAAGTACAACCTGCCGGTATGCCCACACGCGGGCGGCGTCGGACTGTGCGAATACGTGCAGCATTTATCGATGATCGACTATCTCTGCATCGCCGGAACCCACGAGGGCCGGGTGATTGAGTACGTGGATCACCTGCACGAGCACTTTGTGGACCCTTGCGACATCAGGGGCGCGGCCTATATGCCGCCGCAAGCGCCGGGCTTCTCTATCGAGATGCATCAGGCGTCTATCGACCAATATCGCCACCACGCCTGATGGCATAGCTTTAGGAGCAGACGCGATGAGCCAGCCGAAAATCGATGCCCACCAGCACTTTTGGCGCTACACGCCGCGAGATTATCGCTGGATAAGCGACGACATGGCGGAGCTGAAGCAGGATTTATTGCCTGAGCAGCTGGCACCGGCGTTACAACGTCACGATATTCATGGTTCTGTGGTGGTTCAAGCCTGTTCAAGCCTCGAGGAAACGCGCTGGCTGCTGGAGGTTGCCGAGCACGCGGCTTTCGTGAAAGGCGTGGTTGGGTGGGTGGACGTGGCTTCGCCAGAGCTTGGAGTACAGCTCGAACAGCTGGCCCATCCGCTGCTGCGCGGCATTCGCCATCAGGTGCAGGACGAAGCCGACCCGGCGGCGTGGCTGCGCGACGGCGCGGTGAATCGCGGGATTCGCCAGCTGCAACAGCACGGCTATGTGTATGAGCTGCTGGTGACCCATCGCCATCTGCACGAAGGCGCGCAATTCGCGGCGCGCCATGACCAGCACCCAGTGATTCTGGACCATTTCGGTAAGCCTGATCTCAGCCGAGGCGTGGGCCACTGGGCGCAACAGATAGCGCCCTTTGCCAAGCTGGAGCACGTCAGCTGTAAGCTCTCCGGCCTGTTAACCGAGCCGCGCCCGGCGGGCATGACGGCCAACGACCTACTGCCCTATTTTGAGGTGGCGCTGGACGCCTTCGGCCCCGAGCGCCTGCTGTTTGGCTCCGACTGGCCGGTCTGCCTGCTCGCGGGGAGCTACGAAGACGCGCTAACCCTGTGCCAACGAGCCACCGCCGCGCTAAGTCGTGACCAGCAGGACGCCATTTTCGGTGGTAACGCTTACCGCCTGTACAACCTGCAAAACGCATTTTTGGAGTAACCATGAACCTGCATCTTGATAACAAAGTGGTGATCGTCACCGGCGGTGGCTCCGGCATTGGGGCCGCCATTTCGCTGACTCTGGCCGAAGAAGGGGCCATTCCGGTGATCATCAGCAATACCGAACCGGCCAACGAGCTGATGCACCAGCTGCAACAGTTTCAGCCACAGGCCAGTTTTGTGCTCACCGAGCTGCGCGACGAAGCTAGCTGCACGAAGGCGGTAAAAGAGGTGTTGACCCGCTATGGCAGCATCGACGGCCTGGTGAACAACGCCGGAGCCAATGACAGCGTGGGGCTAGAAGCCGGGCGCGAAGCCTTTGTGCGCTCGCTGGAGCAGAACCTGATCCACTACTACCTGATGGCCCACCTCAGCCTTGAGGCGCTGCGCGCCAGTCGCGGAGCCATCGTCAATATCAGCTCCAAAACGGCGCTGACCGGGCAAGGCAACACCAGCGGTTATGCCTCTGCCAAGGGCGGGGTGCTGGGGCTGACCCGCGAATGGGCGGCTGCGCTGCTCAAAGACGGCATTCGCGTCAACGCGGTGATCCCCGCGGAGGTGATGACTCCGCTGTATGAGCGCTGGATTAAAAGCTTTGATAAGCCTGAAGAAAAGCTCAGCCAAATTACGTCGCATATCCCCCTCGGCCAGCGCATGACCACGCCGCAAGAGATTGCCAACACCGTGGTGTTCCTGCTCTCGTCCCGCGCCTCGCACACTACCGGCCAGTGGCTGTCGGTCGACGGCGGCTACACCCACCTTGACCGGGCGCTGACATGAGCCGCCGCTTCTGTCAGGCGCTGGATTTGGTCGATGACTCCCAGCTGATCGCCGAGTATCAGCAGCACCATCAGCGCATCTGGCCGGAGGTCGCCGAACATCTGCGCCAGCACGGCATTGTGGAGATGGAGATTTACCAGCTGGGCAACCGGCTATTTATGGTGATGGACACCACGGATGACTTCGACGGCGAGCAGTTCGCCCTTCGCAGTCAGGAGAACCCAAAAATCTGCGAATGGGAACAGCTGATGTGGAAGTATCAGCGCCCCACGCCATGGACGCCCGCAGGTGAAAAGTGGGTCGAGCTGAAGCGAATTTTTGCGCTTGCAGACCAACCCTAGCTCGTAACCTAAGAGATTGTTTTTCAAGTTATCTGACATAAAAAACCAGCCCCGTGCTGAAACAAACCCTGCAACCAGATATCAAGGAATTAACCATGCTCGCCAATAAAACCGAAAACCCTGCTTATGCAGGGCAAAAAGCGGCCTCCGGATTCCGGCTGGCCTTTATGCTGGTCACCACGCTGTTCTTCCTCTGGGGCTTGTCCTACGGCCTGCTCGACGTGCTGAATAAGCATTTTCAGGAAGTGCTGCACGTCAATAAAGCCCAGTCCGGGCTGCTACAGGCGGCTTACTTCGGCGCTTACTTCGTCATCGCCCTGCCCGCCGGTTTCTTTATGGACAGATATGGCTACAAGGCGGGCATCTTAGTGGGTCTGTGCCTCTATGCCCTCGGCGCGCTGCTGTTTGTGCCTGCCGCCGGTGCCAGCAGTTTCACCATGTTCCTGCTGGCGCTGTTCGTGATTGCTTTAGGTCTGGGCTGTCTGGAAACCGCCGCCAACCCTTATGCCACCGTATTGGGTGAGCCTGCCGGTGCCGAGCGCCGCCTGAATTTAGCGCAATCCTTCAACGGCTTAGGTCAGTTCGTTGGGCCAATCATCGGCGGCTCGCTGTTCTTCAGCGCCACCCAAGGCCCGGCGTCAGAAAGCCTCGATTCGGTAAAAATAACCTATGTCGCCATCGCCGTGCTGGTGCTGCTGATTGCCCTGCTGTTTGGCCGCACCAAGCTGCCGGATATTCGCGAGAGTGGCTCTGCATCTGAGCAGGCCAGTGGCGTGGAGAAAGGCCTGTGGCAGCACGGTCACTTTACCGGCGGCGTGATTGCGCAGTTCTTCTACGTTGCGGCACAGGTTGGCGTCGGCGCGTTCTTCATCAACTACACCACCGAGCACTGGCACACCCTGTCGAACCAAAATGCCTCTTATCTGCTGTCGATTGGGCTGGTGAGCTTTATGATTGGCCGCTTCTTCAGCACGTGGCTGATGGGCTTTGTGCGCCCGGCCACCCTGCTGGTGACCTACGCCATCATTAACATTGTGCTGTGCGGCATCGTGGTGGCGGGGATTGATAATGTTTCGGTGATCGCGCTGGTGGCGGTGTTCTTCTTTATGTCGATCATGTTCCCCACCATTTTCGCCATGGGCGTCAAGGACATGGGCAAGCAGACCAAACGCGCCAGCTCGGTGATGATCATGGCGATTGTCGGCGGGGCAATCATGCCTTACCTGATGGGCGCGGTGGCTGACCATTACGACACGGCGGTCTCCTATCTCCTGCCGCTGGCTTGTTTTGCCGTGGTGCTGGTCTATGGTTTACGTCAGAGAGCGCGTTAAGCGCACAGACTTGCCGGGAAAACCAAAGGAATGCTGAACTATTATGATTATTTCTGCTTCAACTGACTATCGGGCGGCCGCGCAGCGCAGGCTGCCGCCCTTCCTGTTCCACTATATTGACGGTGGTGCCTACAACGAACATACGTTACGCCGTAACACCGCCGACTTAGCGGATATCGCGCTGCGCCAGCGCATTCTTAATAATATGTCCGAGCTGAGCACCGCCACCACGCTGTTCGGCGAACAGTTGGCGATGCCGGTGATCCTCGCCCCGGTGGGGTTAACCGGCATGTACGCCCGCCGTGGCGAAGTGCAGGCCGCGCGCGCCGCCGCCAAGAAAGGCATCCCTTTCACGCTGTCCACCGTGTCGGTTTGCCCAATTGAGGAAGTGGCGCCAGCCATTGACCGGCCGATGTGGTTCCAGCTGTATGTGTTGAAGGACCGTGGATTCATGCGCAATGCGCTGGAGCGCGCGCAGGCGGCGGGCGTCAAGACGCTGGTGTTCACGGTCGATATGCCAGTGCCGGGGGCGCGCTACCGTGACGCTCACTCCGGCATGAGTGGTCCCAATGCCGCCGCACGCCGCATCCTGCAAGCCGTGACGCACCCGCAGTGGGCGTGGGATGTCGGCCTGAACGGCAAGCCGCACGACTTGGGCAATGTCTCGGCTTATCGCGGAAAACCCACCACCCTTGAGGACTATATCGGCTGGTTAGGCGCCAACTTCGACCCGTCGATTTCATGGAAGGATTTGGAGTGGATCCGCGAATTCTGGAAAGGGCCGATGATCATCAAAGGCATTCTTGACCCGGAAGATGCCAAAGACGCGGTGAGATTTGGTGCGGACGGCATCATCGTTTCCAACCACGGCGGCCGTCAGTTGGACGGCGTGCTCTCCACCACTCGCGCCCTCCCCGCCATCGCTGACGCGGTGAAAGGGGATATCACGATTTTGGCCGACTCCGGCATCCGCACGGGGCTGGACGTGGTGCGCATGATTGCTCTGGGTGCCGACAGCGTGCTGCTGGGCCGCGCCTTCGTCTACGCCCTCGCCGCCGCAGGCGAAGCCGGGGTGATAAACTTGTTAGAATTGATCGAAAAAGAGATGCGCGTCGCCATGACCCTGACCGGCGCGAAGACCATCGCCGATATCAGTAGAGATTCTTTGGTGGCGGGGAGTTTTGGTTAACCTAATCAGACAAAGTGATTATCGCCACTCGTCACGACTCTGGTTTTCAAAGGCAGCGCCTTCGACCGACTGGTTTGCCCAGAGCCCAAAAGCTGAGTCATTCTGAATCAGGCCGCTGGTACGCGCCAATGCAGTGATGGCATTTCGAATAACCTTATCTCGGGGAACCTGTAACAAGGTTCCCAGCTCATCTAACCGTTGAAGTTCCTCTTCTGATAGATCAATCACTAAGCGAGCCATAGCAACTTCCTCCTAAGTCCTTTTGACAAGCTTAGCGCTTTTACTCTCATTATTGCCAGACCGAAAATGACTGTTTTAGCACCAACAAAAACGCCCGCAATAAGCGGGCGTGATGCAGAGTGGGACCTCGGGTTACTTGGTTAAGGCAACAATACCCAAGGTCACGGCGGCGACAGCGGCAACACCACCGGCGACGGCGCCTGCGGTATCCCAGTTGTCCTGCGTGGTGCCTTTCATACAGGTATTGGTGTGAACCAAGCGGCCTTCGGAGTCGTACATCGGCGGGCACGGAGAGTTGGTGGCGCAGCCCGCCAGTAAGGTTGCCAATAGCCCAGCGATAATGAATTTTTTCATGGTATTCCCTTCATGGTGTCACCCTCTGCAATGGCAGGCTGGGTGATTATCGCGCGACTGTACCACTAATCTGTCGCGCGCCATTATCGGGGAATATTTGCAAATTATTTGGAATGTAAAGTTTCAGCAATCAACCGCGAGAACTCTGCGCCAAGTGCTAAGAAAGCGTAAGCGGCGGCAGTTCGAGGTTCTCGCGGAAGGTATCGCCGAGGTAATCTTCGTCAAGCAGATGGCGTTTTCGCAACTCGGGCAGCAGGCCGTTGAGCAGCAAATCTTCCTGATCGGGCTGGCCCAAGCCGTGGAGGGAAATCACATCCAGCACGCCCGCGTGATAGCGTTTTTCAATGGCATCGGCCAGCTTTTCCGGCGTCCCGGCGTTGAACCAGTGGCCGGTTTCCTGCGCCTGAATAATCAACTCACGCACGGTTAACCCCTGCTGGGCGAAGCGTTTGAAAATCTCGGCGCGGCCGCGACGGCGATTGACCTGCGCCACGTCGGGCAACAGGCTGGCGGGCAGAGGCTGGTCGAGCGACACGTCGCTCAAATCAATCTCGCCTCCCAGCATATCGGCCAGCTTGAGCCGCCCCTGCTGGTAGTCGATGCGTTCATGCTTTTCGCGCAGTCGGCGCGCCACGTCGGCATCGCTTTCGCCAATAACCGAATGGAAAGAGTTCATCACAAACGGCAGATTTTCGTGTCGGCCATAGGCCCGCGCCCGCTGGTGCAACTGCTCGACGAAGGCCACGGCGTCCTCGAACGTTGGCTGCGAGGTATAAATCACTTCGGCATAGCGCGCGCCGACGGAAACCCCCTCTTCCGACTGCCCGGCCTGAAACTGCACTGGCCGCCGCTGGGGCGGAACCGGCACGTTTAACGGCCCTTGCACGCGGAAGAAATCGCCGTGGAAATTCACCGGATGCAGCTTTAACGGGTCAATTTTGGTGCCGCCGGACGCCGTGCGCTGCACCGCGCTGGTCTCGTTGGCGTCAAACAGCGCGTTCAGCACGGCAATAAACTCTGCCGCGCGGGCATAACGCTGGGATGGGTCTGGCAGGTTCGTCCCGCCGAAATTCTCTTCGCCCACCGAGGAGGTCACGGCGTTCCACGCGGCACGGCCGCCGCTCACGTGGTCCAGCGTCGCCACCAGCCGGGCCAGATTATAGGGGTGCTGATAGGTGGTCGATACCGTGGCAACCAGACCAATACGCTCAGTCACCTGACTGAGCGCCGCCAGCGTGATCAGCGGGTCCTGACTGCCCGTCGTGCCCGACAACCCGGCCGGATCGGCTTGCAATAGGTCGGCGGTAAACAGCCCGGTAATTTTCTGCGCTTCGGCCTTACGTGCCAACTCAACGGCGCGTTTTATGCCCGGTAATGGCCGAGTGTCGTTGGCGGCATAGAGGTAACTTCCAGCCCCCACCAGCGTTTTTAAGCGTCTTCTGTTGTTTCCAGCCACGGTATTCCCTTCTTTGGTAAGCCAAAGCTATAAAATAGGGCGCGGGGCTTTTTATTGGCTACCAAGAAAAAGGCATGAGCTTTCTACAATATAAGATAATCAGAGCGCTTACTGGCGCAGCCAAGGGGCGGCGGTGGTCCAGAATATAATATTCACCCCAAGGTAGTTCTCGGCGAACTGGATAAATTCCTGCTCGGTGAATTTCTTATGGGTTTTAGGATTGGTATAGGTCAGCGTGGGTTGTTGCACCGCCATCGCCACCAGATTCAGCTTGCCTTTATAGTGATGAAAAAACGGGTAAGCATTTTTCATCTGGCCCTTTTTATAAGGCACAATATCCGGGCCACCTAGCCCAATATTATTAGCCTGAGCCGTCTCAAATAGCCGCGACATATATCCATGGTCGTTATTCCATTCGCAGGGCCAAAAATTGACATACTGCACCACGTAGGATTTCTTAAACACCGACTTGGCAAACAGCATATTTTCCTGCGTAGCGGCGAAATAACGCTCACAGGTAAAACCGCGTTTTGCGGCCTGTTTCTCATCAATATCTATAGAGGTTTCCGGCAAGTTGATCCCGGCAATTCTGCCATCAAAGCTCTTGGCTAGCGCAGCCAAAAGCTGTTGATATTGCTGTCTTAGTGCAGGATTCCACTGCATCGCTACCCAGCCAGAACCCACCGGTTTGCCTTCTCCTGGGTTATCCGTCTGTTCTAATAAGCCGCCGAGATACTGCGGCTCCTGCTGGAGATAACTCGGGATGTTTTTATGTTGCGGCTCAAAGAAGCGATCTTGCAGCTGAATAAACAGTTTCTTATGCAGCTTATTGGTGAAAGCTAAATCCTTTTCGATGGCCGAAAAATCATACTGCCCCTTTGCTTTCTCTAACTGCTTCCAGGAATAGACAATCTGCACGCCCTGAATATCTTCTCGTTGCAACAGCGGGCGGATATTTTCCAACTGGTCAGAATCGGTAAAGAGGTAATTTTGTGGCGTGGCGGCCTGTACCGTGCTAGCAAATAACAGGGCGAACAGAATAAACATAATGATGAATCGCATACCTGAAACCTTATTTCCACTGAGATAGGAATAACAGTATGGCGATAGCCCCGAGGTGAATTGTCAGAGCAATGTCAGGATGTAAAACTAATTTTGCAGGCTCAGCAGCGGCCCGGCGAAGCGATGCTCCAGCCGCAGGGTCAAGCCACCCCGCGCCTCCACCCGAATGACTGACATATTAGCCCAGATGGCGTCGGCGTCCGCGCGCTGCGGCCACGTCTTGGGCTGAAGATTATCGCTGCGCTGCCACCAGATTTGTTGGAAGTCGCTGCGGCGCAGCAACGTTTGTTCCAGCCATACCGGCGGGCAGGCCGCTGGCACCGTCGGTGGCCTCAGGGTGATTTTTTGCCCCTGTCGCTGGACCCAGTTCAGCCCGCCGCTGCCCTGTAAGGCCAGCGTTTGCTGCCACACCTCACTACCCGAACGGACGGTTAACTTATAAATTCCGGCGGGCAATGGCTCGCCGCGCTCCTGACTGTCCAGCCGAAATTGCTGGTCTGGGTCATACTCGGCGTTGGCCCCATTCATTAACTCCTCACCGTTTGGCAAAGTCAGTGAGATTTGCAGGTCGTGTCGCAAACTTTTGCCACTGAACTGCACGCGGTAAATACGATTGAGAGGAATATCGCGCTGTATCAGCACCAGTGTCGGGTGATCCAACCACGCGGGCGCGGCTATCGGCAGGTCATTGCCGCATTGGCGGGACACCACGGCGTCCAGCGCCTGCCGCCACGCGTCGCGCTGCGCGGCGCTGCTCATCTGCGGCCAAAGGTTAATCAGTTGCTGCCACGCCTGATCATCTTGCTGGCTGAACAAGGCGTGATACACCGGCTCAAGAGGCGTCGCGGGTAGCGCGCTCTTTACGGGAGGAGTCATCGCCAATGTGAAAAACAGGGCAGTGAGAATTTTCGACGTCATGATGTTTTATCCAGACGATAACCCACGCCGCGCACGCTGCTGATAGCAATACCGGGCAGCTTTTGGCGCAGTTGTAAAATATGGGTGTCTACCGTGCGCGTCGAGGGGAAATGCTGGTAGCCCCACACCTGATTGAGCAGCTCATCGCGAGTAAATACCCGCCCGGCCATCTGCACCAGCATCGCCAGCAGGGCGAACTCGGTGGCGGTCAGCGCCACCTCTTTTTGCTGCCAACTGGCCGACTGGCGCGAAGGGAACAGCAGCAGTTCGCCGCTGCCCAGTTGCCCTTCCCCCAGTGGCCGTAGCTGTGCGCGAATTCGCGCCAACAGCTCGACGTGGGCAAAAGGCTTGCTGAGGTAATCTCGCGCCCCGGCTTCCAGACCGGCAACCCGGTCTTCCACATTGACGCGGGCGGTCAGCACAATCACCGGCAGCGCTTTTTTCGCCAGCCAGTTGGGTAAAAATCTCAGACTGTCGCCGTCGGGAAATTGCCGGTCGAGGACCACCAGATCGGCCAGATGCCAGTGACGCTCTACCTGACTTATCTCACTCAGCCACTGGCAGCTAAAGCCCTCCTGCTGCAAAAAGGCCTGCAACCCCTGCCCCAGCGCGGGATCGTCTTCGATAAGCAGCAGTTGGTCGTGGCGTTTACTGTTCACAAGGCAGCTCCAGGATGAAGGTAGTCGGCGGGCCGCTGAGGGTCAGTTTTCCGCGTAATCTGCGAGCCACGCGCTGAACAATGCTCAGACCCAGCCCCATTCCCGCGCGGGAAGAGAGCTGACGGCGCAGCTGCGGCAGACTATTAACGTTAAGATTTCCGGCGTCGCTTACCTCGAGAATCAACCGGCCGTGGCGACAACGGGCGCACAGCCGTACCGGCGTTTTGCCGTGGCGAAATGCGTTATCGAGCAAGTTATTCAGGCACAGGCTGGACCAATACAGCGGCAACTCAACCTCGAGGTCGCTATCAAGGCAAAATATCAGGTCAGGATGTGCCTGAGCGATATGCCACAGCCAGTCGCTTAAGGCTATTTTTGATGGCGCTTCCAGCAGGTCGCGCACGCCGTCCCCGGCAAGATAATGCCGGCTGGCTTCGGCCATCTGGCGCATGCGCTGTACGCTATCGGCCAGCTCGCCGAATCTGGCCTGCGCATCGGGTGACAGGGTGTCAAAGTCGCGGCGGAAGTGCTCCACCACATTGCCCAATTGGCTGATCGGGGTGCGTAATTCGTGGGTGAGCATTTGCACAATAAACCGCTGACGCTGCTGTAAACGCCGCCGCTGCCAGCCTGTCCAACCTAACGCCAACAGCGCCAGAAGCAGAGCGAAGGCCAGCAAAACACGCCAACTGCTGGCATAGCTGCTCACCGGATTGGCACAAAGCGTGCCCAGCGCCACATCGCATCGCCCTCCGGCTGCCACCAGCTCAACACCCGCGCGCTTGGCTAGCGGCTGCCAGACCTCAGGCGCATAGCGCACCCAGCGCTGGGGCTGCTGCCGCCATAAAATGCCATCCTGCATCAGCCAGGTTTGCCCATTCGCTAGCGCATCAAGGTTGTCATCCGATAGCTGGCCGACGCCGCCCAGCGCCTGCGGCCTTTCCCGCACATGCAAGTAAGCCTGCAATCGCCCCGCCTCGGCAGGATGGCGCTGGAGATAATGCCACGCCGTGCTGCCCCCCAGCGGATAGATCGGATGAGCCACAAACCACTGCTCCGGCAAATCGGTCTGCTGGCACTGCGCCTGATCAAACTGTTGAAAAGCTGGCGAAATCCCTGCGAGAGTGCCCGAACAGTGCTGGCTGTATTGGTAAAGCGTCGAGAGCGCTGGCACGGGCATCTCGCTGAATTGCGGATACAGGGAGGCAGGCCGCAATAGTAGAGGATCGAGCTGGCGCAGCGGGTTGAGCGAAACCTGCCCCAGAACAGGGGCATTGTCCAATAGGCGAGAGAAATCGCGCAGTGCCTGAGAAAAAGGCGGCGGCGTGCAGCCGCTGAATATCAGCGCGCTACAAAATATCAGGCTGAGTGTCCTGACTTTCTCCCTCATGTTTACCGCACTCCTTTGCTGAGAATGTCGCGATTATGCCTTGCAATAACAAAAATCCCAACTCAGCAAAACAGACTTTATTTATTGAATTTTATTGTCCTAATTAGCCAGCAGCAGGATTTCATTGATATCCACACTTTATCTGTTAGTTCTAATTGGGCGTGAATTCATAGAGTTATCGAAACATATTCTGCTAATTTTGCTTAAGTAAAGATTTGTTGGTGCAATTCTCAATCTCTGACTAACATTAAGTCAGCTAATACAACGTGATCGCTTGACGTGGAATTAGTGACGTGGCGCACGAACAGTGAATGCGCGCTCGAACATTCAAAGATGAAAAGTACGGCAATAAAGGGAGAGAGTCTATGAACGATCATTCTGCTCCTACATCGGCTCATTACAATGAAGCTTATGTAGAACCGGTAAATGGTGTGCCATTAAAACGTATTTCGTGGAGCGCTATTTTCGCCGGCGTCATTATTTCTATTGTGGTTTATTTACTGTTATCTATTTTAGGTACTGCAGTTGGGGCCAGCACCATTGACCCACTGAAAGAGCAAAATCCGTTGGACGGCATTGGTACCGGAGCCCTTATTTGGACCGGCCTCAGCATGCTGATTTCCATTGCTGCCGGGGGTTACGCCAGTGGCCGACTGGCGCAGCGCGAAGGGGCTTTGCACGGGGTATTAATGTTTGGGGTCAATACATTAATCAGCCTCTGGTTCCTGGTTGTTGTGGTTAATAGCGCAGTGAGCGGCGCAGCCAGCGTGGTAGGCAGTGGGCTGCAAACCTTGGGCAGTGGAATATCCGCCGCCGCCCCGCCGGTCACTCAGATGGTGAAAGACAAACTGGGAGAAAATAATATTAATCTCGACAGTTTGCAGAATGAACTGGAGACGACCCTGCGCCAAACCGGCAAGCCGGAATTACAACCTGAGAATTTGCAAAATAAAGCTGAGGGAGAAGTTAACAATGCCCAAAATCAAGCTGCAAATACGGCTAATCATCCACAAACCGCCGACACAGACGTCGTAAACTTTATTAAAGGTTTAGTTCAGCGCAACGAAAGTACATTCCAGGCCGCTGACCGTGAGGCGTTGAAAAATATCATTAAAGCGCGTACAGGGAAAAGCGATCAGGAAGTTGAACAGATTGTCGCTCAGACCGAGAAAAGCTATCAACAAGCCCGTGCGAAATATGAAGAGTTGAAACAGCAAGCCGAGCAAAAAGCCCGTGAAGCAGCCGATAAAGCCGCTGCTGCCACCGCCAAAGCCAGCTGGTTCGCCTTCTTCCTACTGATTGTTGAGGCCGTGCTTGCCGGTGCCATGGGTGCCCTGGGCCGCCGCACTCAGCCACGCGCCGTGTTTAGCGATCAACGTCCATTGAGATAATGGCTTTACATCGCTGGTAAACCAACCCAGAGAGAGGATAGCAATATCCTCTCTTTTTCATTGTTAAAATGCCATGGTGAGCACAACCAGCGTCAACAGCACCAGATAAATTCTGGCGTGCAGCTTGTCGGGAATGCGCCCCACCCACGGCGTCGCCGTCTGCATTCCCAGCCATGACCCCGCGAGTAGCACCACAAACGCCAGCATGTCGACATAACCCCAATACCAGTGTCCCGGCAGCGAAGCAGCGCCCGGCGCGGCCATCATGTAGGTCAAGGTGCCGACTATCGCCACCGGCATACTCAGAGGGTTCGCCATTGCCGTCGCGATATTCATACTTAGTCCTCGGCGACGCATCATTGGCACCGTCATCACGCTTCCCCCCACGCCAAGAAAAGTGGCGATCGCGCCAATGACCACGCCGATTAGCGCAGTTTTCCCCGCCGTTGGCTGATGGAGAGCTGTCCTAGCTTGTTGAGAAATAAACCCTTTTCGCAACAAACCGTCGGCAATAGTCAGCGCCAGATAGGCCACAAAGAGCCAGCGAATCACCCCGCCGTTGGTGGCATTGGCCAGTAAAGACCCGGCCACCGCGCCAAGGGCGATATAGCCCGCCAGCGGCCACGCCAGGCCGAGAATCAAATTGCCCCTGCGCCAGTGGCGGCGGGTTGCCATCGCCGAGGTGACAATCATCACGCAGGTCGAGGTCGCCACCGCAATGTGCATTGCCGCGTGGCCTATCGGGCTATCTGCGCCGTAGAGGGTAAGCAAGGTGCGATACAGCAGCGGCACGATGATGAAGCCACCGCCAAAACCAAATAATAGCGTGGTGATCCCGGCCAGAAAGCCGAACAGCGCCAGCGTGAAGTACAAGGTGAACATGAGGATAAGCCCGAAGTTGATAAACAGGCCTTACTTTAAGCAGTCGAGTCTTGTCCTGCTTTCGTTACTCAGTCAATAATGTTTGTGTTTCAGCCAATATGAGAACTCTGCGTGCACAACGTTTCGATTAATCAGCTGGATGCCACTCCGCGCCCGGTGGTTGCCATCCGCACAGACTACGCCTATGGCACTCAGCTGGCCTGGCACAGCCATAGGCGGGCTCAGCTGCTCTACGGCGCGCCGGGCGTGATGGAGGTCTCTACGCAGCACGGTAGCTGGGTGGTGCCCCAGCAAAGCGCGGTGTGGATACCCGCCGAAACGCCACACAAAGTGGTGATGCTCGGCGTTAGCACGCGCAGCCTGTATATCGAACCTTCCGCCGCCCCCAGAAACGGCGAGCAGTGCGAAGTGATCGCCATTCCCCCGCTTATGCGCCAGCTGCTATTGGATGCCGTGGATATGCCGTTGGAATACGCCACCTCTGGCCGGGACGGTGCGCTGGTCAACCTGATGATGCATGAGATCACTCGTGCGCCCACCCTGCCGCTGCATATCCCCTTTCCGCGCCAAACTGCGCTAGCGAAGCTGTGTCAGGGGTTTCTTCAGCAGCCGAATATCCACACCCTTCCCAGCTACTGGGCAGAGGTGCTGCACATCAGTGAGCGCACCTTTAACCGCCAATTTCGGGCCGAAACCGGTATGTCTTTCCTGCAATGGCGACAGAGGGTCTGCGTGGTGCTGGCACTTTCCAGGCTCGCCGCGGGAGTACCCATTACCACTATTGCGCTAGACATGGGTTATGACAGCCCGGCGGCTTTCTCAACTATGTTCCGCAAAATGCTCGGTCAGCCACCCTCGGCGTTTAGCCAGTTCTCTGGCGCGGTGTCGAAAACTTCAGGATAAATCACCCGATTATCTGGCTCATTTCTTAAGCTGTGCTAAACCTTATACAGACTTAACAACAAGGAGTGAGTTATGAAGAGACGTTATCTAGTTGCATCAGCGTTAGTTCTTACCGCCTTACTCGCAGGCTGTTCTAGCAATTACGCCATTCAAACCAACGATGGGCGAACGATAGTCAGCGAAGGCAAACCAAGAGTTGACCGGGATACCGGGCTAATCAAGTACAAGGATGCCTGGGGGAAAGAGCGCCAAATCGCCCAGACCGACGTGAAAGTCATGTCAGAAATTGGCAAGTAGGTTGTACTGAGTCTTAAAAAAAACCCGCTTCGGCGGGTTTTTTGTTGTGGATTTATGGAGAAGATAGCAATTTGGTAGAAAGTGTTTCTTTTTGGGAAACAGATGATATGATGTTTCTTTACGGGAAACAGGGAAGGTCACGTGATTAAAAGCTGGAAGCACAAGGGGCTGCAAAAGCTCTACCAGAAAGACGACGCTAGTGGTGTACAAGCCAAGGATGCAGAACGTATAAAACTTCGGTTACTGGTACTTGATGAAGCAGTAACGGTAGAAGAGTTCAAATTTTATCCTAGCTTTAAATTTCACTCACTGAAAGGCGACAAACAAAACCTTTACTCGATAACGGTTCGCGCTAACTGGCGAATAACATTCGAATTCAAAGACGGTGACGCCTACATATTAAATTTAGAGGATTATCACTAATGGCTATGCTCACCCCTCCGCATCCGGGCGGCTTGATCACTGAATATCTTGAGGATTACGGGATCTCGCTTCGCTCATTGGCGAAAGATTTGGGCGTATCTCCCTCAGCCTTGAGCAAGGCCGCGGCGGGTAAAACAGCAATTACTCCCGAAATGGCATTACGACTCGAAGTGGGGCTAGGTATCGCGGCCCGCCTTTGGCTGGCAATGCAGGCAACGTATGACCTCAGCAAAGCCCGGGAAAGAGTCGATCTTTCAAACGTTGTGCCGTCGTCCCACACTCAGGCGCAGACGGCACATTAGAAACAGCCCCCCAATGGGGCTGTTCTCATCACCAACCTTGAAGAGGGCTGCTCTGCTCAACCATGATCTTATGAAAACGATGGCCCGTCCCTGCTTTTAACGTGTACTGCAATATCTCTACAGTTTTCATAAATAACCTTATCCCTGATTAGATGGCTGAAAGGAGAATCTATCAGATATGAAATACCCGCCCCACGCCTTCAGGCAACTCAACGTTTAGGCTCAGCTTTCCGCCCATCGCCTCAATATATCGTTTGAGAGTAGCCAGTTTTACGTCATTACCTCTTTGCTCTATCTGGGTTATGGCGGGCTGACTGACGCCCATTAATTCCGCCAGTTTCTTCTGTGAGACCTGCATCTCTTCACGCAGCAACTGCAAACCGGTTTCCAGAATCATTTCATCCGCCATCTCTTTAATGCGAGCCTGGCTCTCTGGCGAACGGGCAGCGATAGCTTCACGTAATGTTTTCATTTTTTCACCTCAGCGAGAGCTATGTGGCGGTCAGCACAGGGCTAACGCTCACATTCAAAAGCAAAATATAAGCTACAACTTATAACATCAATCTTCCACTGCATAGTAAATAGACGAAACTTGAGATGCGATTTAGGCGGGAAAGCAGAATTACGAGGCAATAACTGGAGTTATACTGCTGATATTTAGCCCATTCCCAATAAGACTTGGAAATGGGTTAGGCATCAAACCTTACAGCGCATCAGCAAACAGTTGGTACATTTGAGCGAAGGCGCGGTGGGTGACTTTCTCATTGTACTGGCTCATGCCGGGAACGTTGGCGGTTGGATCGGTGAAGGAATGAACCGCGCCGCCGTAGTTAATTAACTGCCAATCAACGTTGTGACCTTTCATCTCTTCAACAAAACCAGAAATTTGCTCTGCTGGGATCAATGGATCTTCTGCGCCATTCAACACCAGCACGGACCCGCTGATGTTCTTCGCGCCGTCGGTGTCTTTGGTGTCTAACCCGCCGTGGAAGGTCACGAAGGCGTTGAGTTTTGCGCCGCTACGGGCCAGTTCGAGCACGCAGTGACCGCCGAAGCAGAACCCGATCGCGGCTACTTTCGCCACGTTCACTGGTGCATGTTGTTGCGCCAGCAGTGCGTCCAGCGCCCCTTGCATGCGTTGGCGCTCGGCGGGCTGGTCTTTTACTACCATCATCGCCGCGGCGGCTTCATCACCATTAGTCGGGCGAACTTTCGCGCCGTACAGGTCAGCGACAAACACCACATAGCCTTTTTCAGCCACGGATTTCGCGGCGTCGATAGCCACGTCGGCCACGCCCATCCAGTTTGGCGCGAGCAGAACGCCCGGCTGGTTTTTGGCCCCTTTTGGGAACACCACACAGCCCTGAAAATCCTGCCCTGCAACCTGATAATCGACATACTCAACGCTGATATTGCTCATTCACAACTCCAATAGATTTTGGTTTGGTTATCATTTAAAACTATCTCGCCATAAATGTATCAGTCAAATTGCGTATAAATATGAATGTCATACGGGATTTCGATGATGAATGAGCGCCCAGCCCTTCTCCCACGCCACCAGCCAATGGGTAAGCCCAAGCTGCGCCAGAAACGCCTCGTCGTGCGACACCACCAGCAGCGTTCCCTGATACTGATTGAGCAGCGCCTCAAGTGCAGCCAGAGAGGGAAGATCCAGATGGTTGCTTGGCTCGTCGAGCAGCAGGCAATCGGCGGATGGATCGGCATAAATCACCTTAGCCAGCGCGGCTTTGAGCTGCTCGCCGCCGCTGAGTTGCGCGCAGGGCAGTAGCACCCGGCTAGCGTCTAGCCCTAGCTGGGCGAGCTGCATACGCAGCTGAGATTCCCCGGCGATGCTATTCACCTCAAGTAACTGCTCGAGGATCGTTCGATGTGGATCAAGGCTGGAGAGCTGCTGGTCAAGATAAGCCATTTTCGCCCATGCCACGCGCAGGCCAGAGACCGGCGGCAGCAGGCCCGCCAGCACTTTCAGCAGGGTCGATTTACCACAGCCATTCGGGCCAACCACGCCAATTCGCTGGCCGCCGCTAATGGCCAAGGTGATCTGGTCGAATGGCGGTGTGACAAAGGGCAGCGTGACCTCGGTCAGTGCAGCCACCTTTTGAGCAGTAGTAGCCTTGAGCGAGTCGGAATGCATGGCAATATGCGCCGCCGCCTCGAGGTGTTTCGCCGCCTCTTGGACCTGCTGGCTGAGGTGCGCCCGCGCTTCAAGTTGCTGCTTGTGTAACTTCCCCGCCGAAGCCTCGCTGCGCCCTTTTTGCCTCCCCAGCAATATCTTGGCTTGATTGGCCTCTTTGCCACGGCGATCGCCGCGTGACTGGCGTTTCTCGAGCTTTTCACGCTGGTCGCGCAAGGCCAATTCCTCCCGTTTTCGCTCGACTTTGAGCCTCTCCAGCTTCTGCGCGGCGGCGGCAGCCTCCTGCGCTTTCGCCTGCTGGTAGAAGGCATAATTACCACCATAGCTGCGCAAACCCAGTGAGGACAATTCCACAATCCGCGCCATCTGTTGCAGCAGCGCGCGGTCGTGAATTATCACCACTAAGCCGCCAGACCAGTGTTGTAATTGCTGCATCAGCGCACGTCGGCTAGGGCCGTCGAGGTGGTTGGTCGGCTCATCAAGAATGAGGAAATCGGCGTCTGAGAGCGTCGCCCCAATCAGCGCTACGCGCATCGCTTCGCCGCCGCTAAGTTGGCTGACCGGCGACTCTGGCGAAAGATAGCCCAATCCGGCGGATTCCAGCTGGGTATGTAGCCGCTGGCGGATATCCCAGTCATCGCCGACCTGCTCGAAATCGGCCGGATCGACGCTTCCCGTCTCAATACGCAGTAACGCGGCAAGGGTGTTCTCAACGCCCGCCAGCGCCGCGACATTGGCATATTTTTCAGGGGTAAGGTGCTGCGCCAGATACCTGACTTTACCGGAACAGTGGCACTGGCCGGAGGAAGGCGCGAGCAGCCCGGCCAACAGCTGCGCCAGCAGGCTTTTACCCACGCCATTGCGCCCCACCAGCCCGGTGTGGCGGTGATCAAATTGCTCGGTGATGTCGGTGAAAAGCGGCGTGCCGTTGGGTAAAACCAAAGAGACGCGGTCCAGCGTTAGAATAGGATTCGTCATGCGATAACCTTAAAATTAATGCACCAAAACAACGCCACGGGGGAGTTGCAAGAGGGCCGCCGAGGGTGGCGGTGGGCATTAATTGCGCATTGGACGAATACCTCATTGAGATGTGAAAAGACCGGGTGACTATAAAACAGGCGGTTTTCCGCTGTCAAATCTCCCGGTCAGTTTTGTGATTTTATAACTCAGCCGCGCCGGGGTTATCAAAGCCTACACGCCCGACAAAAGGCAGGCGCAGCGCCGGAGATTTGATATCAACGCCAAGGTTCAGCCCTAGCAGATTGACTTCAACCCCCTCTTCTACCCCCAGCGTAAAGCCAAGAACGCCGAGCACTGAGACCTGCAAGCCACGCCCCGACGGCGGCAAGCCGATCGGATTAGTCAGCCCACGGTAGTCTTTG
Source organism: Ewingella sp. AOP8-B2-18 (assembly GCF_052376015.1). Taxonomy (NCBI): domain Bacteria; kingdom Pseudomonadati; phylum Pseudomonadota; class Gammaproteobacteria; order Enterobacterales; family Yersiniaceae; genus Ewingella; species Ewingella sp. AOP8-B2-18. The sequence continues at coordinate 183,161 of NZ_JBQSVB010000008.1, forward strand.
CCGATGGCATTCGACGGCATATCTAGCTTGAGCGCCGGGACTTCGCGGCCAATGTGTGCCATGAAGGTGTTGCTGTTTGGTCCCGGCCAGGCGTGATAAGTGTGCGGATAAGGGTAGCTTTTTATCGCCGCCTCAATCTGTGGGATCAGCGTTTCAGCCAGTTCGCCACGGCGATCGGCCAGCAGTTTAGGCTTAGAACCAAACCAGTAGCCGTCGGGGATCGCGTAATCGCGGCGAACCACGTTGCTGCTACCCCAGCTCACCACGTCATAACGGGTGAACTGGGTATCGCCCGCCCGTTTATAGATGATCCACGGATGCACCGCCACCAGCCCGCGCCAGCCATAGGTCGGCGCGGCGTAAATCTGGATAATCGCGGTGCTTTTCAGCTGTACCGGGTTGGGGGCAATACCCGCAGAATCGCGGCGCGCGGTAGACCAATCGCCGCCCACCGCCTGCTGCTCTTTGCCCTGCGAGCTTTTAACGTAACTGCACCCCAACGACAGAAAGAGGATGCAGACAATACACAGGGGAACCCATTTAATCACCATCATGCCTTATGTACCTGTGGAAGCTAGCCCGCGCCCTGCGGGAAATTCAGCCTGATAAATTATCACATGTACTCGCCGACGCTATTGCTCATCCTGCTGTTTAGCACGTTCGGCTCGGGCGAGCTGTCGCCCCTGACGCCAGTTCAGCAGCGGGGTGACGGTCAACCCGTGTACCAGCACGCTGGCGACAATCAGGGTGAAGGCGATATCACCCATGCGCTCCGCCTCCAGGCCACCAATGCCGTGGGTGTAGGCATAGGCGATGTAGTTGATACTGCCAATACCGCGGATCCCCAGCCAGCCAATCATCAGCCGTCGGGCGCGCGGCGCGCCGCTGCCGATGGTCGCCAGATAGACCGACAGTGGGCGGATGACCACAAACAGGATCGCCGCCATCAGCAGGCCCGCCGGGTCCCAATGCTGGGAAAGGGTAATGCCCAGCACCACGATAATCGCGGCGGCGAACAACCGCTCAATGGTATCGCCGAAGGAGAGCGCGTCGCCCACCATCAGCCCCACTGACTTGGCCGGGCCACTGTCAGAGAAGGCGTGGCGGATGTGCGGGTTCACCAACTCTTCGGCCGGGCGATAACGCTGGTCTCCATCCATATTTTCCGGCGGATGCAGGTTCACAATGCGCAGTTCGGCGGCGCGCAGCCCGACCCCGGCGGCGAAGGCGGCGAGGAAGCCCGAGGCGTCCACGCTTTGCGCCGCGGCATAGCTCAGGGCAATTAAAGACAGCGCGATAAAGTCACTCGGCGCGATATCACCCTGCACGCTTCTCAGCCGGGTGGCGAGCAGGCCAATCAAGCGGCCCAGCAGATAGCCAATCCCCAAGCCGCCGAGCAGCGCCCACAGCACGTCCACCAAGGCCCAGTGGCCGATTTGCAACCAGCTCAGCGGCTCGGGGGAATTCATAATGAGTAGCGCCAGCATCAAAATCGGCAGGGCTGAACCGTCATTCATGCCCGCCTCGCTGGACAACGAAACGCGCAGATTGTCGTCATCGCTGGCGTTATTGACTGAAATCAGGCTCGCCAGCACCGGGTCAGTAGGCGCGACGATGGCCCCGAGCGCCAGAGCTATCGGCCAAGACAGGCCAAACAGGTAGTGCGCCACCAGCATCACGCCCGCAACGGTTATCAGCATACCGGGGAACGCCAGCCTGACGCCCATTCGCCAACCGTGATTGCGAAACGGCATCCGCAGCTTCAAGCCGGTGATAAACAGAGAGGCCGCCATGGCGATTTCGGTCAATCGGCCGGTGAGTTCTGAATGCGCCACCATATCAATGTGCAGCAAATCCAGCACCCACGGGCCGCAGGCCACGCCAGCGGCAAGGTACAAACCAAAGGTGGTCACCGGGCTGCGATGGATCCAGCCCGATGCCAATGACATTAGCAACAGCAGTCCACCCACGGCCGCTGTCCATCCTAGAAAACTCATGGACTCCTCCAGTAAAAGCGGGGTTGAGTGAAAGTTTAGAAAATTGAAGGGGATATAAAAGGTTAGACTAATTCGAAGATTCTTCAATATAATCAGATTATTCATTCACCAACGAAATATAAGGAGGATTGCCATGCTGACCCGTGAAATGTTTTTCATTTCGCTCGTCCTTAGCGATCGTCACTGCTCAAGCGTTACCGGTATCGTGCTGCGATAACCTGCTTGAGCGAAGCTAACTAACAACCTGAGAACTTCCCTCCGGCTTACCGGTTATCGTCAGCGATTTTTGACGATAGGCATTTCTATGCCTAAAAATCTGAGTAAGCATCATGAGCACACTACTTTCCGCACAATCTGTCGGCTACGACAATTCCTTCGGCCCATTGCTGGCTGAGATCACCTTTAGCCTAAAAAAAGGCGACCGCATCGGCCTGATTGGTCACAACGGCTGCGGCAAAAGCACCCTGCTGAAGATCCTCAGCGGCGCGTTATCCGCCAGCTCCGGCAGCATCACCCTTGCCAATCACTGTTTGATGGCCACCGTCGAGCAGCACTTGCCCGCCACCTTGCAGCACTCCACACTGCTTGAGGCGGTACTTAACCATTTGCCGGACAGCCTGCATCAGCCCGAGCGCTGGCAGGCCGAAGTGCTGCTCGCCACCTTAGGTTTTGATGAATCGGCGTGGGAACTGACGGCGGGAACCCTCAGCGGCGGGCAGCATACTCGCCTGCTGCTGGCCCGCGCGCTGATCCGCCAGCCGGATTTACTGCTGCTGGATGAACCGAGCAACCACTTGGACCTGCCCACGCTGCTGTGGCTCGAGCAGTTTCTGCAAAACTGGGGGGGCAGCTTTGTGCTGGTTTCCCATGACCGCAGCCTGCTGGATAGCGTCACCAACTGTACATGGATCCTGCGCGACAAAACGCTGCAATTCATACGCTTACCCTGCACTCAGGCACGTCAGGCTCTTGAAGAGAAGGACGCCGCCGATGCGCATCGCCATCAGGCTGAACAGAAGGAAATTGACCGGGTGGCGAAAAGCGCCAAACGGTTAGCCATCTGGGGCAGCGTGTATGACAACGAGAAGCTGGCGCGCAAGGCCAAGCAAATGGAGAAGCAAGTGGACCGGATGAAGGATGAGCAGACTCAGCTCACCGCGGGCAACCAGTGGCAGTTGAAGTTGACGGGTGAAGCCCTGCCCGCCGACCGGGTTTTGGCGCTAACCGACCTGAAAGTTCGCCCGGACCACGATGCGCCGGTGCTGTTCGAACTGGACGAAATCCGCGTAAAAAGTGGCGATCGCGTGGCGCTGGTGGGCCGCAACGGCTGTGGCAAATCTTCATTGCTGCACAGCTTATGGCGCGCTTTCGAGCAGCCCGAAAGTCCGCAGCCGGGGATGGTCTTCCACCCCAAGGTGCAGATGGGTTATTACGACCAGAGTCTGCATCAGCTGCGTGACGACGACTCGCTGAGCGACGCTCTGGCTCCTTTCGCCCCATTGACCGAGGATCAGCGAAAAATGGCGCTGATTGGCGCGGGTTTCCCCTATCTGCGTCACCAGCAAAAGGTCAGTACCCTCAGCGGCGGCGAGCGTTCGCGCCTGCTGTTTATCGGCCTGACGCTGGCAAATTACTCGCTGTTATTACTGGATGAGCCGACCAACCATCTGGATATGGAAGGCAAAGAGGAGCTGGCCGAAACCCTGAAAACCTTCGCGGGCGCGGTGTTACTGGTTTCCCACGATCGCACCTTGATTGAGCAGAGCTGCAACCGATTCTGGCTTATCCACCAGCAGCGTTTAGAGGAGTGGCACGATCTGGCCCCCGTCTACGCCATCTTGGCAGACAAACAGGTGCCAGTGACAAGTGCGAGCTGTGATGAAAAACCAGAGGCGACACCTCTCAAAGCAGACAGCGAGGAAGAGCGCCTGCTCGCCACCCTAGTCGAACTCGAAACCAAGCTGGCCGAGGACTTGGCCCGCAAACCTAAGCATCAAAAACCCGCCCTACAGCGGGAATGGCAACAGCAAATCGAGCAGTTGAATCAGTTGTTAGATTTGGCGTAAACGGAGGGCCGCAGGGATGCGGCCTGACTTCAAGATGGGAATAAAGAGGAGTTATCTCTATAGGGAGGACTTAAAAATGCGTCCTTATTGTAGACTTAATGCCAGTCACTTAATCACATCTTGGCGCTCAATTATAAAATCCTTTTCTGCCTTTTCATGTTTTGAAAGTGAGGTCCAGCTTGGCTTAGCAGGTTGTGGGATCAGGACCTCATCATTTGGTTCATTTTTCAACTCAGTCTCGAGGTTATTACCTTTTTTGGAAACCAATAAAGTGCGCATTATATTTCTCCTTGTTTTCACTCATATGCGATATGCACCACTTTCTCCTTACCCAGCCCGACCCACCAGCCCCATAATCGTCTCCACTAACTCATTCTTAGCTTCTTCGGCGCTGATTTGTTGGCGCACTGCGGCGTTGGACAGGGCTTCGGCGGCGCCGAGCATTGCCCAGAGTCCGGCGATGGAGATCGCGCCTTGCGTAACGTAGGGGCTTAAAATCCCCCGGCACTTCTCGATAAAGCCGCACTCGTATTCACATTTGATCTTTTCCAGCTCGGGCGTGCCGCTCAGGGCAGAAACGATGCCTGAAATTTCCCGTCCTTGATTCAACACGCACTCCACATAAGAGTTGGCAATCACCGCCGCTTTATCTGCCAGCTGCTCGCCGCTTTCCTCCAATGCCTTGTCCATCACCAGCGTTTGGCGGTTGTCGTAATCCTGATACAGCACCGCCAGCAGGCCGGAGCGGGTGCCAAAATGGTCATAAACTACCGGTTTGGTCACGCCCGCTCGCTCTGCCAGATAGCCGAGAGTCAGTGCCTCGGTACCCTCTTCACGAATAATTGCCCATGCCACGCTGACCAATTGCAGATAGCGGTCCTCTCTGGACAGCCGAATGCGTGGGCGTGATGAGGCCACTTCTTTCCTGTTTTCGTCGCTTGACATGCTTATATACCAAAGGTAACTTACCAATAGTATATTATTTTACAACTCACCCTCACCATCCACAAGAAGGAATTTGCCATGCATACGCTGATTGTTGTTTCACACCCGATTGCCGACTCTCTGACCCACGCTATCGCCAAGCAGATTGCCGAGGGGATCACTGGCTCAAAGGGAGACCATAGCGTCGAAATCGCCGACCTTGCCGCCGAAGGTTTTGATCCGCGTTTCACCGCGACTGATATGAATGCTTTCAATGGCAAATCCGCCTTGCCCCAGGACGTGCTGGATGAACAAGCCCGCGTTGACCGGGCAGATGCGCTCATCTTGGTTTATCCGATTTACTGGTGGTCAATGCCGGGCCAGCTGAAAGGTTGGATCGATCGGGTCTTTGCCAACGGCTGGGCCTACGAAGACGATGGCTCGGGCAAAGTGGTGAAAAAGTTGCTTCACATGAAGGTGCATTTGGTGGCGTTGGGCGGCGCGGATATGCGCACTTTCGCGCGGCACGGCTACTTTGGCGCGATGAAAACCCAGATTGACCACGGGATTTTTGACTATTGCGGCGCGCCGGTTCTGACCTCTGAACTGATTCACACGGCCAACCCTGCGGATTTCGAGGCAAACTTAGCCTTAGCCAAAAAGCTTGGTCAGAAAGTGGTCGCCGCGCCTCAGCGCGCCGAATCACTTTGCGCATAATGGCTCATTTGCCTTAAACAAAACCCGCTTTACCCCCTTATTCCTGCGTTTGATTGCCAGCGGCTGACGGTAAAATCACCACAATCGCCGATAGAGCATTATTTTCTGCCGCTGGCACCTCTTCAAGCACCTCCAATACGGGGCAATTTTTGCGTGGCAAAATCATTTTTACGCAGTGGAAGTTTGGACGATATTCAGGCACTTGGTGAAAACGGCCAGCCGGTTTATGCCTCTGCACTCCAGATCCGCGAAACATTACGTCTTCGCAAGCAGCAGTCGATTGCCGACGTGCTGGCCATTCCCCAACCCAACGAAGCGGGCGACCGCATTGACTGGTATTCCCCTATCGCGGGCAAAGTCACTTCGTGGTTATCCGCCAGCGACAGCGAGCGCGCCTCGGCCATTACTCAGCTCGAACAGTGCCGCGTCGTGGTGCAAACCCTGTGTCAGGCGGCGCTGAAATCTAGCAAGCCGGGCCAGCAGCTGTTTGGCACCTTGTTGGCGAAAGCCATCCAGTTTCCTGACCAAAACCACGTTTATCTGGTGAATGGCAGGCCCGTTCTGACCTTCTGGGGCTTTGTCCATCTGGATAAAAAATCCCGCATTGATGCCCTTGATTGCCTGCGCCCGCCGGTGTTTAAACCGGAAAGCTCGCTGGTTGATCTGCCGTTACCGACCATCAAACGCACTGAGGCACTGCCGCCGTTGGTGGAGCCTAAACCTCAGGTTGAAGTCAAACCGCAGCCAGAAACCGTGCCTGCCGCCGCCGTTAAAAGCCCGGCCAATCGCGGCTGGCTGCGTTTTTGGTGGCTGATCCCCGGCGCGGCGCTGGCCGCCACGCTGGTGATGCAATTTACCGGCGCATTTTCCCCAGCCAGGCACCCGGCCCCGGTAGCACCGGCAGTTGCCGAGAAGCGCGCCCTGCCTGCCAGCGATGCCCCGGTGGTCACGGCCAAGGCCATCGAGCCAAAACCTGTCGTTGAAGATAAAGTGGAAGATAAACCGGCTGCCGTGGCCGCAACACCAGCGCCGCAAGTTATTCCAGCAAAAACCACTGAGCTGCCGTTAGCCCCCGCCATGGCCACGCCGCCAGTGGCGGAACCCGCTCCTGCTCCGGCCCCTGTGGCAGCCACACCGGTAGTGCCGGAAGATAAAAACGCGCTGACCATGCCGTCAGACGCCGTTAAAGTCGGCTCCACCAAGTTCCTTAATGGCAACTGGCGCGTGGTGCTGGACATTAAAACTCCGGTCACCGGCAAGCCGCCGAGCCTGAAATACCAAATCAAAAACGGTAAAGGTACGGCCAAAATCCAATATGGCGACGGCATGAGCTGCAAAGCTGACGTCAGCGCCGGTCTGATGAGTTCAGGAAATCTGGTGATCAATAGTCGATTTAAAGCCAAATGTAGCGATGGTTCGAGGTATCAAATGCCAGAGATCGTCTGTACACAACCTCTGAACGGCACCGCCGATTGTAAAGGCCGCTACGACGCCAACACCGTCATCCCGATGACCATGAAGCGCGAGAGTAAATAACCGATGCTGGCATCTATTCCTGATTATAAACAGCGAATTACGCTGATTAAGAACAGCGGCATCCAGTTTCTGGACTTCGCCCTGACGCCGCAGATTGATGAAGATCTGCCGTCCAAATTCGTCCGCAAAAGCGCCAACGGCCCGCTGCTGCGCCTCGACCACGATCCGCTGACCGGCAAATACTCCCTGCCGGTGCCGGGTGCGCAGGTTGAAGTGGTGCGCCCTGAATCCAGTATTTCGCTGGCCCAGTCCCTCGCGCTGCTGGAGAAAATCTGGCTGCCGTTGCCGTTCCTGCGTTTTACGCCGCCGCGCAACTTCTCCGGCGGGCCGGATAACTGGGCGCGGATGCAGGTGATTGCGCTGGATAAGCCGGATAACGAAGGCTACACCCATCGCATTATTTTGGCATTTGATACCAAGGTTTATGCTGACACCGCTGAATTGGAAGAGGGCCAACAGCCCGAGCAGCTGACGCCAAATGACAATGACATCAAGACCGGCGCCAGTTTCGCCTTGGCTTTTTACAATGATGAGCTGAGTGACTTCCTCGACCTGACCTGGGTGGACGGCTGGTTGCGCGAAGCATTCAGCCAGCAGGCGATTCAGCGCGAAAACCGCAATCCGCGTGATATCAAAACCGCCCTGCGCGAATTTGAATATCAGGCGCACTACCTGAATTTGTTGGAAATGCTGGGTACCCAGCTGTCGATCCCTGAAATCAAAATCAGCACCAGCACGCTGCAAGAGCCGGCGATCAACGTGGATCTGATTCTGGACGTCGGCAACTCGCACACCTGTGGGATTTTGGTGGAGGAAAGCCCGGATGAAAGCAACGGGCTGAAGCAGACTTATGAGCTGCAAATCCGTGACTTGAGCCAACCCCACCAGCTCTACAACGAATTGTTCGAAAGCCGCATTGAGTTCGCCGAAGCCCATTTTGGCAAGCAGAACTTCTCGGTGGAAAGTGGCCGCGACGACGCCTTTGCGTGGCCTTCCATCGTGCGCGTCGGGCGTGAAGCCAGCCGCATGGCGCTGACGCGTCAAGGCACCGAAGGTTCTACCGGACTTTCCAGCCCGCGCCGCTACCTGTGGGATGAAGAGAGCTACGCGCCGGGCTGGAGATTCAGCCAGAACAGCGGGCGTTCCGCGCAGGAGCCAGCGGCCACCGCGCTGCCGCAAACTTATCTGTTCAATGATGAAGGCCAGCCACTGTTTACCGTGCCGGTGGACGAACGCCTGCCGGTGTTCTCGCCGCACTACAGCCGCAGCTCAATCATGACCTTTATGCTCTCCGAGCTGCTGGCGCAGGCGTTAATGCAAATCAACAGCGCCGCGCAGCGGATGAAGATGATCCACTCGGGCGCACCGCGCCAGCTGCGCAATATCATCCTGACGCTGCCTTCGGCGATGCCAAAACCGGAGCGCGAGATCTTCCGCCGCCGCATGCTCGAAGCCATCGGCGTAGTGTGGAAAGCCATGGGTTGGCACCCGGCCGATGAAGAGTTCGCCACGGCGAGCCAGCGTGCGCTAAGTCAGGTTCCTGTGCCAGAGGTGCAGATGGAGTGGGACGAAGCCACCTGCGGCCAAATGGTCTACTTATATAATGAATCGCAGGTGAATTTTGCCGGGCGCACCGAGGCCTTCTTCGCCAGCATGGCGCGCCCGGACAAAGAGCTAGCCGAAGGGGAAACCGTCGGCAAAACCCTGCGCATCGCCTCAATTGATATTGGCGGCGGTACAACCGATTTGGCTATCACTCAGTATTGGCTGGACGACGGCGTGGGCAATAACGTGAAAATCCTTCCACGTTTACTGTTCCGCGAAGGCTTTAAAGTGGCGGGAGATGACATCCTGCTCGACGTGATCCAGCTTTACGTGCTGCCTGCGTTGCAAGGCGCGCTGAAGAAAGCCGGTATCGCCAACCCCGAGCCGCTAATGGATAAACTGTTCGGTCACGAAGGCCGGATGGACGGCTTGTCGATTCTGCGCCAGCAGGTGACTTTACAGATCTTCATGCCAGTTGGCCGCGCGATCCTCGAAGCCTATGAAAGCTTCGACCCGTTAGACACCAGCGCCGAAATCGAAACGCGCTTTAGCGATCTGCTCGAGCAGCTGCCGACGCAAAAAGTTCGCGATCACATTAACAGCGAAGTGCAGCGCGAACTGCGCAACGACGCCGCGCCATTCGACATTCTACAAGTGCCGTTAATCCTCAATCTGAGCAAGCTGCACGCCGAGTTTTTGTCGCCGCGCATGCACATCACCCAGCAGCTGCGCTCGCTGTGCGAAGTAGTGGCGCTCTACTCTTGCGACGTGCTGCTGCTGACCGGCCGCCCTTCCCGCTTCCCGGGCATTCAGGCGCTGTTCCGCCTGCTCCAGCCTTTACCGGCCAACCGCATTTTGTCCCTTGATGGTTATCACACCAGCGATTGGTATCCGTTTAACAAGTTAGGCCGAATCGATAACCCGAAATCCACCGCCGCCGTCGGCGCGATGCTCTGCCTGCTATCGCTGGACCTGCGCCTGAACAGCTTCTATTTCAAGGCGGGCGACTTCCAGCCGTACTCGACTATTCGCTATCTCGGTATGCTCGACAGCAATAACGCGCTGACCGGGGAGAACGTCTATTACAGCGATATCGACCTCGACCAGCCGGATTTCCAACTCAGCCAAGAGGTGAGTTTCCAGATGCGCGGCCCGCTGTGCCTGGGTTTCCGCCAGTTGGACAATGACCGCTGGCCCGCGTCGCCGCTCTATACCTTGTCGATAAACGACCACAAGCTGGCGCGACGCATCGCCGGAGATAACGTGCTAACCCTGAAGCTAAAAGTGAGCAAGCAAGGCGATGGCGACAGCCCCGAGCAGGTGGAAATCGCCCAAGCGGCACTTCAGGACGGCACGCCGGTGCCGACCGACCATCTGCGACTGAAATTGAATACCCTGGCGGCCAGTGGCTCAGGTGCCACTCACTACTGGATCGACAGCGGGAGCGTATTTAAGAAATGACTTCAACCCACACCGAACTTCTCAACAGCCAGCTGACCCAGATCGCCAGCGGCGTCACTCAGGCCATACAGTGGATTGAGAGTAACCGCCAGCAGTCGCCGCGCCTGAATATGGAAGCCGACCGCCTGAAGCTGAAGCTGCGCCGCCAGCGCCACAAGGTCGAGAATCTTGCCATCTCAGCATCACAGAATCCTGGGATTGGGCTTTATGGCTACTCCCAGGCGGGTAAATCTTATCTGCTGAATGCCCTCACTGCCGGGGAAAACGGCAGGCTGGAAACGCTGCTGGGCGATCGCGTTCTCGACTATTTCAGCCATATCAACCCCAGCAGTCAGGCCACCACGTTGGTCACTCGCTTTACGCGTCTGTCAGAGAGCGCGGACTCGCAGTGGCCGGTGCAACTAACGCTGCTTAGCGAAGCCGAGCTGATAAAAATCGCCGCGCTGGATGCCGCGACCCAAGGCCCGCACGCCGAGTGGGATCAGCAACAGATCCTGACTCACCTGCACAGCCTCTCTTTGCATCGCCAGCCCGACGCCATTGACGGCCTGACCGGCGATGACGTGGTGGCTATCTGGGACATGTTGGCGCGCACGGATGCTAAAGCAGACCGGCTGCGCGCCCTGCACTTCTGGCCTGCGGCGGTGGAACTGGCGCCTTATCTGGGCATTGACGATCGCGCCCGCCTGTTTTCCATTTTGTGGAATGAAGCCAGCCACGCCACGGCGTTTTACCGCCATTTCGCCCACGTTTTGCAACAGCTGGAGGGTGCGACGCAGGTTCTGGCGCCTCTCAGCGTGCTGGTGGATGACCACCTGCTGCCCGCCGATGGGATAATGAGTCCGATCACCCTAACCGCCGACTTTGAGACGGAATCGCGAGGTCAGAGCCTGTCGGTTCGCCCGGTGCACCAGGGCGTGGCCGGGCAGCAGGTTGAGATTTCTCTGGTGGAATTGACGGTGTTGACCGCCGAACTGCTGCTGCCGTTACTGTCCGCGCCGCAGGAAGCGCTGTTTGAACAGGTTGACCTGCTGCTGTTCCCCACTCAGGCCGATGCCCGCGAGTTGGGAACCACCCACAGTCTGCTGTCGCCGGGCCTGTTGCACGCCAAAAACGCCGGAATGCTGGAGCGATATACGGAAAATCAGCAGGTCAATTCGCTATTAGTCTGCACCGCCGCCGGGAACCGTGGCGCAGTGAAAAGCGTCAGCAAAGCGCTGGATAACTGGGTGAAACAGACCCAAGGCGAAAACGCGCAGATCCGCAGCCAGCGCAAGCCGGGCCTGATTTGGGCGCTGACGCCATTCGACCAGCGCATCACTCACAGCGAGCATTTCGATGAAACCGTGCAGCGCCACGTTGGCACCCCCGGCGATGCCTGGGGCACCATGCTGGCGATGGACAAACGCGGCATTGAGCGCATGGCGAGCTGGCTCACCGCCGAGGTGACTCCGGCCAACAAACTGGCGCGCCTAGGCGAGCAGCGCGACGAACTGCGCCGCGTGCTGACCGACAACCTGCTGGGAAGCTGGCTGCCCTCTTCCAATGAGCAAGAGTTAGCGCAGAAGCAGAAAATTGCCGAAAGCTTACTCAAAGCGCTGCAAACCCGCGCGGGCGTTCATGGCGAACTGCTCGAGCGCCTGCTGCCCGCCCGCGAAGATCTGCGCCGCCTCTACTTGCAGCAGTTCGACATTCAGCCCGCCGCCAGCATTACCGGCGGCGGCGCGACTGCCCCTGTTCTGACGGAAACCTTTGGTATTGGGATCAGCATAGACCTGTTCAGCGACGAACCGCTGGATGCGCCGGTCGAGGATCAGCACGCCGCCCAGCCGCCTGTGGCCGAAACCGACTTTGCGCGCCAAACCCAGCATTACTGGATTAACCACCTGCGCGGCCTGCCGGACAATGCGCCGCTGGTGGATTTGCTCGGCATTGGCAAGCCGGGGGTCGAAATGCTGGTGGAAGAGGTGATCACCGCCGGGGTGCGGATGGACGTCGCGGGCATGCTGTCTGGCGTGCTGGAAGAGACTCAGCAATCCGCCACCGCCAGCGAAAGTCAGGCCGATCGTCAGGTGTCACGCGTGCTGACGGTGATGGGTGACTTTGTGGCCTGGCTGGGCTTCTTGCAGATTGAGGAGTCGCAGCGCCCGGACAGCCGCATTAACCGTGGCCACAAGATCTTCGCCAAGCCAGCGAAAAACTGGAGCACCTCCCAACGTCTAACCAAGCTGACGCTGACCCCGGCCAATAACACCGCGTTCTATATCTATGACTGGTTAGTGGCGCTGAATGACGTGATTATCCAAAACGCCGGATATTCCGCCGGGCGCGAGATCCCACTGGCGCAGCGCGAAAAGCTGGGAGAGATTTTGCAGCAAATCCGCAGCGAGTAGCCTGCCCCCAGATAGACAAGAGGCCTGCTTTCTCCAGCAGGCCTTTTTCATTATTAACGCGAGTGACATGATCACCTGCTGGCTCTGACGTTGATAACCGAGCTTACATACGTATTGGCCGATCCTTGAAGAAAGACAATGAGTGGTATAGGTAACAATATAACCCTACATTACAATTAATGAGTCTTATAAGTGACAAAAAATGAATTTTTCTCAATTAAAGAGCACTATACTACTCATAAGACTTTCTGGAGATCCGTATGGAATATTTAACACTACAAGCTTTCCTGCAAAATCAATGGGTGGATATGGCGCACATCACCTTCCCAGAAAGTGAAAACAACGCTTTTCGAATCACTGAACTCCATTATGATTCAGACTATGCCATTGAAAATCTCGGCCGCGATGATAATCACGCGGTGTCACTGAATCACCCTGTTTCTCTATTTTTTGAGAACGAAGGCCCACGCGGCTGGCTGAAATTCCTTGATGATATTATTCCAAGCGGGGCCAGCAGGCGCTATTGGGCAAACTATCTGGATCTTGAGGGTATGGCGGCCGACCAGCAGGATTTTGTATTACTGCGCCACGGCACCATGTCGCCGGTCGGCAATTTAAGGATTAAAGAGTCACTCCCCGAATATCACCCTCTGGCTGAACAGCTATTTTTTACCCTCGACGATGTGAAAAATAGAGCTTCGGATTTTCTGGATTATGCCCAGCAGCGCGGAGCTGCCGCCGGAGGCGCTACTGGCGCGGGCGGCGAAGCACCAAAACTCTTACTAAGATGCAGTCAGGAAGGGCGAATTTGGATTGATACCTACCAGAACGATTCACTGAATCGAGATACCCACTATCTGGTGAAGTTCCCGCGCGGAGGCCGCAGTGAGATTGACTGCAATATTCTGCGGGCTGAGTTCCATTTCTATCACGAACTCGCGGCAATGGGTTTTGATACCATCCCAACTCAGCATATGCGTCTTGAGGAAGGTCTAACCTACCCTTCTTTATGGCTACCGAGATTTGATATTTGTTTCGTGGATGATAACCAGATCAAACGCTTTGGCATGGAATCAGTCTATTCAGCATTAAGAAAAGCACCCGGCACGACGCTGTATCATGAGGAAGCCATCAGGGCGCTTATCAATAAAATCACCCACAGCGACACCGTGATTGAACAGGGTTTTGACTTTGATATTCCCGCCTTTGTGATTGAATGGGTGCGCCGCGATTTGCTCAATATTATCTTTGGCAATAGTGATAACCATGGGCGTAACACGTCGCTGCTTAAGGATGAACACAGCATTGGTCTGGCGCCGATATACGATTTCGCCCCGATGAAAGCTGACCCCGAAGGAATAGCCCGAACCATTAAATGGACCGCCCCATTAGAAATCGGTGGTGAGTATGATTTTGCGGGTATAGCAGCCGCGCTTGATGACCTTGTTCCGGCAGAAACGCTGTTAGAGGCTTTGAGGGAAACGGCTCAACAGCTCCTCGGCCTTAAAGCAAGATTGGTGGACAGAGGCGTGCCTGAACAGATTATTAAGATGCCGGGGATCGGCTTTGACTTTATCGCTGAAAAACTGCGTCGCTGGGGGCTGCTATGAAAGGTCATGAATCAGCCCCGATCTCAGCGAAAGAGACCATTCGCAAAATTCGGGAAAGGCAGAAGCTGTTGCAAAATGCCTCAGATTCTCCAGTCGAAAAGCCAGCAACGATGGCAGAGAGTTCCTCGCGTACGCCTTCTCGGCAAAGAGTATCTAAAAGCTCTACAGCTGTAAGCACTCAAGACAGGCAAGCCGTGATGCATGGCATCATCAAACAGCTGCTACTGGGCGAGTTAACACAGGGCGGTGCATTGAAAAAGTTGCGGATCGAGGTGTTGAACCTAAAGCAGGATGCTTATGCAAAATTGGTTGCTGTCTCAAGGAAAACCTTGTCAGACGTCGAGAACGATAAAGGGAATTATACCTCTGACATCATCAACAAATTGTTCAAGCCGTATGGCCTGCAAGTTGGGTTGGTGCCTATTTCCAAACAGCTATTAACTACACTGCTGAAATGATCCCCTGCCATAAATTTGCTCCTAAAACTAACACGCCCGGTCATGGAAGGCCGGGCGTCGTTACGCGGAGTCTTAATCTGGAGTAAAAAGTTAGCTACACATGCAGCCGCTGCGTTCTGGCTGGTTGTGGAGTGTTTTGCGCCAGTCGCCCGGAGTTTGGCCGAATTGGCGTTTGAAACTGCGGTTGAAAGACTGCTGGGAATCGAAGCCCAGGGAGATCGCAACATTGACGATTGGCTCGCCGCTGTTTGCCAGTCGCTCGGCAGAAATATTTAATTTTTTCGCACGAATATATTCGCCCAACGCCGAGCCGGTATGCTCTTTAAACATCCGTTGCAGATACCATTTTGAGTACCCTGCTCGCTCGGCGACGGTGTTGATATCCAGTCGCTCTTCCAGATTCTTGTCGATCCAGTCAGTTAAATCGTGAATAAAATCAGCCGTTTTCATGTTATTTCTCCCGTCTCTCTGACGAAATATAGTTTCTGGTCTGTTTTTAGACTGACCGGATTTGCGGATAAATGCAAGTATTATTGTTGCATTAAATCTTAGGTTTTACTCCGTGACCTACTTCACAGTTATGCGGTTTTGAAAACAGCACATAAAGTGCAACAGTAATTCTTGCTCTTTGTTATGGACGTCCCTACAATCCCCTCGAATTAATGTATCTTTCATTGATACTTTAAATTTAGCAACACCTCTTTTCTCGCTACAAAATTGTGTCATTGAACGACGCAAATCGGACAAAAGCCCGCTCAGGCAAAGGACGTTACCCGGATGACAGGATCCGGTTGTATTGCCTGACTGAGCTTACTCACTGGAAATAAAAATAATGGCAAGTCTGCAAAACCCAATGGTTAAACGGGGCCGCTCACTTCGCGCGCCTCTACTCGCTTTGCAACTCTCTTTGGTTGCGATCTTGGTCACCGTGCTCAGTGCTTGCGACAACAGCGCAGCAAAAAATGGCCCGCCACCGCCTCCGGGCGTCAGCGTAGCGGATGTCGTCGTCAAACAGATTAACCAATGGGATGATTTTAACGGCCGCATTGAAGCCGTGCAGAGCGTGCAACTGCGCCCGCGCGTTTCCGGTTATATCGATAAAGTGAACTACACCGAAGGTCAGGAAGTTAAAAAAGGCCAGGTTCTGTTCACCATCGATGACCGCACCTATCGCGCCGCCCGCGAGCAGGCTCAGGCCGAGCTGGTTCATGCACGCAATCAGGCGAATCTGACCCGCAGCGAGTCAGGCCGTACTGAGAAATTGATTGGCACTCAGGCCGTCTCAACCGAGATCTGGGAACAGCGTAAAGCCGCCGCGTCGCAAGCGCAGTCCGACGTTCTTGCCGCGCAGGCTCAGCTGGATGTGGCTCAGTTAAACCTCGACTTCACTCAGGTCACGGCGCCCATCGACGGTCGCGCCAGCCGCGCCATGATAACCGTGGGTAATCTGGTGACAGCCGGTGACAGCGCGAGCGTTCTCACCACGCTGGTGTCTCTCGACAAAGTCTACGTTTACTTTGATGTAGATGAAGCCACTTTCCTGCGTTATCAGTCACTTGCTCGCGATGGCCAGCACATTGCCGCGCCTGGCACCAAGTTGCAGGTCAACGTCGGTTTGGCGGGTGAGCAGGGTTATCCGCACACCGGCTATGTCGATTTCACCGACAACCAGCTGAATGCCGGTACCGGGACTATTCGTATGCGGGCCGTTCTCGATAACAGCGAACGCCGCTTCACGCCGGGCCTGTTTGCTCGCGTGCAAATGCCGGGCAGCCCGCAGTTTGACGCGGTGCTGATCAACGATAAAGCCGTGCTGACCGACCAAGACCGCAAGTTTGTCTATGTGCTTGATAAAGAAGGCAAGGCGCAGCGTCGCGATGTCGAATTAGGCCGTCAATATTCAGGTCTGCGTATTGTGCAAAAAGGTTTAGTCAGCGGTGACAAAGTCATCGTCGATGGTGTGCAGAAGGTATTTATGCCGGGCATGCCGGTGAATGCCAAGACGATTGATATGGCTTCAACTGTCGCTTCTAACTAAGCCCTGAAAGAGAATCCTGAATTATGGACTTTTCCCGCTTTTTCATCGACAGACCGATTTTTGCCGCGGTGCTGTCGATCCTGATTTTTGTTGGTGGCTTAATCTCCATCCCGCTTCTGCCGATCAGCGAATACCCGGACGTGGTACCGCCGAGCGTGCAGGTGCGCGCCGTTTATCCGGGTGCCAACCCGAAGGTGATCGCTGACACCGTGGCTACGCCACTGGAAGAGTCGATCAACGGCGTTGAAAACATGATGTACATGAAATCTGTTGCTGGGTCTGACGGCGTGCTGGTCACCACCGTGACTTTCCGCCCGGGTACTGACCCGGATCAGGCGCAGGTTCAGGTGCAAAACCGCGTGTCTCAGGCGCAAGCCAGATTGCCGCAGGACGTAATTCGCCAAGGGATCACCACCCAGAAACAGTCTCCAACGCTGACGCTGGTGGTGCATCTGTTCTCCCCTTCCGGCAAGTACGACTCGCTGTATCTGAGTAACTACGCCACGCTGAAAGTGAAAGACGAGCTGGCGCGTTTGCCGGGCGTCGGTCAGGTGCAAATTTTCGGTGCCGGTGAGTACGCGATGCGCGTCTGGCTTGACCCGAACAAAGTGGCGTCGCGCGGCTTAACGGCGTCTGACGTGGTCAACGCAATGCGCGAGCAGAACGTTCAGGTCTCTGCCGGTCAGCTTGGCGCAGAGCCGATGCCGACCAAAAGCGACTATCTGCTGTCGATTAACGCCCAAGGGCGTCTGCAAAACGAAGAAGAGTTTGGCAATATCATCCTGAAAACCAGCGATGACGGCACCGTGGTGCGCCTGCGCGACGTGGCCCGTATCGAGATGGGGTCAGGTAACTACGCGCTGCGTTCCCAGTTGAACAACAAAGACGCGGTAGGTATTGGTATCTTCCAGGCGCCGGGCGCCAATGCGATCAACCTGTCTGACGCCGTTCGCGACAAAATGGCCGAGCTGGCGACCCGTTTCCCGGAAGGTATGACCTGGAAAGCGCCTTACGACCCAACCGTGTTCGTGCGTGACTCCATCAGCGCCGTCGTCCATACGCTGCTGGAAGCCGTTCTGCTGGTCGTGCTGGTGGTTATTCTGTTCCTGCAAACCTGGCGTGCGTCGATCATCCCACTGTTGGCGGTGCCGATTTCAGTGGTTGGTACTTTCAGCGTGCTCTATCTACTCGGTTTTTCGCTCAACACCTTGAGTCTATTCGGACTGGTGTTGGCGATAGGGATCGTGGTGGATGATGCCATTGTGGTGGTGGAAAACGTCGAGAGGAATATCGAGGAGGGCCTCACCCCGCTGGCGGCTGCCCATCAGGCGATGCGCGAAGTGTCTGGGCCGATTATCGCCATTGCTCTGGTGCTCTGCGCGGTGTTCGTGCCGATGGCCTTCTTGTCCGGCGTAACCGGCCAGTTCTACAAGCAGTTTGCGGTCACCATTGCCATTTCAACCGTGATTTCAGCTATCAACTCCCTGACGCTCTCCCCGGCGTTGGCGGCGCTGTTGCTCAAACCGCACGGCGCGAAGAAAGATATTCCGACGCGAATCATCGATCGACTGTTCGGCTGGCTGTTCCGCCCGTTTAACCGTTTCTTCCACAAAAGTTCTGAACGCTATCAGGGCGCAGTTTCACGCACGCTCCACCGCCGTGGGTCAGTGTTCGTGGTCTATCTGCTGCTGCTTTGTGGCGCAGCCTTTATGTTCAAACTGGTGCCGGGTGGTTTTATTCCGACCCAAGACAAGATGTACCTGATTGGCGGCGTGAAGATGCCAGAAGGTGCCTCCCTTGAACGTACGGATGCGATGATCCGCAAGATGAGTGAGATTGGGTTGAGCGTGGACGGCGTAAGTGATTCCGTTGCCTTTCCCGGCCTGAACGCGCTGCAATTCACCAATACGCCAAATACCGGCACGGTGTTCTTTGCCCTAAAACCGCTGAATGAGCGTACCCGCACCGCGGCGGCGATCAATGCGGAAATCAACGCCAAGATTTCACAGCTGCAGGAAGGTTTTGCCTTCTCAATCATGCCACCGCCAATCCTTGGTTTAGGTCAGGGTTCCGGCTATTCGCTGTATATTCAGGACCGCGCGGGTCTGGGTTACGGCGCATTGCAAACCGCGATCAACACCATGTCCGGCGGCATCATGCAGACACCAGGCATGGGCTTCCCAATTTCATCTTATCAGGCCAACGTGCCACAGCTTGATGCTAAGATTGATCGCGATAAAGCCAAGGCCCAGGGCGTGTCGCTGGATGATTTATTCAGCACGCTGCAGACCTATCTCGGTTCGACCTACGTTAACGATTTCAACCGTTACGGCCGTACTTATAAAGTCATGGCGCAGGCCGATGGTCCCTATCGTCAAACCATTGAAGATATCTCCAACCTGCGCACCCGCAACGATAAAGGCGAGATGGTGCCGATTGGCAGTATGGTGAACATCACCACCACCTACGGTCCAGACCCGGTAATTCGTTATAACGGCTTCCCGGCGGCGGACATCATTGGTGATGCCGATCCGCGCGTATTGTCTTCGACCGAGGCTATGACCAAGGTGAGCGAGCTGGCGGATAAAGTCTTGCCGAACGGCATGAATATCCAATGGACTGACCTGAGCTATCAGCAATCAACGCAGGGCCACGCGGCGCTGATCGTCTTCCCGGTGGCTATTCTGTTGGCATTCCTGGTGCTGGCAGCGCTGTATGAAAGCTGGACATTGCCACTGGCGGTCATTCTTATCGTGCCGATGACCATGCTCTCCGCGCTGTTCGGGGTGTGGCTCACTGGCGGGGACAACAACGTCTTCGTGCAGGTCGGGCTGGTGGTGCTGATGGGGCTGGCTTGTAAGAACGCCATTCTTATCGTCGAGTTCGCTCGTGAACTGGAAATGCAAGGCAGAGGGATTGTTGAAGCCGCGCTCGAGGCATGTCGCCTGCGTCTGCGCCCTATCGTTATGACGTCGATTGCCTTTATCGCCGGGACTATCCCGCTGATTTTAGGCCACGGCGCGGGTGCCGAAGTACGCGGCGTCACCGGTATTACCGTGTTCTCCGGCATGCTGGGGGTAACGCTGTTCGGCCTGTTCCTCACGCCGGTGTTCTACGTGGCGTTGCGCCGACTGGTGACGCGTAAAGAGCGTCAGGAAACCGTGGCGGTCTAACCGTAAGAGCGGAAAGCAAAAAGGCCGGGTGAATAACCCGGCCTTTTTTATGGCTCAGTTTCAATCAACACTGAGCACTGGTGCTAAATGAAAGCTGTCTTGTGCTTATTTCTCGGCGGAAGCTTCTTCATCCTGTTCCGTGCAGGCGTTTTTCTTATCGCTGCACCAGGTGCGGGTGTCATTACATTCAAACTCACTCAACGCATCAGCCACGGTGTGGCGAGCGAGCACGGCCAGCGAGGCTTCTTCAGCTTCGCTAACGACCGATTTGAAATACCAGCAGGCGTTGGCGCTGACCAGACACTTGGCTTCCACCTCGGGGCGCGACGCCCAAATGCGTTTGTCATCAATCACCGCGGTGTAAATGTCACGCAGCGTGATTTGATCTGTCGGGCGGCCGAGCGTAATGCAGCCTGTTCGGCCAAGCGTAGACACAATAATGCCGTTACGCGTCAGCGGAACCATCAACTTGCGAATAAAACTTGGGTTAGCTTCCAGAACCTTAGCCAAAACCGCACTGGTTGCACGTACGCCGGTTTTTTCGGCCACGGCGACGCTGAGTACCATTTGCATTGCAGTCGGAAAGCGAAAATCTAACATGTCATTGTCCTGAGCGACGAAGTTCTAAAAGTATATTGGCTTTAGTGAAATACGCCAAAATCCTGAACGTCAATTGGACAATAATATAACAAACACTGCTGCAATATTGAAGTTCAGCACCCTCGGAGCGCACAGATAGACTATGTTTCAGACGTTTTTACCCCAAAGGCACGCATAACTTCTATACAGTAGTCATTGTTAATTCAGGCTAAAGGATGACAAGTTGGCGCTTTCGTGGCATCGAGCGATAAACGCACAAATGGCTTACTACGGCTAAGGTTGTTGCAGGGGTGGGGATTCGCTGAGTTTGCATTTTCCTGTGCCGAACAAGTTGGCACTGGCGACAGGCTGGGAAGCAATAAATGCGCTTTTAACCAAAGCAGGATAAAAATCAGAAAATGCTTGTTCTAAATTTTTAGCTGACTGATAAAATGAGACATCCATCACACTTATGAAACACCAATGTACAAAACCATCATCTTCGTTTGCTCCGCCTGCTTGTTGTTAAAATTAGCTCTGGACTGGCAGGTTATTCTGCAAGTCGCTGATAGCTAAAAACATATCCTTTAATCCCATAATCCAAGAATTATATAATCACAGGATTATGGGGTTTCAAAATCATGAAATCACTGAATCATAAAACCTCAAGATTCAATGATTCCCCGACTGATACAGGGTCGTCACGGCCTGCTGGTTAGCACTCAGCACCTCCTCCAGCGTCATCTTACCGTCCAGAAGTGCAGAGATATTTTTACCCACGGCGTCACCCATCTGGTCAAAGCCCGGAATACTGACATACTGCACGCCCTGATAAGGCACAGGGAACAGCGTCGGTTGCTCGGGCGTGGCGGTTTCTAAAGCCTGTTTCACCCGCGCCGCGTAAGGCGCCAGCTTCTGATAATGAGGTTCAGCATAAGAGGAATAGCGGCTGCCGGGAGGAATTGCGCCCCAGCTCACTGTCTGCGCAACTTGCTGGATATAGGCCGGCGACGTCGCCCAGGTGATAAAAGCCTGTGCCTGAGCCTTTTGACTGCTGCTTTGCGGCACGGCCAGCGACCAGGCCCAAAGCCAGTGCGATCCGTTAGAGGAAATGGCCACCGGTGCTGGCGCAAAGTCAACCTTGTCCGCCACCATCGAGATTTGCGGATTAGTCACCATCCCAGCCGCCACCGTGCTATCGACCCACATTGCACATTTACCTTGGGAGAAGAGTTTGAGGTTTTGCCCAAAACTGTTCGATTTTGCATCCGGCGGACCATAGTTTTGCAGCATAAACACATAATCTTTTAAGACGTTACGCCATTCGTCGCTGTCCAAATGAGGCTTCCAGTCGGCGTCGAACCATTCGGCCCCATAGGCATTGGCCATGGTGGTGACTAACGCGACGTTGTCACCCCAGCCAGCTAACCCACGCAGGCAGAGACCGTAAATCCCCTGCGACTTATCAGTCAGTTCAGCGGCAAGATTTTTGATTTCATCCCAGCTTGGGTTTTCTGGCATTGTCAGGTGCTTAGCCGCGAACAGGTCTTTGCGATAATAAGTCATGCTGCTTTCACCATAGAAAGGTAAAGCATAGAGCTTGTTCTGCCAGGAAAGAGCACTACGAATGGGTTTCAGCAAGTCATCAACCTGATAGTTAGCCGGCAGATTATCCAGCTGCGTGAGCCAGCCTTTTTGGCCCCACAGCGGGACTTCATAAGTGCCTACGGTTATCACGTCGAAGTTGGCCTTGCCGCTGCTCATGTCGCTCAGCACCTGCTTGCGCAGTTCGTCGTCATCCATCACGTGCCACTCAAGCTTGATATCAGGATGAGCCTGCTCATAACTGCTTGAAAGCTGCTGCATGATGGTCATGTCACCGTTGGCGATGGTGGCGATTTTCAAAGTTGTCAGCGCATGAGCATTTAGGCTAAACGTTGCTAACGCCGGAGATAACACCCATTTTAACCATCTGAAATCAAGCATTAACCGGCTCCAGCGTTGAAGCCGTCGCGGGCTGATAGGCGTCTGCCACGGGTTGCTTAGTGACTTTGTCAGGAGCGGCAGGCGGTATTTTTTTCAAATGGAAGAAAGCCATTTTCTCCACCAATTTACCGGCGTGGGCATTTACCGTCTGGCTGGCAGCGGTGGCTTCTTCAACCAACCCCTCGTTTTGCTGAATCGCGCTCTCCATCTGCACGATTGCAGCATTAACCTGAGTAATACCGCTCGACTGTTGGTTACTGGCAACGGCTATCTCAGCCACAAAATCCACCACTTTCACCAAACCCTCGTTGATTACATTGAGGGTTTCACCGGAACGCAGAACCAGTTTGCTGCCCACATCTACCTTGCTGACGCTAGCCTGAATTAGGGTCTTGATCTCCTGCGCCGCTTTAGCTGAGCGCTGCGCCAACTGTCGAACTTCAGCAGCGACCACGGCAAACCCCCTGCCCTGCTCGCCTGCGCGAGCCGCTTCGACCGCCGCATTGAGCGCTAGTAGGTTTGTCTGGAAGGCAATCTCATCAATGACGCGGTTGATATCGCCAATCTTCTTACTCGACTGTTCAATATCTTGCATTGCCGTGACAGCGTCACTTAGCACTGAACTTCCCTTTTGCGCATGCTGTCGCACGGTTTGCACCAGTTGGCTGGCCTGCGAAGCGTTGTCCGCATTGAATTTCACGGTGGCCGTCATCTGTTCCATGCTGGCGGCGGTCTGTTCGAGGGAGCTTGCCTGAGAGTGAGTGCGCGCAGCTAAATCATTATTGCCCTCTGCCATTTGCTCCGCCGCCTGGCTTAAAGCCTTGGCGCTTTCGCCAACATCGCGAACGATGGATGACAGCCGCGCGTCCATTTGGGCCAGCGCCTGCATCAGTCCCCCCATCTCATCCCTTGGAATATCGCCGATGTGATGATTCAAGCCACCCGCTGATATGGATTCGGCCAGACGTTTTGCCCGACTGATAGCCGCAGTTAAAGAGCGAATAAGCAGGCCCCCGGCAATCAGCGCGATGAAAATGCCGGCGGCGAGAATGCCTAACATGCTGTTACGCATAGTATTAAAGGCATTAGAACTGGCACTGTAGTTGGCTTCAGCCTGCTGACGCATCAGGTTATCCAAGGCGTCGATATCTTTTTGTAGAGCAAGACTGCCGGAACGAAGGCGAGTTTCAATAATGACTAAGGCTCCTGAAGGGTTACCTGATGCCAGTAAAGAACCGGCGTCACGCAGCGCGACCTGATATTTTGCTAAATCATTGAGGAAATTCTGGCGCAAAGCAGCACTGCCTGAAACTATGGACGTCGCCTGATAGGCTTGTTGTTCAGCGACGATTTGTTTGCGGTAAGTGTCGATTTGCTGCATCCGCTGGCTCACTTCGTCGCTGTCAGTCCAATAGCGCAGTGTTTCAAAAAGCGTGGCGGACTGAAGCTGGGTCAGTCGATAAAGTTTGGCGGAGTGCTGTAGAGGAAGCAGTTCAGTACGGTAAGTGGATATGGCTCTCTGGTCGGCTGCGCGTAATCCGATGATCCCCCAACCTGTGGTGATTGCTAGCAAAATGCACAACAAACCGACGATGCCTATCAGTCGCGCGCGAATGGTGAATCGCATAACTCACTCCATAACCAAAGATAAAAGCAATGAATCCGCAGGCTATCGACATCGTAAACCCACATGATGTCACCGCCCAGAGAACAACTTATCGGCAGTTAATGGATAATCTTTATGCAGAGAAATAAATAAGCTGCGTCAGTGGAAATCCTGAGATTTTGAAATCCCACAATCACAGGATTGCAGAATTCCATGACTTTATTCTTCTAACTACGCGTTCTAGGATCCTCTAATTTAAAGATTATGGGATTATAAGATTATAGAATCCCGAGACATCAGGTGCACAAAATCATAGGATTCTAGGATTAGAATCCCCTTTAGATAAAACCTGGCTATCCCCTCCCCCGTCGTTAAGTGGTCGTATCATAATGTGTAACTCATTGACTAAAATGATATAATTATGGGATTATGGAATCTCAGGATTTTTAAATCCTAGGGTTATGAATATAACGCCGCAGCAACAGTGCCACGCCTCTTGGCTTTCCTCAAATGGAAAACTCCATTCACTATCCAAGTAATAGTGGAATCATGAGATTTTGAGATTATAGAATCCTAGCACTGCGGGGTGAACATGATGATGCAATCCTCAAATCCTAACCACCCAAGATTCAAAGATTCAGTCATCTCGAGATTCCACAATCCTAAGATAATGGGAACATCAGAAGCGATAATCTCAGAATCCTAGGATTAGGGAATTATATGATTTACAAATCCTGAGATATTGAAATCCTAGGTGTTGGACATTATAGTATCCCATACTCATGAGATTCGTGGATTTTACAATCACAGAATCCTGAGATTATACGATGCCAGACTTGGATAATCTTATAATCCTAGGATTCAAAGATGGTGAAATCTTATGATTCCATAATCCATCACTAAGAGGTTGCAATGGCAGCGAAAATAATTTCCTTCCTGAACGGGAAGGGCGGGGTAGGGAAGACCACAACGTCCATTAACATCGCAACCTGTCTCGCCAGACAAGGACACAAAGTTGTGATGGTCGATACAGACCCTCAGGGCAGCATCAGCAACTGGTATGACGAAAGCAAGTGCCAGTTCGACCTTGCAGAAGCGGCGTCGGAGAAAGAAGTCTACACCGTCAGAAAACAGCTGAAGGAATATGACTACGTAGTGATCGACGGAGCTGCCGCCATATCGGCTATTTCCTCCGCAGCGGTCATGGTAAGCGATTTGGTGTTAATTCCGGTTACTCCCTCACCTTTGGACTTTGCGGCCTGTGGCGCTATCCTGGCGGTCGTAGAAGCGCGTGAAAACCTGCAACCCGTGATTGCGCGTTTTCTGATCACCAAGAAGGTCGCTTCCGCTAAAATGTTAGAAGTGTTGAAAGAGTCGATTGCAGATACTGGCGTTCCAGCACTCAGAACAGGCACCTCTCAGCGTCAAGTTTATGTCCGCACCATGATGGATGGCGGCACGGTATTTGATACCACCGACGGGAATGCGAAAGGGGAGATTGAAATTATGACCAAAGAGATCATGGAGTTGCTGAAATGAAAATGAAATTAGGCCAGCATCGACAACTCAATACGGCTCTGGAAGCTGTATCTAAACCGCCATCAAGCGTCAAAAAACTGCAAACCAATATCGACGAAGATCTGCATAAGCGCTTTAAGACCAGCTGCTTTTTGCAGGATCGTGAAATGAAAGATGTTCTAACCGAGCTTATCGAAGGCTGGTTGATCCACAACGAACGCGTTTAATCTTCGGTCTGCATGCTGATCAGCGATGGTCAGCATGATCTTCCCGCTTTTTGCCAAACCCCCGCCAGGCGCCTGTTTTAAGGGAAGGATCCAAAGATCTAATAACTCTTTTGTTTCTTTTTAACTTTAAACCTTTCTCTTTAGAGCGCCTTTTTCACTTTTAGTATCAACCAGTTACGCGCCTATATGTGGAGTAATTTCATGCTTCATGTGGAGATCATTCCTGTTGAATGTGGATCCTTTTCCTGTTCCATGTGGAGTAATTTCCTGTGGATAACTTTAGGGATATCATGATCTTACTTATGTGGAGCAATTTCCTGTTGATAACTCTGGACTGTTAGAGACTTTTAGTATTTTAGCAGGATCACCGGCACTAAGCGTTATGTGTAAAGGGTTTAACTACTGCGTTAGCAGGGCAGAACATCAAAGGTGGAGGAATTTCCTGCTGGTGTTGACGCCTCATATGTGGAGATTTTTCCTGTTACCGCGTCACACATGAATCCCTTACTTGAACGACTAAATGTGGAAAGATTTCCTGTAGACGTTGTCGTAACTTCATGTGGAGACTTTTCCTGTCCCAGATCTGAAATTTTCTTAAAACGTCTGCCTTATACTTTTCACTAAATCATCCACTTATGTCCTTTGTGACAGCGTCACATTGTTATATGTGGAAAGATTATCTGATCATTTAACATCTCTGCATACGTGGAAAGATTTCCTGTTCGATTGTCTGGATCCCTTGTTGGTAGCCGTTTCTCTAACAAGGGGAGGGCGATATGTGGAGAAATTTCCTGTTGCATCGCATCAGTCCATATGTGGAAACTTTTCATGCTGTTTGGTGGAGGCTAATGTGGAAAGATTTCCTGTAATGGGCATCGGCACAGCTAAAAACCGGTAAATTGCGAGATGAGAGCTTGATCACACAACCCAATAACCCTGTCGAAAGTTTATATGTGGAGAGATTTCCTGATCCAAACCGAAAGAAATCTCACATTGGGTTGCGCGGCGAAGTGCGATCCTTATCGCTTAATGTGGAAGAATTTCCTGTTCGCTCTGCGTCACGAATCGCCAAGGATCTTATCTTGCGAGACATCTCGAAAAATCTTATGTGGAGAAATTTCCTGATCGCACTTTTTTGGAAGCCACATAACACAATGATATAAAAGAATTAATTAGTTAGTATTTTTGCTTTACGGCAGCAATTTATATGTGGAATAATTTGTCTACATTCCACCTATGGATCCTGCGACATGGAACTCAATAAACTAACCGTTGTTCAGGGAAATGATCTTCTCGAGGGGGCGTATAGCGTAACCCTTGATGAGATGCGGTTACTCAATTTGGCTTTAGCCCAAATCGATAGCAGGAAACCACAGCCAGACACTCTTTACCGGCTTTTCCCTCAGGATTATCAGCGGATCTATGGCGTGAACCCCACCAGCAGCCACAGGCAGCTGCGCGAAGCCGCTGAAAGCCTGATGAAAAAGCCGGTCACTATCTACAAACCTGATGCTAAAACCGGCAAGATCCGCACGGTTCAGCTCTCCTGGTTCTCACGACTTGAGTATGTTAGCAGCGACGATCATAGCGCCGTCGTGCTGCGTTTCGGCCAAGACGTTGCACCCTATCTCTATGAATTAAAAGAGTCTTTTACTAAACTTAATTTCGCCAACATCGCCAAGCTAGATACGCCATTCTCAGTACGGCTGTATGGCTGGTTGATCAAAGCTAAAAACCTTTACGGCCGCCGTCCCGGTAAAGCCATTGAGGTGACGCTGGATCTTAACTGGATGCGTGAGAAGGCCGGGCTGGCCGGTAAATACGAGGATTACCGCGATTTCCGCCAGAAGCTGCTGGAACCGACCATCAATCGGATCAACGCCAATACCGATATCTCAGTGGTATGGGAGCCGGTAAAAAGCGGCAGAACCGTGGTTTCAATCAAATTTGCCTACATGGACGAGTCCACGCCAGAGGCCACCAAGCCTATGCGACCACGCTTACCGCGCCGTCCTCGCGCCGTGGCAGGTTCACAGTTAGAGGGGGAGTGGGCGCGTCGCTGCATCGCTATTTTCGAAGATTATCGAATTAAATTAGCCGCTTATGATGCTGACGAGAAATCAGCAGTGCCGGATCTTCGCAAGCTGGCTGGCTGGTACAAGATCATTGGCGATAAAAACAAACAGAAAGAAGTGATGGCCGAAGTGGGTTCGCGCAGTAAAAAAGCCGCCGCTAAGTGATATCGCAGCGAATACACAACGTCTTCTAATATCAATGTAATTACGCGTAATTAACTTCTGAATAACACCTTATTTTGGCGCTCTCCCTCAGGGGAGGGCGCTTGTAATATGGCCTTGTAAGTTAGTAAGCGCTTACTGGGTGAGAGCAGGAAATCATTCCACCTTTAGCACATCCGGGTGCTTTTCTGTGGCCGCCTCGTGGAAGATGTCACCAAGGTAAGTGGCTATCTCATGCTCTTCTATAAAGTCAGGAATAGCGACCTGATGATTAAGTGAGTACTTCCTCTCTGGCAGCGTCACGTTGAAAACCTGCCAGCGACCGTCGATTTTCTTGACGCCCAGCAGGCGGCCGAACACGTTGTAAATCATCATCGGGACACTCCTCCGTTACATTCTTTATTAATAGTCGTTTTAGGCGTAAGTATAAGCTGCTGTCTGGTTCACCCTTACTAGCAGAGTGCCAGTACAAAATTGCTATAAGCCATACTTTTTCGTTGTTAGACAAGCCGAAAACCCGACCTTACTCTTTGACGCGTTTTGTAAAATTTAATGCAAATACCTTGATGAGGAACGTCTTTTGGCAAAGTCTCTGCACGATTCTAAGACCCGCGGCCTGCCGCGCTTTACGCCACTGAAGCTGGCAGTGCTCTGTGGCTCTCTTTTATTCTCCTCTCTGTCTGTTGCTGACGAGCAGCTAAAAGAAGGCATTACTCCTGCCACCGATGCCAGCCAGATCCCCGCTGCGGCTAAGTTACGCAAAGATACCGTGATCGCGGGTATCTCTGAACCTCAGGGTATTTTTAACCCTTACTTCTTCGTCAACGGTTGGGACGAAAACGTCACTAACGTGATTTTTGCCCGACTGATCGATTTAAACAGTCACGGCGAATCTGTCCCAGGTTTAGCTGAAAGCTGGACCGTATCCCCCGATGGAAAAACCTACACCATCAAGCTTCATCCTAACCTGACTTTCAGCGACGGATCGCCGTTAACCGCTGAAGACGTGGCGTTCACGCTGACCGTACTTTATGACCCGAAATATGATGGCGACACCGACATTTCATTAGCCCATATCGTCGGCGGTGATGACTACAAAGCCGGTAAAGTAGATAGCGTATCTGGCCTGAAGGTGATCGACCCGCAGACCCTGCAAGTGACCACCACAGAGGCGGGCGCCACGACGCTGCAAAAAATCGGCGGCCCGGTTCTGTCAAAAGCCTATTACGGCAAAGGCTATTCCCGCGGCAATCTCGATGAATTGAGAACCTTGCACGGCAAGCCGCTGGGCAATGGCCCGTATGTTTACGAAAAATACATTCCTGGGCAGGAGATCCGTTTCCACGCCAACACCCATTACTATAAAGGCGTGCCGCCAACGCCGCGCTTTATCTATCGCGTGACCAACCCATCGACTAACTTCCAGCTGTTCCAGACCGGTGACACCGACTACGACGCCTTTACCTCGCGCCCAGACGATATCGAGCAGCTCAAGCTACTGGGCTTCGCCAACATCAACCTTTATGGTTCCAGCGATTACAGCAAGATTGAGTTCAACTTCCACCGCCCGGCCCTGCAAGATGTCAAAGTCCGTCAGGCGCTGATCTACGGTCTTGATCGCCAAAAATTGGTCGACGTGGTCTATCAGGGCTACGGTACCGTAGCCAATGAGCCGATCTCGCCAATCTCTTGGGCTTACAACGCCGAGGGCGTGAATCAATACAAATACGACGCGGCTCAGGCCAAGAAACTGCTGGACGAAGCGGGTTGGAAAGTTGGCTCTGACGGCATCCGTGAGAAAGACGGCAAGCGCCTTGAACTGACGCTGCTGGTCAGCAAGAAAGTGCTGAACGACGCGCTGATCCCGATTGCCAAAGAGAACTACCGCCAGATTGGCGTGCTGCTCAAACCTCAGGTGTTGGACTTCAACGCGCTGATGTCCCAACGCAAGGCGGGCAACTACGATCTGGCCTCCTTTAGCACCAGTACGTTGAACGATCCGCACGACGGTGTGTGGGATTTCTATAGCAAAGAAGCCGCCACTCAGGGTGGGTACAATAACCCGCAGGTAGATGAACTGATCCATCAGGCCAATGCTGAACTGGACATTGAAAAACGTAAGCCGATTTACCATAAGTTGTATCAGGTATTGGCGAACGATCCGCCGGTGATTCTGTTGGCAAACCATAAAATTCTCTCGGCCAGTAGCGCACGGGTCACAGGCTTCAAACCGGATATCTACAACGGTCTGACGGGAAGCCTGCCAGATGTGAAAGTGGTTAAATAATCAGAAATAACGCCACTGCCGGTCATTGATCGGCAGTGGCAATGAGAACGTCATGAGAAATTTCATTCTGCGGCGATTGCTGCAAACCATCCCGATGCTGTTCCTCGCCTCGCTGTTGATCTTCATGCTGTTTGCGTTAACTCCCGGCGATTTCATTGATGGCAACGTGACGCTGACGGCGCAACGTGCCGCCGAACTCAAAGCGCTTTACGGCCTCGATCAGCCGGTGTTTACCCGCTATTTCCGCTGGCTGGGCCAGCTGCTGCAGGGCAACCTCGGCTTTTCGCTGCAATATCAAATTCCCGTCAGCCAGCTGCTCAATCAATATATCTGGAACTCCTTCCTGCTAGCCGGGATCTCCATGGTGCTCTATTGGGGCATCGCGCTGGCGGTGGGCATTGTCTCAGCGTTGAAACCTTATTCGCTGTTTGATCACGTGGTCAGCGTGGTGATTTTCGCCGCCATGTCTTTCCCCACCTTCTTCCTCTGTTTGCTGCTCATCAAATGGTTTGCCGTGGACTTACATTGGTTGCCGGTTGGCGGCATGACCAATACCGGCAGCGATGCGACAGGGTGGCCCTGGGTGATGCAGGTTGCGGCACACCTGATCCTGCCGGTGCTCGCGTTGGTCATGTTGCAAGCAGGAAGCCTGACACGCTATTTCCGCGCCAGCATGCTGGATGTCATTCGGATGGACTTCATCCGTACCGCCCGCGCCAAAGGGCTGCGCGAAAGAACGGTTATCTTCAAGCATGCCCTACGCAACGCGCTGTTGCCGCTCATTACCTTGATGGGCTTTGAGCTGCCGGGGCTCTTTTCTGGCGCGATCATCACCGAGAAGGTCTTTAACTGGCCGGGAGCCGGGCATATCAATATCGACTCACTGGCCGCCCGCGATTACCCGGTATTAATGGGATTCACGCTGTTTTTGGCGGTGCTCACCATCCTTGGCAACCTGATCGCTGACGTGCTTTATGCCTGGGCTGATCCACGTATTCGGGTGAAGTCATAATGTTAATTTCTCTGTTCTCCAGCCAGCGTCGGCTGCGTAAGGCGCAAATCCCCGCGCTGGCGCAGGCCACGCCTTCACCACTGCATCAGGCGTGGAAGGCATTACGCAGCAATCCGCTGGCAATGTTTAGCCTCATTCTGCTGACGGTTATGGCGCTGTGGTGCGTGTTTGGCCCGATGTTTTCCCCGTGGCGCGATGAAGCCACTGACGCCCTGATGATCAACAAAGCCCCTAATGCCCAGCACTGGCTAGGGACCGACTTTTTGGGCCGCGATATCTATACCCGCCTGCTACTGGCCGGGCGCATCTCGCTGGTTATCGGCCTGCTGACCATGCTGCTCTCGGTGACGCTGGGCTATCTGCTCGGGGCGCTTTCCGGCTATGTCGGCGGGTTGACCGACAAAATCGTCATGCGCCTTGCCGACCTAATGATGACCATTCCCACTTTGCCTTTGCTGTTGGTAATGGGCGCGATGCTGTCCGAGCTGGATTTCTCGCCGGACTCGCGCATCTATATGGTGATCGTGATGCTGAGCCTGATCGAATGCCCGAAGCTGGCGCGCCTGGTGCGCGGGCAGATCCTCTCATTGCGCGAGCGCGAGTTTATGCTGGCGACGCAGGTGCTGGGGCTCTCTTCCCGCCGTCGCGTGTTCCGTCACTTACTGCCGAACACGGTACCGATTCTGGTAGTAATGGCCACCATGGCCGTTGCCAACGCCATTTTGATGGAGTCCGCGCTGAGCTACCTCGGTTTGGGCGTGGTGCCGCCGATGGCCTCCTGGGGCAACATGATGGATGCCGCCAACAGTCTGATCGACTTCCAGCGCCGTCCGTGGCTGTGGATGCCGCCGGGCATTGCCATCTTCCTCACCGTGATTGCGATTAACGTGCTGGGCGACGGGCTGCGTGACGCCTTAGACCCAAAAATGAAGCGGGGTTAACGCCATGACGCAACCTTTAGTCAGTTTTAACAACCTGTCGCTGTCGTTTTCCAGCGAGCAGGGCA
Organism: Ewingella sp. AOP8-B2-18; assembly: GCF_052376015.1. Classification (NCBI taxonomy): domain Bacteria; kingdom Pseudomonadati; phylum Pseudomonadota; class Gammaproteobacteria; order Enterobacterales; family Yersiniaceae; genus Ewingella; species Ewingella sp. AOP8-B2-18. The sequence goes on from NZ_JBQSVB010000008.1 coordinate 215,537, forward strand.
GAGTGCGTGCGGTGCAAGGCGTGAGTTTCGACGTGATGCCCGGCCAGACGGTCGGCGTGGTCGGTGAGTCCGGCTGCGGCAAAAGCGTCACCGCCATGTCGTTGATGGGGCTACTGCCGCCGCAGTCGGCACGCATCGACTCCGGCGAGATCTGGTTCGAGGGCACCAATCTGCTGACCCTGCGGCCTTCCCGCATGGCGGATCTGCGCGGCAACGAGCTGGCGATGATTTTCCAGGAGCCAATGAGCGCGCTGAACCCGGTGCTGACCATCGGCGAGCAGCTGGTCGAACCCTTGATTCGCCATCTCGGGGATAAACCCAAAGCCGCATGGGCTAAGGCCACGGCTTTGCTGACGGAAGTCGGCTTAGCCCGCGCCGCAAGCCTGATGGAAAGCTACCCGCACCAACTTTCCGGCGGCATGTTGCAACGCGTGATGATAGCCATGGCGCTGAGCTGCAAACCTAAATTGCTGATTGCCGACGAGCCGACCACCGCGCTGGATGTCACCGTGCAGGCGCAGATCCTCACCTTGCTACGCGAACAGGCCCAGCGCCAGCACATGGCGCTGATGCTCATCACCCACGACCTCGGCGTTATCGCCCAAATGGCTGACCACGTGGTGGTGATGTACGCCGGGAAAATCGTCGAGCAGGGGCCGACCGCCGACGTGCTGCGCAACCCGCGGCACCCTTATACGCAGGGGCTGATTGCCTCAAGGCCAGTGCCCGGCGAACGCCGCCGCCGCTTATATTCCATCCCCGGTCAGGTGCCGAGCCTTACCGCGCTGCCGCCATATTGCGCATTTACCGAGCGCTGCGCCAAAGCCACCGAACGTTGCCGTCAGGGCATTCCGGCTTTGGTGGGGGAGACCCGTCAGGCCGCCTGTTTCTACAGTGGTTTGCCCGCCAGCGGGCTTGCCACCGCGTCGCCATTAGAGGTACAGCCGTGAAGACAGAATATTTGGTCGAAGTGAAAGACCTGAAAAAGCATTTTCCAATCCAAAATGGCGTGTTCGGGCAGGTGACCGGCCAGCTTCGCGCGGTGGATGGTGTGAGTTTCAACATCCGCAAAGGCTCTATCTTTGGGCTGGTGGGGGAGTCGGGGAGTGGCAAAACCACGGTCGGCAGAACCCTGCTCGGCTTATATGACAAGACGGCGGGCAGCGTGAAGTTTCGCGGCGAAGACCTCTCGGCACTGAAGCCCAAACAGCTGAAAGCCCTGCGGCCAAAAATCCAGCTGGTATTTCAGGATCCCTATAGCTCGCTGAACCCGCGAATTCGCGTGGGTGATGCCATCGGCGAAGCGATGCTTGAGCACAAGCTGTGCGCGCCGGGCGAGCTGCGCAGCAAAGTGCTGGAGGTGATGAAGATTTGCGGCTTATCCGAGCTGCACTACAACCGTTTCCCACACGAGTTTTCCGGCGGGCAGCGTCAGCGCATTGGTATCGCCCGGGCGCTTATCCTGCAACCAGACTTTATCATTGCCGATGAACCTATCTCGGCGCTGGACGTGTCGATTCAGGCGCAAATCATCAATCTTTTTTCAGATTTGCGCGATGACCACGGCGTCACTTTCCTGTTTATCTCCCACGACCTTGGGGTGGTGGAGCACCTGTGTGATGACGTGGCGGTGATGTATCTCGGGCAGATTGTCGAAACGGCCGATCGCGACACCCTGTTCCGCCAGCCGCTGCATCCTTACACTCAGGCTCTGCTGGCTGCGGTGCCGAGTTTAGAGCCCGGCAGCGTGCCGGTGGCGATGGCCAAAGGTGAGATCCCTGACCCGTCGCAGCCGCCGTCAGGCTGTCGCTTCAACACGCGCTGCCCGCTAGCCACCGAGCGTTGTCGCCAGGAAGTGCCCCTGCTGCGCGCCATTGGCGAAGCGGGGCATCGAGTGGCCTGTCACTTAGTGTGAATCCTGGGATGCTATAATCTCAGGATTTTGTGATTCTGAGATTTTATCGCCTCTTACCACCAGCATATAAGTCAGGGTAAATGACAGCACTAGCGCGATAGTCACCCCCATCAGGATGTAGATAAAGTAAGGGCCGATGTAGGCCGGCAGGCTGAAAATGCTCGACAGGATATAGCCATACAGCCGCACGCCGAAGAAAGCGATGAAGGCCGAGGCAATCGAACTGCTGATGGTGGTAGCGATAAAGGCTTTCTTATAGCGGGTCAACACGCCAAACAGCGCTGGCTCGGTAATTCCCAGTAAGCCAGAGACGGCGGCGGAAATTACCAGCGTCTTCTCCTCGCGAGTTTTCACGTGGAAGTAGATGGCGAAGGTGGAACCGGCAATCGCCATGTTGGCCATGAACATCATTGGCATCAACATATCCCAGCCCTGATCGGTGAAGTTCTGCAAGGCAATCGGCGTCATGGCATGGTGCATGCCGGTCAAAATTGCCACTGGCCGGATGGCACCGACAATAAAGCCCGCGAACACCGACGAGACGTCAAACAGCCCCTGAATGAAGAAAGCCAGCAGCTTGCCGAGGTAAATGCCCGCCGGTCCAATCACGGACAGCGACACCAGCGCGGCGATAAACAGCGTCAGCGTTGGGGTGAACACGGTCTTCAGCACGTCCGGCATAAACCTGTCTACCCAGCGGTGAATGTAGCTGAGCGCCAGAACCGAGAAAATCACCGGGATCACGCTTGCCGAGTAGTTAAACACCGAGACCGGAATGACATCCATAAAGTAAATCGCGCTGGCCGCGCCCGGCGTGTGGCTGGCCAGTGCCTTGGCGGCGTCGATAAGCGTTGGGTACATCAGGCAGGCTGCTACCGCCGCGGCTAAATATTCATTGGTTTTAAAGATTTTCGCCGCAGACACCGCGAGGAAGAAGGGCAGGAAGTAAAACACCCCGCTGGCGATCAGGTCGATAACCATCACCGTGTCGCTCTTGGCTGAAATCACTTTCAGCGCGATCAGCCCGGCCAGCAGACCTTTGATCATACCCGCGCCCGCGATGGCCGGAACGATTGGGCCAAAAACGCCGGAGACGGTATCCATAAACAGCGACACCAGCCCTTTACGCGCTTTCGGTTTATCGGCTTTTTCCAGCGTCACTGGCTTAAGATGGCTGACTATCTCCTCATACCACTCATTCACCTTCGGGCCGATGATGATTTGCACCTGCTCACTTTGGCTTTGCGCACCTAATACGCCGGGCAGGGCTTTAATTTCCTGCCACGCCACTTTATTTTCATCAATCAGATCAAAACGCAGCCGAGTCATGCAGTGCCAGACTTTATTAATATTTTCTGGCCCACCCACAAGCTGGATAATTTTCTGCATTGCTTCTGTTTTTGCCATAAAAACCCCACTGCGAACAGTTATTATTATGAAGTCGAAAATAATGACGTGAATAGCATGGAATACTAATGTTCCATGCCGACAAAAACAAACCAATAAAACATGATACAACTCACAAAACCACCCTGAACGGCGGTGATTTGTGGAGGTTATAGCAAATTGGTATGGTTTTTACTGATCTTCGATGCTGAATGCCAAACCATTTAAAATGAATTAAATTTAAGGTTTACAACAGGGTTTAAAATAGGGTGAAATTGATGAAATCAGATTATTTCCATCCATCATGGTTACTCGATAAATAGCTTTTTAAGAGCAGTTTTATGTGAGCCACCGAGGAATAAATTATGCAGCCCACCCTTATTACAAATATTGAATGCCAGATAACTCGCCCCGATCGCCATAATCTGGTGGTGGTGACGATTGAGACAGATAAAGGCATTCGCGGACTGGGTTGCGCGACCTTCCAGCAGCGCCCGCTGGCGGTAAAACTGATGGTGGATGAGTACCTTAAGCCGCTGCTGATAGGCCGCGACGCCAACCATATTGAAGACCTATGGCAGATGATGATGGTCAACGCTTACTGGCGCAATGGCCCGGTGATGAACAACGCTGTGGCGGGAATAGATATGGCGCTGTGGGACATTAAAGGCCAACTGGCGGATATGCCGCTCTACCAACTGTTTGGCGGGAAATCTAAAGACGCGATCACCGCTTACAGCCACGCGGCCAGTGACACGCTGGAAGGATTGTATGCTGAAGTAGATCGCCTGCTGGCGGAAGGCTATCGCCATATTCGCTGCCAGCTGGGGTTTTACGGCGGCAACGCGCAGGACTTCCACGGTACCAAAAATCCGACCGAGGGCGCGTACTACGACCAAGATCAGTACATGGACAACACGCTGGCGATGTTCAAAGCGCTGCGCGAGAAATACGGCAATCGCTTCCATATCTTGCACGACGTCCATGAGCGCTTATTCCCGCAGCAGGCTTTGCAGTTCGCCAAACAGGTGGAAGCCTACCGCCCGTACTTCATCGAAGATATCCTACCGCCGCACCAAAACGAATGGCTGGAGCAGATCCGCAATCAAACCGCCGTGCCGCTGGCGACCGGTGAGTTGTTCAACAACCCGGCCGAGTGGAAAGATTTGGTGATCAATCGCCGCATTGATTTTATCCGCTGCCACGTTTCACAGATTGGCGGTATCACCCCGGCCCTCAAGCTGGGGAGCTTCTGCCAAAGCTTCGGCGTGCGCCTTGCCTGGCATTGCCCGCCGGACATGACGCCGATCGGCGCGGCGGTGAATACCCATCTGAACATTCATCTGCACAACGCGGCGATTCAGGAGTTCGTGGCCTATCCCGCTAACACCCAGCGCGTGTTCCCGGACGCAGTGAAACCCGAAGGTGGCTACTTCTATCCAATTGAAAAGGCAGGGATCGGCGTCGGCTTCGATGCTAAAGCCGCAGAGGAATTCCCGGTGGTCTATCGCCCACATGAATGGACCCAAAGCCGTTTGCCGAATGGCGCGATCCATACACCGTAAAGCAGGGCGGTTAAAGGCGAAAGTGAGGGTCAAAAGGCGGGAGGTTCAAGCCTGATGACTCTTCCTGCTGAAGCTATGGTTGATGGGCGATGGGCAATAATGATTCGGGTAATGTGCAGCGCTGAGATCGCCGCGTTAATACAGGCTTCGTTATCAAGATCGAGATGGCTGGTGGCTTCGTCCATAAAGAGGATGCTCGGGCGGCGATGCAAGGCTCGGGCAATCAGCAATCTCTGTTTCTGGCCTCCGGACAAACTTCCGCCCAGCTCGCCAATTAAGGTTTCATAACCCATCGGCATGGTAATGATCTCTTCGTGAATATTGGCGCGCTGCGCGCACTCTTCAATCCACTGATTATCAGCAGACGAGGTAAATCCGGCGATATTTTCCGCAATTGAACCGGCCAAAAGTTTATCGTCTTGCAACACACAGGCGATGCATTTGCGATAATTATTAATACCTATGGCATGTATATCTACACCATCAACCCGCAGCGTTCCTGATGTCGGTACTAATAATCCGCACATCAATTTCATTAATGTTGTCTTGCCAATGCCCGACGGACCGATTATTGCCACGCTTTCGCCGGAATGAATATGAAAACTCATATCCCTAATTAATGGCTTTGAAATGTCGTCATATTGGTAAGACAACTGGTGGACATCGAAAGAGAGTGCTTTTCCAACATGAAATACAGCCTGGCTGGGCATCTGTTTTTCTTTATCAGAAAGCACGATGTCTGAGACTCTTTCGTTATGCAGGCTGAGCATTCGCAGGGCCAGCAGCATATCGATGAGGCTTGAGGCGCGCTCAGAAAACTGACCACGGTAGGCGTTGAAGGCCACAAACATGCCTAATGTCATCTGATTTTCAATCACCAGAGAGGCTCCTAGCCACAGAATAACCACCTGATCGAGGGTGGCAATCAGTGAGTTTATGCCGCCAAACAGCATATTCATTTTGGTGAGTTTAATATCGGCATTCACCGTATCGGCGTTTAGATTCATCCAAAATTGTGAGCGCGAACCCGCCAGATCCAGAGATTTAATGGTGCTGATGCTATATAGGGTTTCCATAAAATGAGAGTCAGTCTTGGCTCCTTTGACTAACTGCTCTTCAGAGAGTTGGCGATAATAGTTGTAGGTTGATAAACGTAAAATGATATAGAGGGTCGTGAAACCCAGTACCACCCACACTAACCAGCCGCCATAAAACAGCATCATGATAAATACGCCAACGGTCATGATGGTATCGATAATGCTATTTACTATGCTGGTGGTGAAAGTGGTTCTAATAATTTCTAAAGAGCCAAACCGAGAATGAATATCCCCAAGTTTGCGTTTCTCGAAATAGGAGAGGGGAAGCTTGATCAAATGGTCAAAAACACCGGCTACCCATTGGATGTCAATAACCGCATCCATCACTATTGATGTCCACGACCTCAGCATTGAGATAGCCGTTCGGAACAAAATAAAAAATAGCAGCCCGATGCAAATCAGAGACAGCAGGTTGTGGTCACTCGCCAGAATCACGTGATCCATAATGAGCTGGGTGCCCACCGGCATGAGCAGATTAATACTTTCAATCACTACCGACAGCGCGAAAATCTTGATCAATGCGCCTTTCAAGCCGCCAATATTGGATAACAGAAGGCGAAAACTCAGTTTGCTACGCTTGGTGACGGGAGTGAATTCGCTATCTGGCCACAGCTCTAACGCCATGCCGGTGAAGTGTTTCGACACCTCCTGAATACCCAAGACTCTGCGACCAAACGCCGGGTCATGAATGACCACCCGCCCGCGACGCACGGCGATAAGCACCACAAAATGGTTCATATCCCAATGTAAAATGCAGGGGGTTTTCAAGGCATTAATCTCTTCAAGATCAAGAGATAAAGCCCGGCTTTTCATTTTTAAGCTGCTGGCTGCGTCTATCAGCATCGACATCGTGGCACCGTGAGAGGAGAGCCCAAACTGCTGGCGAAGATTGAAGAGGTCGATACGCGCGCCGTAGTAGTGGCACACCATTGCCAGACTCGCTAATCCGCACTCCGCGGCCTCGGTCTGCAATATCTGTGGCACTTTGCGCCGCCAGGATAGATTCAGTTTTGCACTGAGATCGTTAAAAAAGCTTTTATCCATTTACCGGCCCAGCGACGCTTTTTCGGATGCCGTAAAAGGGCGAAAACAACCATTGATAGAGCGGCCTTTTCTCCAAAAACAGGGTGGATTCGGCCTTCATGCCGCTCGAAAGCGCCAAGGTTTTATTCTGATGGCGAAAGTGAGTTTCCGTTAAAGCCACCATCACTTTGTAGTAAGCCTCGCCCTGTCGATTGGGCTGGCCGATAGGGGAGTTGCTATAGGTTGCCATCTCTTGGGCTGAAGCCGGCACGTAGGCAATGCTCTCAATTTGGCCATGAAACTGACCAAATTTCTCGAACGGGAAGGCTTCATAGCGAATATTTACGCTCTCTCCCTGCGAAATATAAGGCACGCTAGAGTTTGGCAGCCACAGCACTAAGTAGTAGGTCGAGTAGGTGCTGGGTATAAGCTGCGCCAGACTGTCGCCTTGATTGACCATCTGCCCGCGGGTTACGCTCAGTGACTCAATGCGGCCATCCGCCGGGGCCTCAATGATCCGCGTGCTGTTGGCATCAGATTCTGCTAGCTGCCGTTGCAGGCTATTGTGTTCAAGCTGGGACTGAGATATTTGGTTGTCGAAATCTGCCGCCCGAGTGACTATTTCCGTAGCAAGGTTGGTTATCTGTAGTGACTCTTGAATTCGCTGATTAGACAGTATCTGAACGCTGTTCTGCTGCTGATAATAACTATAGGTTTGCGCGCTCAGTTGGTCTTTCGTGGTAAGCCCTCTTAGATGGTAATCCGAGTAATTCTTCATGGTCTCTTTAGCGAATTGCGCTCCCTTGCGGGCGTCCATGAGGAACGATAAGGATTGGCTATGGGCCAATTCGTAATGCTGTTTCTGCGTTCGTAAATTATCGACGGTCAGCTGCTTATTTTTTTGCAGTTTGTCGATAATCTTTTCTATTTGAACCAGCTGCGACTCTATTGCTTCCCGGGTCTTAATGCTGAAATTGCCACCGTGGGTAACTTTGCTAAAATCGATCTGATAGAGACGATCTCCCTTTTTAACCACATCACCGACCTTTACAAAACGGTCTGAAATAAACCCTTGCTGAGTCGCGAAAATGTTCACTGAGCGAGGTTCGCTGGTTATCTCACCAAAGACGTTTATACGGCGGGTGTAGTTGCAGAGGGTTAACGCTGCAATGAAGATCGTTAAAAAGAGAAGTGACAATCCCAAAACTAGCCAAGCTGGGGCAGAGGGGGTTAATAATGCTTTACCAATCCACTTAGTCTGCTGGTGTTCTATCGATTCCTTTCGAAAAGAGAGCTTCATTTAT